>CAJQPO010000044.1 GCA_905480225.1 uncultured Flavobacteriales bacterium | reverse complement strand
CAAAAAACCAATCAAAACGGGTGTTTTGGGTTTAATTATTCCGGCTTTTTCAAATGCTATTTCTTCTAATGATGTTCCGAGAATAGGAGTATGGTCTAATCCAATAGAGGTAATTATGGATAAAATTGGACGAAGAACATTAGTCGAATCCAATCGACCACCAAGACCAGTTTCGATAATGGCAAAATCTACCTTTTCGGCAGAAAAGTATGCAAATGCTAAAGCAGTTGTCCATTCAAAAAAGCTGATCTGATTCGTTTCGCAATAGGGAGTATTTTCTTGCACAAACTGAGTCACCGTTTCCTCAGAAATATATTTGCCATTAATCTTAATTCTTTCTCTGAAATCAATGAGATGCGGAGATGAATAAATCCCAACCTTATAACCGCTTTTTTGCAGTACAGCTGCGATAATGTGTGCAGTAGAACCTTTGCCATTAGTTCCTGCTAGATGTATGCTTTTAAAAGTGTCTTGGGGGTTGCCCAGGTGATTGCAGAAGCTTTTTATATGGTTAAGTCCGGGTTTGTAGGCTTCGGTTCCTTGTTGCTGGTAATTAGGAAGTTGCTTGAACAGGTAGTCAATAGCGGTCTCGTAAGTCATCCACTAGTAAAGGTTATTTTAATAGTAGTGTATTCTAACTTTTTACCAGCACTTATCTTTTCAAATTTATATTTATTGGCTGTTTTCTTTGCCAGCGTCCAATGCTCTTGATAGGTTGAGGTAGTTTTGGGATGATCGTGTAATACTTGTGTTCTGGCAGGATCTACCGTGCCGTCTTTTTTAACAAAAATTTTAACCATTACCACTCCAATTGCAGTGATGGGGTTCTTGGGTTCTTTTGGTGTCTCTAATAAGTCTCTACCTGAACCCATTTTGCCTGTTCCCGAACCAATATTTGGTCCTGAACCTGTACCTGATCCATTGTCCCCATCATTATCATTGCCATTTCCAGAATTGCTAGAGCCATTACCAAAAATATTACTGAAATCGTTCGACGGATTGTTGCTTTGGTCTTCCGTTTCCTGATCAGAAGTACCATCAGAAACGGGCTCGTCTGGCTTCTCTACGGGCGATTCTGGGTCTTCGTGGGTTTCAACAGGATCTTCGGGTTGGTCTAAGGAGCTATTGCTCTCTTCAGAGGTTGATTCACTTACAGCTCCTTCACTACCTCCACCTCCAGAAAAGTCAAGCTCAACCATTTCAAGCTGTTCACTAGAAAATGGCGGATCGGCTTTTACAAAACTCATCAGAAGTAGCATAAGCAATACAAGCAAGAAAAAGATCAGTGCTAGGATCAATGCCGTTCTTTTGTATTCTTTTTGAGTTGTGTCCATTTACCATTAATTGGTTCTGTATATCAATACGATGGTCCATTTGTTTTGTTTCACCACATCAATTACTTGCGCTGGCCAAATGTAGGCCACGTCTTCAGCGGCTTTTAGCTCAACTACATGGTCTTCACTCATGTTTTCTGCTATGGCTTGCGTGAGTTTAGCTGCATCGATTTCATTACTGTTTCGATTTACGTAGGTAAATTCTCTATCGTCTACATAAAGTCTGGTTGTACCGTTTTCTAGTTTAATAGAAACCGTTACATTATCTGAAGGCACATTATTCTGGTTTTTACCACGAGGAACTTTCACTTCAATGCCAGTTGAAGCCATAGTAGACAGAATAATGAAGAAAATCAGTAACAAGAAAACCAAGTCAGTCATGGATGACATAGCCCCTTCTGATTTGATCGTATTTTGCCTTTTTATTGCCATAACAAATTATTTACCGGGTTCTTCTAAAATATCTAGAAAGGAGATAGATGTGTGCTCCATTTTGTGAATGACCTGACCCATCTTACTAACGAGAAAATTGTACGATGCGTATGCTATTATTCCAACAATTAGTCCTGCGACAGTGGTTACCATGGCTTCCATCATTCCGCCAGACATTTTATTCAAATCTACACCGAATGCCCGCATGTCGTTAAATGTTCTCATCATACCAATCACAGTTCCTAAAAACCCGAGCATAGGAGCTGCACCAGCAATGGTGGCTAAAACGGATATTCGATTTTCCAGCTTGTGTACTTCTAAGTCCGCGACATTCTCTATGGACGCCTTGATGTCACCAACCGGTTTCCCAACACGCATAACGCCTTTTTCTACCATTCTAGCCATTGGATTATCCGTAGTGGTGCACAAGTTTTTGGCACCATCTAAATTGCCGTCCGTCATGTAGCTCTTAATTTGGACCATGAAGCTTTGCTCTTCTTTTAGTGCTTTGCGAATATTTAAGTAGCGCTCAATGAAAATATATATGGCCATCACAGATAAAAACAACAGCAATGAAACGATCACAACACTGGTCATACTGTAATAGCCAGCCTCAATAATTTCATTGGTTGCTTCGTCAATTACAGGAGGCGTCCAACCAAACACTAAATCCCAAAGAGATTGTGTGTTGTTTTCCAAATCGCTCAGACCCGTTCCATTTTCAGCCCCTTCTTGTATAAAAAAAATAATTTTAGCTAACATAATTTCTTATCGTTTTTGGAGTTTAAATTCCACTTATTACATAATAAACACCTGCTCCGGCTAAGTAACCAATCAAAGCCAACCAAGCAATTTTTTTCAGGTACCAAAAGAAGGAAATTTTTTCCATCCCCATAGCAACAACACCGGCAGCTGACCCAATAATTAACATAGAACCACCTGTACCAGCAGCATATGCAATAAAATGCCATACTGAATGATCGGCTACAAATTCGTTCGGATCAAACATACCCATACTTGCAGCTACAAGTGGTACATTATCTATAACTGCAGAACCTGCTCCAAGTAACAAAACAAATAAGTTTGTGTCCATTGTAGCTTGAACATCTTGGCCAAATACAAAAATTAAACCAAGAGATTCTAATGCAGCTACTGTCATTAATATTCCCAAGAAAAATAAGATAGAAGGCATTTCAATTTTTGAAAGCGCCCTAAATGTTGGGCTGGAGGCGTGTCCAGAATGTGGGTCTGCAGCTGCAGATTGATCGGTTAGACTGAATTGTCTTGCACTTATGAACTCCGCGACTAGGGCAACCAAACCTAACGACATCATCATACCAACGTAGGGTGGAAGGTGTGTGACGGTTTTAAAAATAGGTACAAAAACGATTAATCCTAACCCAAGATACAGCATCAATGGACCTCTTTTATTTATTTCACCTTGATCTTCCATGGGCTCAAAATTCCCTTTAAACGCTGGTAAAAAGGTGGCGAGAATTGTTGGAATAATCATACAGACGAGAGAAGGAAGAATCAAGTATTCAATTAATTTAACTGTTGTCACCCTTTCGCCCATCCACAGCATGGTTGTTGTAACATCTCCAATTGGGGACCAGGCACCACCGGCATTGGCCGCAATGATGATTAAGCCAGCAAACCAAATACGGTCTTTGTTACTTGGTATGAGTTTTCTTAAAATGGTAATCAACACTATGGTTGCAGTCAGGTTGTCAATAATGGCTGAAAGTATAAATGCCAATACACAGATAATCCACAGTAGAACACTTTTTTTGTTGGTTTTAATGAAGCCTTTAATCGTACTAAAGCCATTAAAATGGTCAATGATTTCCACGATAGTCATGGCGCCCACAAGAAAAATTAATATTTCACAAGTTTTACCAAAATGATGCAATAGTGTGTGCTCTAACCAGCTGCTTTTACTTGCAAGACCGTGTCCGTGATCGGAAGCATGCAATGGCAGATCAGCGAAATTCTGGAATCCATCTTTTCCATTGAGTAGGTGACTGGATCCTGAGTCAAACCAATTTTCAAATCCATCAATGCCAAATGCAACCAGTGCCCAGGCTACCGCCATCATTAAAAGAGCGGGAACGAGTTTGTCTATCTTTAAACTATGCTCTATAGTTATTGCGAAATAACCCAGAATAAATACAATTACAATTGCCGTTGCCATATTTTTAAATTAATTGATTTAACGCGATTTCAAAGGCCGTTTTTGCAATGTGCTTTTTTGAATCATTGACCTTGTAAGATTCCTCCAAAGCTTGCTTTATTGTGTTTGATGTGTCCTGAAAAATATTGGAATCTGTCAATTCATTTAAATCATTTTCCATCAGGTAAGCAAAAACTCTCGCCATCCCACAATTAGAAATAAAATCAGGAATAATACTAATTTGACTATCCGTATAGTCTGCAATGGGTCCAAAGAAAATTTCTGGATCTGCAAATGGAACATTGGCTCCAGCTGCAATTACTTCAATGCCATTTGTAACCATTCTGTCTACCTGGTCTCTTGTAATAAGCCGAGATGCCGCACAAGGTAAAAATACTTCAGCATTTAAGTCCCAAATTCGGTTGTTGACCTCATCGAATGAAAGCATTTGGTCAGCAGAAAGCTGGTTTCCATCTTTGCTCAGGAATAATTCTTTGATTTCAGATAGGGCATACCCCTCTTGATTAATCAAACCACCATTTCTATCAATGATACCAACTATTTTTGCACCATCCTGAGCCATGTAATAGGCTGCTGCCGAACCTACATTGCCCCATCCCTGGACGACTACTCTTTTGTTTTTTACATTTCCGCCGTAAATATTGTAATAATGTTTAACAGATTCGGCAACGCCATAACCAGTTATCATGTCCGCAATAACATATTTATTGGCAACTTCAGGACTATATTGATTGTCTTCTATAACTTTAAGAACACCTTGTCTAAGCTGTCCGATTCGATTAATTTTCTGCGCTTCCCTGGGTTGAAAATGACCGTTGAACACACCTTCTTGAGGGTGCCAAACTCCGCAATCTTCAGTAATCGGAATTACTTCGTGGATTTCATCAACATTCAAATCACCACCAGTTCCGTAATAATGCTTAAGAAGGGGAGTAACAGCTGCATACCACCTTCTAAGAACTCCTTCTTTTCTAGGGTCATTAGGGTCGAAATTAATACCTGATTTTGCACCACCAATCGGCGGACCTGCCACGGTAAACTTAACTTCCATTGTCTTGGCTAGAGATTCTACTTCTCGTTTATCCAATCCAATCCTCATTCTTGTACCACCACCGGCTGCGCCTCCGCGCAATGAATTGATTACTACCCATCCTTCTGCCTCTGTTTCTGCATCTTTCCACTCAAAAACAATTTCTGGGCGTTTATTTTCAAATCGCTCTAAAAGTTCCTTCATCAGTGTTTTCTTAATCTCTGTTTGTTCTGTATACACGTTACTTAATTTCAGCTACAAATGTAGCAAAATATTGCCCTTGAAATAGCACTGTTAAAAAGTTGTTGCTCAAGGGGTTTAAGAATAAACAAACTCGGTCAGTTAGCCGTAGATGCATCCGCCAATTGAATCCCGATTAGCACCAGTCACTGACGAAAGTGTATTTATACGATTAGTTAATCGCAACATTCCTAAATAAGCAAATACCAGTGCTTCTTTATAATCAACCATGTTGTTGTTAGGAATTTCTAATGTACTTTGGGTATGCTTCTTAAGCGCATTAATTAAGCTTGTATTGAATACACCTCCACCAGTCAAAAGACAATTTCCTTTCGGAATAAGTTTGCCAATTTGCATACCAATATGTTCTGCAGTTGTAGCCATCATGTCAGGGACAGATATACTTGAATTTTCTAGAAGCGGTATATACCAATCGTCAAATTGTTCTCTTCCCAACGATTTGGGCGGTTCGCTTGAGAAATAATGGAACTGATTAAGCTCGTTTAATAGTTTTAAATTGATTTGACCTGAGCTGGCAATGTTTCCATTTTTGTCATAGCTGTGGCCGAGTTTTAAAGCCAAGAAGTTTAGTGCCATATTACAGATGCAGATATCATAGGCGATTCTCTTATGTTGCTGGTCGAATGATATGTTTGCGATTCCTCCAAGGTTAAGGCAGGAAGAATAATTGCTGAATAGAAATTGATCTCCAATCGGAACCAAAGGGGCGCCTTGACCACCCAAAGCCACGTCAACTGATCGAAAATCAGCAATTGTTTTGATGTCCGTAATGGCATGAATTTGTGCAGGACTGCCGATTTGGGTGGAGAAGTGATTTTTAGGATTATGAAAAATAGTATGACCATGACTTGCAATAGCATCGATTTGCTGAATGTCATTTTCCTGGATGAATAATTTAATTTGTTCTCCGAAATAAATTCCCAAGTCAGCATCTATTTGCATCAGCTCTATTGCGGTGCATTGATCTGCTTTTAAAAGAAGCTTTTGAATTTCAGAGGTGTATTTAATTGTTTTACCATTTAGTAACTCATAGCGGTCTGTTCCATTGTTGTAAAATTGAGCATAGCAAAGATCAATTCCATCGAGCGATGTGCCAGACATTAAGCCAATAATATAGTATGCTTGCATAATAAGTCTGCTAAAATCAGTGGGCTTTGAATATAATCATATAAATTTGAAGCCTACTCAATAAATAGGAGTTTAAGCAATTATGAATTTTGATTTAACAGAAGAACAAAAGGCAGTTAGAGATGCTGCAAGAGATTTTGCAAAAAACGTTTGTCTGCCGGGAGTTATCGATCGGGATCGTGAAATGAAATTTCCGGAAGAGCAGGTAAAGCAACTAGGTGAGCTTGGATTTCTTGGAATGATGGTGGATCCGAAGTACGGCGGTGGTGGAATGGATACGGTGTCTTATGTCTTGGCGATGGAAGAAATTTCTAAGATAGATGCGTCGACTTCGGTATGCATGTCTGTTAATAATTCGCTGGTTTGTTGGGGATTGGAAACATATGGATCAGAAGATCAAAAGCAAAAATACCTTGTGCCACTTGCAAAAGGAGAGAAGTTAGGCGCTTTTTGCTTAAGTGAGCCTGAGGCTGGTTCTGATGCTACTTCCCAAAGAACAACTGCAATTGAAAAAGAAGATCACTATTTGCTGAATGGTACTAAAAACTGGATTACCAATGGGGGAACTGCATCAGTTTATTTGGTCATTGCTCAAACTAATACTGATCTTGGACATAGAGGAATTAACGTCTTCATTGTAGAAAGAGGAATGGATGGATTTATTGTGGGAGCGAAAGAGGATAAACTGGGCATACGTGCTTCTGACACACATACTTTGTTGTTTAATGATGTTAAAGTGCCGAAAGAAAATCGAATAGGAGAGGATGGCTTTGGGTTTAAATTTGCGATGAAAACATTGGCAGGAGGAAGAATAGGAATAGCATCCCAAGCTTTAGGTATTGCTTCTGGAGCACTTGAACTTGCAATGGCTTATGCTAAAGAAAGAAAAGCATTCGGTGTTGAAATTGCAAAACATCAAGCAATACAATTTAAAATTGCAGACATGGCTACTGAGATTGAGGCAGCTAGAAATTTATGCCTTAAAGCGGCCGTGGATAAGGACAATGGTTTAAATTATGACCAATCCAGCGCGATGGCAAAATTATATGCTTCAAAAGTAGCGATGGAACAGACCGTTGAAGCGGTTCAAATACATGGTGGTTATGGTTTTGTTAAAGAATATCATGTAGAAAGGCTAATGCGCGATGCTAAAATCACTCAAATTTATGAGGGAACGTCAGAAATTCAAAAGATCGTTATTGCTCGAAACGTATTGAAAGATTAAAGAGCAGAAAGTACCAATTCTAATTGAATTCCTCTGCTGCCTTTAATAAGTATAGCTGTTTCAGACACCTTATTCATTTGAAGATAGGCCAATGCGGCAGCCGCATTTTCAAAACAAATAAATTGATTTTGCTGTAATTTCATAAACGCCTCACCAACAAGAATCCCTTCTAAATCGAGCTTAATTAATCGCTGAAAAATAGATTCATGCTCTAAACTACTATCGGAACCTAATTCGAGCATATCGCCTAAGATAACCAGTTTATTGGTTTCCTTTCTTTGAGAAAAATTGAGTAGTGCAGCTTCGACACTGCTAGGATTGGCGTTATAGGCATCCAGAATTATCTGATTTTTTTCTGTTTCTATAAATTGTGACCGATGATTATCAGGTACATAATTTTCTAATCCTAATTTAATTTCAGCAAGATTAACCTTGAAATGATTGCCAATACAAGCTGCAGCCAAAATATTATTCAGATTATAGCTGCCAACTAATTTAGTTTTTATGGTTGATTGCGTGTTGTTGATAGTAATGATTACATTAAGTAATTCTGAATTCGAAAGAATCTCCCCAGAAATGGGAGAATTCCCGCCATAGTAATGATTCGTGGTTTTCTGGGGCTCAATTCCTGTTAAAATAGCGTCAGTTTGATTAATAAAGACAGAGCCCTTAACTTCTTCTAAGTAGTCATAGAGTTCTTTTTTGCCTTTTAGTACGCCTTTGATTCCTCCAAACCCTTCTAGGTGAGCTCTTCCTATATTGGTTATCATACCGTAATTGGGCTTTGCTAATGCCGCTAGAAATTCGATTTCTTTTTGATGATTGGCTCCCATCTCGATTATAGCAATTTCATGTTTTTGATTGATAGAGAGCAGTGACAAGGGAACACCAATGTGGTTGTTTAAATTGCCCGTCGTAGCAAATACATGATATTTTGTGCTTAAGACAGCAGCGATAAGCTCTTTAGTAGTCGTTTTCCCATTACTTCCTGTTAAACCTATAATTGGAATTGTCAATGAATTTCGATGGAGTTTAGCCAAATCTTGTAGACTATTCAGGCAGTCCTTTACTAGAATAGTTTTGCCTGGAATTTGGGCTTTTTCTTCATCAACAATTGCGATACGAGCACCTCGTTCTAGCGCTTGTTCTACAAAATGGTTTCCGTTAAAGTTATCACCTTTCAGCGCAAAGAACATGCAGTCTCGCACGATAGCTCTGGTGTCAGTGCATACTTGACTGGAGCTCAAGTATTCTTCGTAAATATTTTGCATAAAAAATCCCGTTTCGGTTAATCGAAACGGGAATTTATTAAATATTCTTTTAATTATCTATATCCTAGACCTTTCGGTGAACCAACTCGATCCATAGCACATCTAAACCCAACATAAGCATTAGATACATTACTATCCATAAATCTTCTTGTTCCTGGATTCATCCAGTACGCTCTATCTCTCCAAGAACCACCTTTGTAAACCATGGAATGATCCGAAATCAGTGAAGTTGGAGCACCCACTTGTTTAATGCCTGATAATTTCGTTTGATCTCCAGATTGGTACATTACCCAATCTTCATTCCGCTCTTTGGCATTAATTTGTTCAATCACGTTATCATCTTGATAGCTGATAGATGATTTTAAATCACCATCTAGGTAGTCAATATTGTCTGCCTGACGGTAATTTCTTCTATGTAGGTTCTCTTCATCGGTAACGTTTCTCATTTTTATATTACCAGGTGTATTGATAATATATTCAGCTATACCTTTTCTAAGCATAGGTGAGATTTCGATTTGATACTCTGCATATTTGGGATCACCTGTAACTTGTAAATCAAAATCATCAAAAACTTGGTCGTAAATCTCTCTCACTTTTCTAGAAGCTTCAACAGGCTGACGCAAATTATTGATAACAATTGCTTCATCAACATACTCATTGATTACTTTCAATAATTCAATTTCAATAGAGTCTAGCCTCTTATTTGCAATTCTTTCAGCTTCAAATAAGGCTAAATATTCTTTAATTCCGTCAACGTCGTAGATGGTCTCATCGTGTTTTTCATCAATTTGGCCAGCAGAATTTAAACGTTTCGTTTTAAATACATTACCCCTATACGGTCTAAATTCATCGTAGTCTACAGAAGAAAGTGGTCGGTAGACATCCATGACCCATTCCGAAACATTGCCAGCCATGTTGTACAGGCCATAATCGTTTGGCCAATAAGAATAAACTGGCGCCGTCACATCGGCATTGTCATTTAAGTGACCAGCTACACCCATATAATCTCCTCTTCCTCTCACAAAATTAGCCATCATGTCTCCTTGCCATTTGTCGTCAGGATTTCTCACCCAATGACCATTCCAAGGATAGATCCTTCGTTCTACAATACGCTCGTCAATGGTGTTTCCAATTAAACCATACGCTGCGTACTCCCATTCAGCTTCTGTCGGCAGTCGATATCGAGGAAGTAAAATACCATCAGACATTTTCACGATTCTAACACCTAAGTTTTTTGTTTTTACTTTTCCGCTTGACGCATCTCCACCACCTTTAGAAGGGTCAAGGTCTGGAATTTGACCTCTAGGATTGTCTGAGTCATGAAACTGATTCGTATAATAAGCATCGGTTGTAAACGGATTATTCTGTTGGTTTGGATTTGGAATAATAATTCCTTCTCTAATTAAAATTTGCTCGTTTACTCGATCTGTTCTCCAAGCACAAAAATTAGTTGCTTGGAGCCAATTAACACCAACAACCGGATAATCTCTGTACGACGGGTGTCTCAAGTAATAATCTACATAGGGCTCATTGTAAGCTAATTTCTCTCTCCAACAAACCGTGTCTGGTAGTGCTTTTTGATGTATCATTGGGAAATCAGTATACGTTCTTCCTACCCAATAAAGGTATTCACACCAATCCATATTTTTCACTTCTGTCTCATCCAAATAAAAGGAAGAAACCGTTACTCTTCTTGGAATATTGTCCCCATTTTGAGCTACTTCTTGCTCTACTCTACCCATGGTAAATGTTCCTCCTTCAATTAGAATTAAACCAGGGCCGGTTTCTTGTTCTTCATAAGGAACTTTCTGAAAACCTCCATATGCTGGGTTGTTGTAATCCCATCCAGTGACAGAGCTTTTTTCATAGCTACAAGAGGCCACAAGCCCTGATATCACTGCGATAAGCGCTATTAACCTAATTTTTAAATAGTTCATTAGTACTAGTTTTTCAAAATCAAATTTACCTCTATAACCTGTCATATAAAAATTGGTTACGGTTTTTTTTTGTTTTCAGACCAATTTTATTCTTAAAATTGCATTCATAAAGCCAACATCCAACTTGATTAAATGCGGGATTTAGCTTGAATTAGCAACTGGTTTAACCTTATTTTGGTCAAGAAATTAAAAATTGCTCAAACCTATTTGTAAACCCCCCTTAACGAAATATTTACATCTTTGTTACGTGCTGCAGTAATAAAGAGTAAATACGCAAGTCTATTTTGTTGAACCGCTTGTGCAATTATTCGTAGGACAATAATTTTTTCGCTAAAACATTATTTTTAATGTGTTGTTAGTAATAAATCGATTATTTGTAGCGTTTGCTGAAGAATGTTAATTATGAAAACGAACCAGACTTACAGAGAGACTCACTTCTTGAATATTTTTGTTTTAAGTATTACCTTGTTTTCTTTGGTGTTGTCTGTTAGTGGCCAAACAAAGAGGGGTACCCGCATCGATTGGGAAGATCCTGCTTTTACGAATCAAGGGTCGTTTTTACAATGCATAGGTTGTCAACAATCTAACGAAGTTGAGCCTTTGTTATTTAGCGAAGTAAAAAAGAATTTGATACCCAGAGAAATAGAAAGAGTTAGTATTGAATCATTTGAAACTACTGAATTGAGTGAGTTGGAAAAATCAGTTCCATTATTATTTTCCAATTTGATTAAGGCGACTCCAGAAATTTTATTCAAAAACACGTCACAACGGAAAGAATCATACCTAGTATACTCGTTTATTCCTTTAGTTAAAGAGCGCGGAGAAATAAGAAAAATCACCAGTTTTAAGCTTCGTTTCGAATACGCTGGTAAGGCAACGACTAAAAATAAGGGTAAATCTTATGTGAACAATTCTGTTCTTTCTTCTGGCGAATGGTACAAAATGGGCATTGTAAGCGACGGTGTCTATAAGGTAGACTACAATCTTTTAGCTGGCTTGGGTATTGATATGGATTCGTTGGATCCCAGGTCGATTCACATTTACGGAAATGGGGCAGGCTTGTTAGGCGAAAACAATGCAAGTTTTAGGCCTGACGATTTAATGAAAAATGCGTCTTCATTTGTTGGAAACGATGTAGACGGTTCCTTTGATTCAGATGATTATTTGTTGTTTTATGGTAATGGACCGCATCGAATTGAACAGACTGGTTCTGAACTACACCATGTATTAAATCATTTCTCGGACACTAGTTTTTATTTCATACACGTAGATGCGTCCGAGTCTCCAAAAAGAGTAATGAGCCAAGCACAAAGCACGAGCCTCGCAAATCAAATAGTAACGTCGTTTGATGACTACATGTACAATGAGGCTGAACGCATTAATTTTTGGGAATCTGGAAGAGAATGGTATGGAGATCGTTACAATTCATTGGTTGACTCTTATACGTACAACTTTTCGGTTCCGAATATTACAGCAGACTCAATTAAACTTGTAACAAAGCTGGCAAGTAGGTCTACTACCAATTGCAATTTCACTGTTTCGATCTCTGGTGTTTCTGAAACCATAACGCTTGGTTCAATACCTCCATCATCGTATGATTACGCTACGCTCCGAACATCTACCATTTATTTGGAAAATGCACCTTCATCTATTTTGGTTAATGTCAATTACGGACACGCAGGATCAATTACTGCTGAAGGGTTTATGGATGTACTTGAACTTAACGTGAGAAGAAAACTGATCATGGTTGGTAATAGTATGAAGTTTCAAGACATTAATTCTATTGGTACTGGGCAAGTTTCGGAATTTCAGCTGACAAATGCCGCTCAAGTAACAGCAATTTGGGACATTACCAATCACCACGAAGTTTCAAGTATAGATTTTACTGACATATCCTCTACCAAGACTTTTGTCGTAAATACGGATTCGTTACGACAATTTATCGCCATAACCGATAATGGGGGGAAATCTCCTATTGCTTATGGTCAGGTCGTCAATCAAAATTTACATGCCCTAGGTTATGCAGATTTAATTTTGATTTCACCGCCATTATTACTCTCCCAAGCCAATGATTTAGCGACCTTTCACAGAGATAGAGGCACTAGCGTAAATGTGGTTACGCCGGAGGAGATATTTAATGAGTTTTCTTCAGGTATGCGTGACGGAACGGCGATTCGACATTTCTTAAGAATGTTTTACCAAAGAGCAGGAACAGACCCTACTTTGATTCCGAAACATCTTTTGCTTTTTGGAGATGGGTCATATGACAATAAAGGAAAAATTAATGCCAATGAAAACCTAATTCCTACATATCAGAGCCTAGCCCACACCGATAAAACGAAAACCTTTACTTCGGATGATTATTTTGTGATTTTAGCTGATAATGCTGCATTTACGGCTTATGATTTATTGGATATGTCGGTGGGTAGACTGCCAATTACTACCACTACAGAGGCATCGGCGGTGGTTACTAAAATTAAGAGGTATGTCGAAAAATCAGCTTCATGGACTGGAGAGATAGCCAGTTGTAATGCTCAAAATTCTTCTTCTACCTTCGGCCGATGGAAAAACAACCTGGTTATGGTTTCTGATGACGAAGATGGAGGAACATATTTCCTCCATACTGAACAAGTGGCTAATAGGATTGAAAACGATTACCCATGGATTAACATTAACAAAGTGCATAGCGATGCTTACGTTCAAGAATCTACTCCCGGAGGAGAGCGTTTTTACGGGGTATATAACGAGTTAAAGAACAAGGTTCAAGAAGGAGTGATTGGTGTCAATTATATTGGGCATGGAGGAGAGGTTGGCTGGGCCACAGAACGGATATTGGATATTTCTATGATTAACGGTTGGTCTAATTCCTATCGTTTGCCATTTTTTATGACTGCTACCTGCGAGTTCAGCCGTTTTGATGATCCTGATAGAACATCCGCTGGAGAGCTACTCATTTTAAGTAAGGATGGAGGTGCAATTGCTATGTTTACAACTTGGCGTTTAGTTTTTGCGGGTCCCAATCTAACTATGAATAAAAAGTTTTATGATACGGTCTTTAAGCGAGACGCTGATGGAAAGGGTCAAACATTTGGCAGTATTTACATGGGGACTAAAAATTCATATGCAAGTGTCAGTGCATCTGAAAATGGACGAAAGTTCGGATTTCTGGGCGATCCAGCTTTGCAATTGGCATTGCCAGAATACAATATAGTAACTGATAAAATCAACGATAGTTTGATTGGTTCTGAATCATTAGATACATTGAATGCATTGGGTAAAGTTAAGATAGAAGGACACATAGAGGATTGGACAGGAAACTTGCTAAACACCTTTAATGGTGTCGTTTATTTAACGGTTTACGATAAACCTCAAGAATTTCAAACTTTAGGAAATAACGCCTCTAGCGGTACGTACACCTTTAATGAGCAAAACAGTACGATTTATTCGGGAAAATCTACGGTTACTAATGGTGAATTTAGCTTTACTTTTGTAGCTCCAAAAGATGTGAATTTGCAATATGGAAACGGAAAACTCAGCTACTATGCAGATGATGGATCCGTAGATGCAACTGGCTTTAGCGATAGTTTAGTTGTAGGTGGTGTTAATTTATTAGCTGCTACCGACAATGAAGGTCCGCAGATTCAATTGTTTATGAATGATACGAATTTTGTATTTGGCGGACTAACAGACGAATCACCAACAATACTTGGCTTACTTTCAGATTCAAATGGAATCAATACTACGGGAAATTCGATTGGTCATGATTTGACAGCCATAATTGACGGTAATTCTGCGCAATCAATTGTTCTCAATGATTATTATGAGTCTGGTTTAGACACCTATCAATCGGGTTCCGTAGCGTATCAATTGGAAGACTTATCTGAAGGTGTGCATACCCTAGAGCTTAAGGCTTGGGATGTTTATAACAACTCAAGTTCGGTTCAAACTGAATTTGTGGTTTCAGTTTCAGCCGAAATGGCATTAGACCATGTTCTCAATTATCCAAATCCTTTTACCACGAGTACAGAATTTATGTTAGAACACAACCAAATTTGTACTCAAGTTGAAGTTCAGATACAAATTTTCACTGTTTCAGGTCGTCTAGTAAAGACATTGAATCGCTCATTATATTCAGATGGATTTCGCATCAGTGGAATAGACTGGAATGGTACGGATGAATTCGGCGATCGTCTAGGACGTGGTACTTATTTTTATCGAGTAAAGGTAGAAACCAATAATGGTGCTAAGGCTGAGAAGTTTGAGCGTCTAGTTATTTTAAAATAAACACAATAAAGCCGCCACAATTCCGTATATTTGTTAGCAATTTTTTATAAAAATGACAAAACATCTTTTAACTAGTTTTTTCACGTTCGTCTTTGCTTATAGCTCTTTGGGACAGACAACAACTTCTGGAGGTCAAGACTTTTCGTTACAGCTCAATACGATTACGACTGCAGTGCCTTTTCTGTTAATTGCACCGGACTCGAGATCTGGCGCAATGGGTGATGTGGGTGTAGCTTTATCACCTGACGCGAATTCTGTGCATTGGAACTTGTCAAAGTTGGCATGGATTAATGACAATGATTATGTGAAGGCCAGAGGTGGGAACAAACAAGAGTTTGGCATGTCTTTGGGATATTCACCATGGTTAAAAGCATTGGTTCCAGACATCAATCTTGCTTATCTTTCTGCGTACAAAACCATAGGTAGAAATCAAGCTTTTGCTGGTTCATTACGATACTTTTCTTTGGGTAACATTACCTTCACTAATGACGTAGGTGATGTTATTCGAGACTTCAAACCGAATGAGTTTGCTGTCGATCTCGGTTATACCAGAATGCTTTCTGAACGTTTCTCTGGTGGAGTGGCCATTAGGTATGTTTTTTCAAACCTTACAGGCGGTACAACAACTCAAGGAGGAGGCACTACGAAGCCTGGTCAGAGTGTAGCTGCAGATATATCTGGTTTTTGGAGAAGTCAAGCAATGGATTTGAAAGGAAAAGAAGCACACGTAGCCGTTGGGTTCAATGTTTCTAATATTGGTGCGAAAATGTCATACACTTCTACTCAGATAAGAGATTTTATACCCGCTAATTTAAGGCTAGGTTCTGCCTTAGACATTAATATAGACGAAATGAATCTTTTCACATTTAGTGTTGATTTGAATAAACTACTTGTTCCAACTCCGCCACTTTACCAAAAAATAAATGGAGTGACGCAACAAGATGTGAATGGAAATTACATTATCGAATCCGGTCGGAATCCTGACGTAGGAGTTGCTTCTGGAATTTTCGGTTCTTTCACGGATGCTCCTGGAGCTTATTATGATGAAAGTCAAAATCTGCAAGAAATTGGAAAATTTAAGGAAGAAATGCGAGAAGTTAATATTTCCGCAGGTTTGGAGTATTGGTACGCGCATCGATTTGCACTAAGGGGAGGATTTTTCTATGAGCACTATACGAAAGGTAATAGACAATATGCTGCTATTGGTGCAGGCATGAAGTACAAGACATTGGAAATAGATCTTTCCTATTTAATTCCAACTTCCCAACAACATCCATTGGCAAAAACTTTACGATTTACGCTCAAGTTTAACTTCGGAGAAGCCAACGAGGGAGAAACGGGCAAAGGGTAGAAAATTTAGTGTCTACTTATTATTGAGTGTGTTTGAAATTCCTTCGTCTTGAAAATGAGTTGCTTGTTCACTCTCGTAGTAGTAAACAAAAACTTGCGCAGTATCTTTTAGGAAATCAATTTTTCCAATTTGTATTCTGCTAATACTAAGTCCAGTTCTATTTTCAAGATCCGTTCTCAATTGTTCTGCATTCTCAGGTTTTATGAGCTCAATTTTCTCATAGGTAACTACTTTTCTTGATTCGTGTTTTAGGAGCCATAAGCGTTCTAAGCTATAGGTAGCTGTGATGATAGCAAGGTTAACAAATCCTAGTTCAGCATAACTCATTTTTTTATTCGCCAAAGAATTAATAACGGATACGCCTATTACGATAAATAAGTACGTCATTTCTTTGATCGGAATGGGATCGGTTCGGTATCTGATAATTCCGAAAATAGCAAATAGTCCTAAGGCCATTCCGAGTCCTAAGTCGAATTTTTTCAGTGTAAAACAGATGGAAAAAATGATAATACTTAAAAGGAAGTAGGTAAAAAGATAATCTTTGCGTTTAGCAATTGGATAATAGATCATTCTGATAATTACGAAGAGTACCGCAAAATTCATGAAAAATCGAAAAAGTAATTTCCAAAAATCCATGTCGAAAATTTGTAGACCAAGCCAAGTTTTTGGTTGTTGCTCTGAGTCTGAAATGCTCTTCTTAATAGCCTTCCCAGCCTCTTGAATTGCATCACCTTGTTCTTTAAGATGGTCTAATAATTCCCCGGATTCCTGTTGTACAAAAAAATTGAATATCCAGTCTGATATACTTATTACTGTTTCCATTATGCAGTTAATTTGTTAATCGTAAGCATTTTTTCTTTGAACGAATTGTACTTTAAATCGTCCTTCAAAAATACACATCCGATGCAATATTTACTCATTCTAGTTGGCCTAATTTGCCTGGCCTTCAGTTTTGATACTAAAGGAGTATTTCTACTGACACGTTCTTGTTTTACTTCTGCAATAACAAGGTTTGGTAAATTTTTCGACTTGCCATTAATCTCAAAAGTTAAATCTGTATCAATAGTTAAGCGTTCTTTGAGTACCTGGTTAACCAAGGTAATTCTCGAAAAAGAATTCCATAAAGAAGGATACAATTCTTTTTTTTCATTTAAGCACTGGGATATAAAAGCACAAGACTCTTTATCAAGATCGGTCTGAAAATCAGAAATAGCAATTCTTTTTTTCAGGGTTCTGCCCTTTTTTTTATTCTTGACTTCTAAAAAACAAAGAGAGCTTTCGATGTACTTCCTGATTCTTACTTTAAATCTATTTTCCTTGCCTTTTTGATGATTTAAATAAAACTCATAGTCAGCGGTATCAAAATAGAGTGTTTTATAAGTGCTGTAGCGCTGATTGTTGATGGTTAATACTTTGTAATCTTTTGTCGAATCTTTGAGCAAACTGGCAAGCTCACTTTTTGTGAAAACGAATTTAGTATCCGTTCTGTTAAGAAGTTTAACCTCGTCCATTTCTTGTAAAGAGATGGATTGAAAATCTGCAATAACATTATTAAGTTCCTGATTCATTTCAGGTAAAAGTAGTTACTTTCTTCCGTCAAATCGAGTATTTATAAACGTACTTTCACATCTATGTGTTAATTTAGTTCGATAAGAACATGGAGAAAGTGTGTTTTAAAGTTAAATAGAGTTAACGAAAAGATGAAAAATAATCAAGTATTGCATATTAATGTAGAGGTTTATGAGGATTTGAAGTTTTTAGTTGATTCAGATCGTTCATTGCTTTTAAAGGCAATTGAGATCAGTGAGAGTGCATATGCGCCATATTCTAATTTTTTGGTTGGTGCGGCTTTGGAATTAAGTAGTGGAGAAATAATTACCGGTTCGAATCAAGAAAACGTTGCTTTTCCGTCTGGGATATGTGCTGAGCGCACCGCATTTTACTATGCAGGTTCTAAGTATCCTGATTCAAAAATCGTTAAAGTTGCAGTTACTGCTCGTTCAAAACAATTTGAAGTAAATTATCCTGTAAGTCCCTGCGGTGCTTGTCGTCAGGTGATGTATGAATATGAAAGTAAACAAGATTCACCAATCAAAGTCATTATGATGGGCGCATCGGGTCAAGTAAGAGTAATGCAGTCAATTGCCGATTTGCTTCCTTTTACCTTTAATGAATCAAGTTTGAAAAAGTATTAATTCTATATTTGCTAATTATTATTTAACAAAGTATTTATGGCATCTGTATCTGTGAAAAATAAGAATGCGAAAAGCACCAAGGCTTTGAAGACGAAATATTCGAAAAAGCAGTACTTAAAATGGTACGAAGATATGTTGGTGATGAGAAAGATCGAGGAAAAGACTGGTCAGCTTTATATTCAACAAAAGTTTGGTGGATTTTGTCACTTGTACATCGGCCAAGAGGCTGTAGTTGCGGGGACAGCTTCGGGTTGTGAGCCGGGAGATAAGCACATTACGGCATACAGAGACCATGCTCATCCTATTGCCCTTGGTGTTCACCCGAAAGAAATGATGGCCGAACTTTACGGTAAAACCAATGGAATGACTAAAGGAAAAGGTGGATCCATGCATATGTTTAAAAAGGAAGTTAATTTAATGGGCGGCCACGGTATTGTTGGCGCGCAAATTCCAATGGGTGCAGGTATCGCTTTTGCAGAGAAGTACAAAAAAACGGGTAATGTTTGTTTTACTTCTTTCGGAGATGGAGCAGCCAGACAGGGCGCACTTCATGAGACCTTCAATATGGCTATGAAATGGATGCTACCTTGTGTATTCATTATTGAGAATAATAACTATGCAATGGGTACATCTGTCGAGCGAACTACTAATGTGATGGATTTAGAAGAGATTGGAAGGTCATACAGAATGCCTTCTAAAGCAGTAGACGGAATGAGTGTAGAGGCAGTTCATGAGGCAATAATGGAGGCTGCTGCATTAGCTCGCAATGGTGGCGGGCCATCTTTATTGGACATTAGAACATATAGGTACAAAGGGCATTCAATGTCTGATCCACAAAAGTACCGCACGAAACAAGAAGTGGAAGACTATAAAAACGAAGACCCTATTGAAAAAGTGTTGGAAACGATTCTTAAGAATAAATTAGCTACTCAGAATCAAATTGATAAAATTCAAGAAAAAGTAAAGGCATTAGTAGTTGAGTCTGTGGAGTATGCAGAAAATGGATCGGCTCCAGCAAGCACAGCCCTTTATGAAGACGTTTACTCATCGGATTATCCATTTATAATCGAATAATTACAGTACAAATGGCGGAAATTGTAAGAATGCCCAAATTAAGTGACACCATGGTAGAGGGAGTGGTGGCTGAGTGGCACAAGAGTATTGGAGATGCTGTGTCATCTGGAGATTTATTAGCAGAAATTGAGACCGATAAGGCCACAATGGAATTTGAATCATTTTATGATGGTGTTCTTTTGCATATAGGCGTTGATAAAGGTGCCACTGCGCCCGTCAATGATATATTAGCTATAATTGGGGAAAAGGATGAAGACGTTAAAAAAATATTAGCAGAAGAAGTTGCTAATATTCCTGAAGAGGTATCGGAGAGCAGTAAAGAGGAAGTCAAAGCCGAATCTAAACCGGAATTGAAAAATCCTGAACCCATTAGCACCAAAGTGGAAATAGCTGCGAAAATAACTCCTACTTTTTCAGATTCTAGTACAAACGAAATTGTAAAAGCCTCTCCACTGGCTAAGAAACTAGCGGAAGATAGAGGTATCAATATAAATCAAATCAAAGGAAGCGGTGAAGGTGGAAGAATAATTAAACGAGACATTGATAATTATCAAGGCAGCTCAACCTCATTCATTGGTGTGGAGACTTACACCGAGGAGCCCGTATCTCAAATGAGAAAAATTATTGCTCAAAGATTAGGAGAAAGTAAATTTTCAGCACCACATTTTTACTTGACTATAGAAGTAGATATGGACAATGCTATATCAGCAAGGAATTCCATCAATAGTGCCATTGCGCCTCAAAAAATATCATTCAATGATATGGTTGTAAAGGCTTCTGCTGCTGCCTTAAAAAAGCATCCAAAAGTAAATTCATCATGGCTTGGAGATAAGATACGTTACAACAGTCATGTTCATATTGGTGTCGCAGTAGCTGTTGATGAAGGATTGCTTGTTCCTGTGGTTCGTTTTGCAGATGGAAAGTCGTTGACTCAAATTGGTACTGAAGTGAAGGATTTTGCAGGCAAGGCTAGAGATAAAAAACTGCAACCTGAAGATTGGGAAGGTAATACTTTCACAATTTCTAATCTAGGTATGTTTGGAATCGAGGAGTTTACGGCTATTATTAATCCTCCAGATGCATGTATTCTTGCTATTGGAGGCATTGTTCAAAAACCAGTTGTAAAGAACAATCAAGTTGTAATCGGAAATACAATGAAAGTTACGCTCTCTTGTGATCACCGAGTTGTTGATGGAGTTGTTGGGTCTTCATTCCTTCAAACTTTCAAAAATTATCTTGAGAATCCGGTAGTCTTTCTTGCTGCGAACAATATTTAGTCGTTACTAGGTAATTATTTTTTCATACAACTTTTTGCAAAGAATCCATTCGTTCAAATAAGATGAGTGGACAAATTTGTGCTTCAAATCATAGTAAGCGTAAAAAATACATTAAGTAAATGTAAAAATTACAATAACATTTGTATCTTTAGGATAACTACATTCTAAAGATGCCTCGTTTACTGACCTTATGTACACTGATTTTTCTATGTATTCCTTTACATGGACAGATAATTTCCACCAACGGAATTGCATTGGTTCAAACCGGTGGTGCTCCAAGTAGTTGTTTATCAAATGGATTCAAAACCCTATCGCCTGCTAATGCAAATGGAAGTTGTATTGACCTAACTACAGGTGGAAATAATTTTGAGAGTAGCGCTGTTTGGGCTTGTGATCCGATTAATTTGGGTCAGAATTTTAAAATATCATTTACGGGTAATTTTGGCTCAACGGTTGGCGCTGGCGATGGAATAGCTTTTGTTTTGCAGACCGAGGGTGTTCCTCAAGTGAAAGGTGGGCAGGGAGGTGGAATAGGTTACTCATATGGCAATGGTGCCGCTTGCCTTTCTGGTACATGTCCAATTTCACCGTCGGTAATTATTGAATTTGATACATACGATCATTCGTCTGCTCCTTTAACTCCGCCAATAAACGATATCGCTTGCAGTCACATGTCCATTCAAAAAAATGGACTGATGGATGCTTTTAATTCTTCGCTCAGTCCTCTATGTCTCAATGGTGGAGGAACAGTAATTGATGGGTTGGATCATAATATTTGTATTTCTTGGGACAGAACGTTATTGGAATTAGAAGTTTATTTTGATGGCGTTTCAATTGGAATTTTGAATGACAATATTGCTGCACCATTCTCGTATTTTTTTAACCCGGCATCTGTATACTGGGGATTCACTTCTGCGAAAGGTCCAGCACCGCAGGAACAGAAAATTTGCAATGTAGAAATGCAGACAAATATTGCTTCTCCTTCATGTGCTATTGCCTTGCCAATTGGTTCAATTTCGCTAGTATCTTCCCAAGAATATGATAATTATAGTAGTGAACCGATTGTTGAATTATCTTGGACGGCCATTAGTGGTAATCATGTTCAGTTGTTTGAGTTGCAAAAATCAATTGATGGATTAAATTTTGAAACCTTAGGAATTATTAATTCAACATCAATTGAAAAAGACCAGATTTATGATTTTGTAGATGATTCTCCAGTATATGGAATGAATTATTACAGAGTTATGAGTGTAGATGATCAGAATAAAACGATATTTTCAAATATAAATGCGGTCAAAATTGAGGACGTATTAGGTTCTGTCCATTTATTTCCAAATCCCGTTAGGGATGAATTAACCGTTGGATTTGATTTGCTCAAAAAAAGCAAAATTTCAATTTTAATTTATGATGCTTTAGGCCAATTAATTTTTGATAGAACGGAAGTAAGAAGCGGTGGTGAAAATCGCTTCATTGTAAATACATCTTGTTATCAGCCTGGAATCTATTATGCAGTAATTAAAAACTATGCTGGTTTATTTACAGAACGGTTTGCAGTAGAATAGTACGTCGAAACACAAATCAACATCGAAATTATCTCATTTATTGGTGGGTAAACGTAAAAAATACAATAACATTTGTTAGATTTAACATTGCCAAACATCTTACCATGAACAAATTAGTACTTGCAATTGCATTTATTTTACTTTTTGATTTCGTATCAGCGCAAATTTCGACTAATGGTGCTTCACTTACAGACCTTAGCTCGACTCCGGGCACCTGCGCGGCCGGAGGATTTCAAACGGTGAACTTCGCAAGCACTTCGGCATCATGCATTAACCTTACAACGAATGGAACTACGTTCGAAAACGGTGCGGTTTGGGCTTGTGACCCGATAGATCTCAATCAAACATTTAAAGTTTCGTTTACTGCCAATTTTGGAAGCGATATTACAACTGGAGATGGAATTGCTTTTCTACTTCAAATAGAAGGAGTGCCAAATGTGATTGGTGGAGCAGGAGGAGGTATCGGATATGGAATTGGAACTAGTACCAATTGTCTTCCACTTTTTTCTACAAATTGTGAAATCACACCATCATTGGCGATTGAATTTGATACTTATGATCATTCGACTTTTTCTATAAATGACTTAGTATGTGATCACATGTCTATGCAGGTTAATGGAGACCAGACTTTGAGTGGAACTATAAATGGTCCTAACTGTTTACTTTCTGGTGGGGCAACAATAAAAGATGGCCTTGATCATGATATTTGTATTGCTTGGGACCCATCCTCTTTTGGTTCATTACAAGTATATTTTGACGGGCTCTTGGTTAGTACGTATGCAGGCAATATTCGATCATTTTTTGGTTTGTCTGCAGCTACTGTTTCGTGGGGTTTCACAAGTGCTAAAGGTCCTGCGCCACAGATTCATACCATTTGCAATGTCAATATGGAAACAAATATTGCCAGTCCTTCCTGCTCATGTATTACTGAAGATGCATCGTTTTCCGTTACAGATTTTTGTTCTGGTTCTGCGAATGCTGCATCTGGAATCGCAACATCTGGAGGAACTTTTAGTTTTAATCCTGCACCGGGTGATGGTGCACTAATAAACCCTTCTACTGGAGAAGTTATTAATGGTATAGCCGGTACCACCTACACGGTCCAATATGTGACCTCTGGTTTGTGCCCGGGTACAAGCACTCAAAATGTGACGGTGATTGCTTTGGACGATCCCACATATGTTCTTTCAGATTTTTGTGAAGGTGCTTCAAATTCCGCAACAGGAATTGTTACAACAGGAGGTGTATTTTCTTTTTCTCCAGACCCGGGAGATGGCTCAACCATTAACGCTTCAACCGGTGAGGTTACGAATGGTGTTGGAGGTGCAACTTATACGATTGAATACCTAACAAATGGTGTTTGTCCTGCCTCATTAAGACTTAATGTTACCGTGAGTCCGTCAGACGACCCAGCTTTTATTTTAACAGATTACTGTGAGGGCGGCACGAATGCAGCTGCGGGTATTGCCACCGTTGGTGGAGTATTCAGTTTTGATCCTGATTTAGGCGACGGTTCAACCGTTGACGCATCCACAGGTTCGATAACTTCAGGAATAGGAGGAACGACTTACACATTAGAATACGTAACTGCGGGAGTTTGCTCGGATAGCAGTACGCAAACGGTCACGGTTACGACCAACGACGACCCAGCTTTTACTTTAACGGATTACTGTGT
>CAJQPO010000043.1 GCA_905480225.1 uncultured Flavobacteriales bacterium | reverse complement strand
AAGTATATAAAAATATCTTTAGTGTCTTTGCCGGCTGACTTGGAAAAAATAAAATCATATTTAGATCATGAAGATTGGTCTTTACTAAGTCAGACTGCACATAAAATGAAGAGTAATGCATCTTATATGGGAATGGATGTTGTACTTAACATTTTAAATCGCGTAGAGAAATTAGATAGTCAAAACTGTTCTTATGAGGAAATTGCACCTTTAATCAATAACTTAGATGAAGAAAGTTTATTAGCTTTAGATGAATTAGAGGAGATTATAAAAATTCTTGAATCATGAATTGTGTAATTGTAGATGATGATGAATTGTCAAGAAGTGTTCTTGAAGATTTAATCAATGATACTGACGGTTTTAGCCTTGTGGCGAGCTGCGAATCCGGGGTGGATGCATTCAAAATTCTGCAGGAGGAGCCTGTAGATTTATTATTTTTGGATATCGAAATGCCAAAAATGGATGGCATGGAACTCATTAAAAATTTGAATCCATTACCTCAGGTTGTCTTTATTACTTCGCATCCAGAATATGCCGCAGAATCATATGAGTATGATGTTACTGATTTTATTCAAAAACCATTAACTCATGGTCGTTTCTTAAAAGCAATTAATAAAGCGGAACAAAGGTTTAAAGTCGAAAAAGCAAATATTTCATCAGAGGGGGAAAGTATTTTCATTAAAGCAGATTCAAGATTAGTCAGGATAAACTTAAAAGACATTTGTTATATTGAGGCGCTGGGAAATTATATGAAAATTTACACGCAGGAAGGAAGGTTTACCATCTTGTCGACAATGAAAGAGATAGCTGAGAAACTTTCAGGAAACGATTTTGTGCGTGTCCATAGATCCTACTTAGTTAGGCTAGATAAAATAGAGTCTATAGAAGATCATTATATCAAGATGGGTGCGAAACACATCAGTATTGGCAAAGCGTACAAAGAAGAGCTTACATCAAGGCTTAACATGCTTTAAATGGCTGTCAGATAAAAAGATGGATTTATCCTAAGGGTAGAGGTTGTGCCGTCACTTATTCAGGAAAAGACAATTTGATTAGAAGTATTTTGCGGAACAATGGGTTTCTTGAAAGCAATTATGTTAAGTTTATTTTTGTTTCCTATGTCCTTATTAGCGCAAAGTCACGATTCTTTTTGGTCATCATATTGCTTGAATAACATATCGCCGGTCATACCGATGAACATTATATTTTGGTCAAAGGTTGCAATTTTACTGTTGATTGTTGTCTTTGCGTTTTTTTCTTTTCGGAATTATAAAGCCAAGGAATAACCGTTCAATGATTTAATTTCCTCCACCGGTATTCTTTCCCTTAATTTCTTCAGGTTTCTTTTTGTCTTCAGCCGCTTTCTTGGCCGCTGCCGCTTTCTTGGCTTCTGCTGCTTTTCTAGCGTTTTCAGCTGCTTTGGCGAATACCTTTTCCGGTATCAGCTACCTCAAATTTTATGGTTGCATCTGTATCTGTCTCACCCAATAGTTCAACCTTTAAACGTATTTCACCTGAACGTGTGAACTTGACCGCATTATCTGTTAAGTTTAATAAAATCTGATTCAACCGGACCGAGTCACCCCTTAGGTTTAATGGGGTTTTTGGATCAAAATCATTTATCAAGCGCACGTCCTTATTGTGTAATTTAAAAAGAAGCGTATTGAAGATGTTGCTAATCAGTTGTTTGAGAGGTAA
The DNA here is from genome assembly GCA_905480225.1 of uncultured Flavobacteriales bacterium. GTDB lineage: Bacteria > Bacteroidota > Bacteroidia > Flavobacteriales_D > Parvicellaceae > UBA10066. The sequence continues at coordinate 29,030 of CAJQPO010000043.1, read as the reverse complement.
TTCAGTTGATTCCAATTCAATCGATCCACTCTCTATTTTAGACAAATCCAAGACATCATTTACAATATGAAGAATATTATTGGCACTTCCTTTTAAGGTATTAATGTACTCTTCTTGTTTCGGATTTAATGGTGTTTGTTCAAGTAATTGAGCAACACCAACAACGGCATTTAGAGGGGTTCTTATCTCGTGACTGGTATAGGTGAGAAATTTTTCTTTCTCTTTTTCTGAATCTTCCGCTCGAATTCGCGCTTGTTCCAGTTCATTATTTACTTTCTGTTTCTGCTGATTTACAAAAAACAAATAAGCTAGTGAAATACACAGAAGAATTACAATTACCAATAGTAGCGTGAATCGTTCACGTTTTCTTTCATCTTGCTCATCCCGCAAGTCCTCTCGTTGTTTAAAGGTCTGGTTTTCCCTTAAAATTCTTTGATTTTGAATCTGTGTCTCTAATTCAGATATTTCACTTACACCTTTAATCGCATTTACCAACTTCACAAAACGATAAGCGTTTTCATAATCATGATTTTGCTCATAAACCTCTGACAACACCTGATAACCCTTAGTTATATATTCCTTTAAGCCAATGTCAGTCGCTAAAGTCAAACTATTTCTAAAAAATATCAAGGCTTCATCTTGCTGTCCCAATTCCAGCTTTAAAACTCCTAGCTCATAGCAAAGAATGGCCTGTTTATCTTTATTTCCTAAAACCTCATTTTTTCTAAGCGATTTTTCAAATGACGAGTACGCTAAATCATGTTGATTTGACTTTAAATAGGTATTACCAAGTGCGTGCATTACGCTAGCAATTAGCTCCTCTTCACCCGATTGCATTGCAGATTCTAACGCTAATTCTAAATAACCAATCGCTGTATTGTATGCCGAAAAATGATTATACCAGGCACCCAAGGCGGATGAACATTTGGTTCTAAGCACATGATTTTGAGCTTTTTCTGCCATGTCACTCGCTTCCTGCAAGTACATTAATCCTGTGGATTGATTCGTGCCATTGATATAGGTTTTACCTAATAACAACTTGGTTCTCACCATAATAGCCAAACTATCCATTTCCACTCCAATGGTGAAACCCCTATTAAAATAAGACCGTGCTAAGGGATCGTTTCCAATTCGTAATTCGAGATCCCCAAGAATTATGTATGCCTCTATTTCTCCATTTTTATCATTGATATTTTGAAAAATAGTTAGCGCCCTACTCGCATGTTCCAAAGCCGATTCGATTTGGCCAGTGCCTTGTGCTACGCTTAATTTCAATAATAAATTAGCCCTTTGAGCATGGTCAGTCTCAATACTGAGTTTCTGGGCAATTTCATTGGCTTCTTTTAGATTTTGCGCAAAAGATGGCGTAAAAATCCCTACTAATAGAATTACATTCAAAACCCAAATAGACATACATCTAATTCTAAAACCTAACGATTTAATTACTCTTGCCAACTTTATTGTTTTACTCTATTAGTCTGAATATACTAAATAATAATCGCACTATTTACTTCGAAATTACAGGCTAAATGTCCAAAGATTATCCTACGAAGCTCTCAGCGTATTTCAGCACCAGATTCAATTTCATTTTCAGGAGTAACGAAAGTTAGTTTTCCTTCATTTTCAGCCATTAAAATCATGCCTTGCGAACTGATTCCTCTTATTTTTCTAGGAGCTAAATTTAAAAGTACACTTACTTTTTTGCCAATGATTTCTTCAGGTTGATATTGTTCCGCAATGCCGGAAACAATGGTTCTTTCGTCTATACCAGTATCAACCTTAAGCACCAATAATTTATCTGCATTAGGATGAGATTCTGCTTGGATTATAGTGGCTACCCGAACATCCATTTTCATGAATTCTTCAAATTGAATTTCTTTTTTCATTGGTGGAAATTTAGAGCTAATTTGTTTAGTTGCTAATAATTTATCAATTTGCTTTTGAATAGCTACGTCCTCTATTTTCGGGAACAGTACTTCACTTTTCCCTAACTGGTGATTTTCAGGAACCAAATCGTCTCTTCCAAAATCGTCCCATTCAAATTTCTTAAGATTCATCATTTCTCTTAAACGAATTGTACTGAAAGGTAAAAAGGGGTCAAATGCAATGGTTAAGTTAGCAGCAATTTGAATGGCGACATTCATTATCGTTTTAACACGTTCTTCGTCCGTTTTTATCAACTTCCACGGTTCCGTGTCTGCGAAATACTTATTCCCTATTCTAGCCAGGTTCATGGCTTCCGATTGGGCCTCTCTAAATCGAAAATTGCTGGCTGCTTTTGTAATTTTATCCTTTGATGTTTTTACAGCAGTCAGCGCTTGACTATCCATACTAGTAATGGCTAATTTTTGAGGCACAACCCCATCATAATATTTCTTAGAAAGCACTAACACTCGATTGATGAAATTTCCAAAAATGTCTGCTAGCTCATTGTTATTTCTTGCCTGAAAATCTTTCCACGTAAACTCACTGTCTTTGCTTTCTGGGGCTATTGAACACAGTACATACCTCATCGCATCCTGCATGGATGGAAAGTCCTCTAAATACTCGTGAAGCCATACTGCCCAGTTCCTACTTGTTGAGAACTTGTCCCCTTCTAGATTTAAAAATTCATTAGCTGGAACGTTAGTGGGTAAAATGAAATCTCCATGTTCCTTTAAGAGAATAGGAAAAATGACACAGTGAAAAACAATGTTGTCTTTCGCAAGAAAATGAACCAATTTGGTTGAAGAATCTTTCCAATACGGTTCCCAATCGGTTCCATTATCCGCTGCCCACTGCTTAGTGGCCGAAATGTATCCTATTGGCGCATCCAACCATACATAAAGTACTTTTCCTGCAGCATCATTTACAGGAACTTTCACCCCCCAATCGAGGTCCCTAGTCATTGCTCTAGGCTGCAATCCACCATCGATCCAGCTCATACATTGTCCTACCACTTGATTTCTCCAGTTAGCAGGGTCATGATGCGCTTCATCATTGAGTCTCCCGTTTTTAATCCAGTCTGTTAGCCAAGCTTCGTGATTTTGCATGGGCAAATACCAGTGTGATGTCTTTTTAAGAATTGGAGTATTACCACTGATGGTAGATTGTGGATTTTTTAGCTCCATTGGGCTTAATGCCGATCCACATTTTTCGCATTGATCCCCATAAGCGTTTAAATTTTGGCACCTTGGGCATTGACCTTTGATGTATCTATCTGCCAAAAATTGTTGGTGTTCTTCATCAAAATACTGCTCGCTTTCTCTTTTCTCAAAAGAACCGAAATCATTCAATTTCTTGAAAAAATTTTGGGCAGTTTTATGATGAAGCTCCCCTGAAGTACGGTAATAAATATCAAAACTGATTCCAAAATTTTTAAACGATTTCGAATTTAATAAATGATACTCATCGACTATTTTCTGGGGAGTTGTACCTTCTTTTTTTGCTCGCAACGTAATCGCTGCACCGTGTTCATCTGAACCACAAATAAATACAACATCTTCGCCTTGCAGTCTTAAAAACCGTGCATAAATATCAGCAGGAACATAAACCCCAGCAACATGTCCTAAATGCAACGGACCGTTGGCATATGGCAGCGCTGCTGTGATGGTATGTCTTCTTTTGCTCATAAATTTAAATAGGCTCAAATATAAGAAGGTTATGTTATTGATGGATTGAATACTTTTTATTTGTTTTTAAAAAAAATATTTAGTATCATTGTGATATCATTATAATATCACATTATGAAACAAGAAAACGAAATTAAAGCAATCCCCGGAGTAATCATGTTCCTGTTTGCATTGGGACTAATTGGTGGCGGGATAGCGGGAACAGTTATCACGAGAAATCCAGTATATATTCTGTTAGTCCTTGCTGGCTTGTTTACCTTTTTTGGATTATTCATCGTAGCTCCAAATGGCTCTAGGGTATTGGTGTTTTTTGGGAAATACGTGGGTACGGTAAAGTCTAATGGGTTTTTCTGGACCAATCCACTAAATACAAAACAAAAAATTTCCTTGAGAGCTCGAAATTTCGATTCTGAAAGAGTTAAAGTGAATGACCGCTTAGGAAATCCAATTTTAATCAGTGTTATCGCCGTTTGGAAAGTGAATGACACGTATGCTGCAGCTTTTGATGTGGACGATTACGAACACTTTGTGCGCGTACAAACCGATGCTGCGGTTCGAAAATTAGCGGGAACCTATGCCTATGATAATTTTGAAGATACAACTGAAGTAACACTTCGAAGCGGGATGGATGAAGTCAATCATGCTTTGGAACATGAGCTAGATGAGCGTTTAAAAATTGCTGGGATTCAAGTCTTGGAGGCAAGAATTGGCTATCTCGCTTACGCCCAAGAAATTGCCAGTGCAATGCTCAGGAGACAACAAGCCACAGCAATTGTTTCCGCAAGAATGAAAATTGTTGAAGGTGCTGTTGGAATGGTTGAGATGGCTTTGGAAGAACTTTCAAAGAAAGACATCATTGAATTAGATGAGGAAAAAAAAGCAGCTATGGTCAGCAATTTAATGGTCGTTCTTTGTTCTGATAAAGATGCCAGTCCTGTTCTCAATGCTGGCACGTTGAATCAATAGATATGCTCTTTAAAGAAGAACAATATTTCAGGAATTCAAAAGTTGGAAAAATCTGCCTTATCGTACTTGTTTTCCTTTTCCTTGGCGTTATAATATTTGATTTTCTAAATCAGTCATCGATTAATGGTTCTCTGGTAATCGCTGAAATAACCACAACCCTTATCCCCTTCTTGTTAATTTGGACTTCAAAACTTACCACACGGTTAGATGATGAAAAAATCAAATACCGCTTTACCCCCTACAATTGGAGGATACACGAAATAAAATGGTCTCAAGTTACAAGCTACCAAATTCGAAAATATAGTCCATTAAAAGAATTTGGAGGTTTCGGCTATCGAAAGAAGCTGTTTGCAAAGACAGTTTGTTTGAATATATCTGGAAATATAGGACTAGAGCTCAAATTGAAAAATGGGCGAACCTTACTGATTGGAACTCAAAGAAAAGATAAATTGCAATCGTTTTTAATGCGATTAAAAGAAAAGAACATTGGCTAAGAAAAAACCATTCGTATTGCGCCTTGAACCAGAACTTTTAAAGGCAGTTGAAAAATGGGCTTCTGACGAATTCAGAAGTACCAATGGGCAAATGGAATGGATTATTAGTAAAATACTTAAAGAACAAGGTCGATATCCTAAGAAAAAGAAAGTAGAAGATGACTAAGCCAATTATTCCTCCAGTTCTTAAGTCTGGTGACCGGGTAGCGATAATAAGCACTGCAAGGTCAATTGATACTGAAAAACTTTCCTTCGCCGTACAGTTAATGGAAAATTGGGGATTGACATGCATAGAAGGGCCAAATCTTAGAAAGGTGTTTAATCAGTTTGCTGGTACAGATGTAGAGCGTGCGGCAGATTTACAATGGGCTATTGCCAATGAAAATGTACAAGGAATAATTTGCTTCAGAGGCGGTTATGGAACCATTCAAATCATGGATAAAGTAAATTTCAAACCACTTCTTTCTAACCCAAAGTGGGTCTGCGGTTACAGCGACATTACCGTACTTCATAACAAAATGCATTCTATGGGTATAGCCTCTCTACATTCTACTATGCCCATCAATTTTGGGGACAATACTTCTGAGGCAATAAGCACGCTGTTCAACGCACTTTTCAAAAAACAGGTTAAACTAATCTCTCCCGCATCAACATTCAATAAATCAGGAGAATGCAATGGCCAAGCGGTTGGTGGTAATCTATCAATACTTTGCAGCCTGTCAGGTACAAATATGGACTTAGAGACGAAAGGAAAGATCTTGTTTTTAGAAGATTTGGACGAATACTTATACCACATTGATCGAATGATGCACAATTTGAAAAAGTCCGGAAAACTGCATGGCCTTGCGGGCCTTGTTGTGGGAGGAATGACGGATATGAATGATAATGAGATTTCCTTTGGCAAAACAGCATATGAAATCATTCAAGCGGCAACAGCTGAATTTTCTTACCCAATTTGTTATGACTTGCCATTCGGTCACATCCACGATAACCAATCCGTTATTCTCGGTATGAATTATACCTTATCTGTCACTCCCAGCGGTGGAGTACTTCGGAACTCAGAATAATGCAGCTCCTTGTACTTAAGGCGACTCAATTACCTTTCAAACTTTTTGTACCCCTCTGGAATATCAAAATTAGTTTGAGCTAATTTTATTGAAGAGACATCTTTTGCTTCGAGTTTCGAAATAAGGAGGCCATCACTATTGTATTCTTCAGCTAAAATTGGAAAATAGTTTTCATTGCCCGCTATCATCAAAAAGTAAATGGCTGATTTCTCCGCACGGTTAAGCGTTCTTAAAAATGGAATGAAAAAATCATAATTGCCTTTTGTCACCCAATAAACAATCTTCCTTTCTTGTTCCGCACAAGTTACTACCCATTTTATGCAAGACTTTCCATTTATTGTTTTTGTTGTCTTCGTTTTTTTGACATCAACAACTGCCGTTCTTTGAGGACGCTTGTTCTTCGCTTCCATGTACATCTTTCTTTCTGGACTCAGCGCATAAATTGTTCCATCATTCGTATTCACTAACTGAATACCATCGAGTTTATCGTCGTCACCGAATTCTTCAATTCGGATTTGGCCGCTTTTAATTTTGTACGTATAATTCACATTGATTTTCCCCTTCGTTTTAACAAAGTCCACGGTTCCTTCGAACTGGGCGAAAGAGGGTAATGTAAATGCGCATAGCGCAACTGCAAAAAGTAAATTCTTCATAATGCCTTTAAATTGTTTGACTAAAGTATAAATTTAACATCAAATGCTGATACAACATTTGTTCCAAATTTTCAAATTACCGCAATCAGAAGCACATGTCTATGAAAACACCACATCTTGAAACGGGTCGATATGGGGAGGGATTAGCTCGAAAACACCTCGAAAAAATAGGACATACCATTCTTGACTGTAATTGGAGGCATGGAAAAGGCGAAATAGACATCATTTCAATACTTGAGCCCTTCCTTGTTATAACAGAAGTCAAAACTCGGACAAGCGCCTCATATGGCTATCCGCATGACGACGTTACTGATTTTAAGCAAGCAATACTTGTAGACACAGCGGAGGCCTACCTATTAGAAAATGAAATTGACTTAGAACTCAGATTTGATGTCATATCAATCATTTTGAAACCCAATCTTTCAATTGAACACATCGAAGATGCGTTTTAATTAGTTCGGACTAACTATGGTTCGTACCTTTACCCAATCATGAAGGAAAATCAAGGATCTTGGAAAGGTAAAAAATTCGGGAAGGCCAGTCAGTCATCAGAAAAAGACACCCAATCAGAAAACGTAATTAGTGAACCGGCTGAGGTTTCCAAAAAAGAAAATATAAAACCTGCGGCGAAACCGCCGAAAGAAATCAAAGTTGAAAATCCTCAAGATTCTACCCCAAAACTTAAAAGTCCGTCCACCAAAAAAGCTAAAGTAAAAACCAAACAAAAGGAGAATTCACTACCCTCTAAAACAAAATCATCTAAACCGAATCAGGATACAGAAGCTAAACCAAAACAGCCAAGACCAAGGATTGTCGAAGAACAAGCAGTCGCAGAAGTAAACACAGAGCCAGCAGCAGAAACAGCAAACCCGGAGAATTTGAACGTCAAAGTCAGGCTAAACAAATATCTTGCAAAAGCAGGCGTTTGTTCCAGAAGAGAGGCTGATAATTTAATCGCTAAAGGTTTAGTCACTGTAAATGGTGAAGTTATTACAGAGCTCGGTGTTAAAGTGAAAAAGAGCGATAAAGTTTGCTATAAAGACAAACTGTTAACCCTTGAACAGCTGCGTTACATATTGCTAAACAAGCCCAAGGACTCGATTACCACAATGGAAGATACGCACGACAGAAGAACTGTAATGGAATTGGTTGAAAACGCATGTGAAGAACGAATTTATCCTGTTGGCAGGCTTGACCGCATGACTACGGGACTTTTACTTTTGACAAACGATGGTAGTCTTGCAAAAAAATTAACCCATCCAAGCCATCAGATCAAGAAAATTTACCTTGTAGAATTAAATAAAGAAGTTGATCCCAAGGACATGGCAGCACTTTTAGAGGGAGTTGAATTAGAGGATGGAATTACAAAATTTGATACGATTCAATTTGATCAGAAATCAGATGAAAAATCAAATGTAATTGTCAGTTTACATTCGGGCAAAAATAGAATTGTAAGACGCATGTTCGCCCAACTCAATTACCGCGTAGATAAATTAGATCGAATTTCATTCGCAGGAGTTACTAAAGGGAATTTACACAGAGGTAAGTGGCGGTTCTTATCGGAAAAAGAAATTGGCTTTTTAAAAATGCTTTGATCAAAAAGACTATTCTAATTTTTTAACCGTTCTATTAATAACTCAACGTTAATAAATCACTGGTTTTTCGATTCTATTTGACTTGCATTAGCAGTAATTTAACCGCACATGCTCAAAAAAATCAGAAAATTTCTACTGTACTTTACGTTTGGCTTCTTGCTGACGGTGACCGCAATTGTTATTCTGGCAAAAGTATATACCAAAGAAATTAAGCAATACGCCATTTCCTATCTGAACCAATACCTAACAGCAGAAGTTCACGTTGACAATGTTCGTTTGGACTTGCTGAAACGATTCCCACAAGCTACATTAGTTTTTGAAAATGCACATATCGAAGACCTCAATAATGCTGCAACTGGCGATACAATGCTGTTTGCAAAAGAGCTTCTTTTAAAATTTGATTTTGTAGAAATTTTTAATGGTCAATACCACATCAATCAAGCTGAGGCAGTTGACGCAGTTCTTAATTTATCAGTTACAGCAGAAGGGAAAGAAAATTACCTGATTTGGCAACAAAAAAAACCTGCTGAAATAAGGGAGTTTCATTTTGAATTAAATCAATTAAGTTTCATCAATACAAAAATAAATTACGACAACAGACTAACCAAACAGCAATACAATTGCAAAGCTTCAACAGTTCGCCTTTCAGGTAATTTTACGGAACAATTGTTTGACCTTGAAATCAATTCTAACTTATTGCTACAATCAGTTAAAATTGGTGATCTTACGTATATTAAAAATGAAAAAACCGTCCTTGAAACTACGCTAAGTATTGATAAAATTTCCAAAAAATATTTGATTGAAAACGGCACGGTTAATATAGGAGGACTTGATTTTAACGTTTCGGGTAATTACTTAACAGAAAGTTCCTTTTGTGACCTTTCAATTACTGGAAAAAACCTCGTTTTGAATCGTGTATTCTCGGTCTTTCCATCTGTTTTTTTTGAAAAATTTAAATCGTACAACAGCAAAGGAAATCTTGATTTTAATGCCACGATAAAAGGAGTAACTGCTAAAAATAATGTTCCGGACATTGTGGCTGATTTCGAAATTAAAGACGGCAAATTGACCGAAAGGAATACACGAATAGACCTGGACAATATTACTTTTTCAGGACACTACTCTAATGCTGATCTTGGGGAACTCTCTATTCAAAATATATCAGGTTCTATTTTACAAAGCTATTTTGCTGGAAACATTCAAATAAAGAATTTTAATCACCCTGTAATTACAGCAAAAATAAATGGGGACATGGATTTGGAATCCATACAAGAATTCTTTCAATTTCAATCTCTATCCTATTTAAATGGTCTTTTAAATGTCGATCTAGACATAAAGGGGAAATCACGAAAAGGTAATTTTACAACCACAAAATCAAAGGGTAAATTTCATTTGAAAAATGTAAATGTAAAAACCAATAGTAATGATTTAGAATACACTGATTTAAATGGAATGTTCTCTTTGAAAAATGGAAATGCCATTATTTCTAATTGTTCTGGAACCATTTTCAATTCGGATTTCAATTTGGCAGGTGTACTTAGAGACTTTATTCCCTATCTGCTAGGTAAAAACAAAGTTTTGACCATAGAAGCTGATCTTGATTCTAGGTTTATAGACTTAAGCCAAATTACGGCATTGGCATCTGCAGCCAATCAAACGAGAGGATATGCTCCATCTTCAATCTTACCAAAAAACATTGCTTTCAACTTTAATACAACAGTCGAAAAGTTGAGCTACCAAGAATTTGATGCTAAAAATATTCGTGGCATTGCCAGTTTACAAAATCAAACTTTAACAGGTAAAAACGTCAGGTTCGAAGCAAATGAAGGAACCTACCGAACTCAGTTTGAGTTTGACGGAAGCAATGCTAATAATTACCTTTTCACATCTGCTAGCACCATCAATTCAATTGATATTACCAACCTGTTTTCTGAATTTGAAAATTTTGGACAAGATTTTATTTTAGACAGGCATTTAAGTGGCGAAGCAACAGCCAAATTGAATTTCGCCTGTGCAATGGACAATGGATTTCATATAAAACCGGAAGCCATTTTAGCCTCTATGAATTTAACCATCAACAACGGCAAACTAATCAATTTTGAGATGCTCCAAGACATCGCCGTATACCTAGAAAAAAACAAACTTTTAAAGCCATTTATCAACACAGCACTGATGGCGAAAAAATTGGAGCTCGTTACTTTTTCTGAATTAACTAATACCATTGAAATAAGGGATCAAAAAATTACAATCCCGCAAATGGATATAGCGTCTAGTTTTATGAAAATTGGTATAAAAGGTGAGCATTGTTTTAATGATAGTATTGCATATGGTTTCAACTTCTTGCTTCGCGATGCTTTAATGAAGCCTGCAAAAAAAGATGAATTTGGTCCTATACAAGAAAATGAGGGAGGCTATAAGATGTTCCTATCCATGACAGGTACGGTGACTAATCCCATTTTTGGTCTCGACAAAGAAGAAAAGAAATTAGCCCGCAAAAAGAAAATGGAAAATGAAAAACAGGAAATTAAAGCATTATTAAAACAAGAAATCGGTTTATTTAAAAATGATTCTTCTATTCGCGAGTATGAATCCCCTCAGAAGGAGAACATCAAGTTCGAAATTGAGTGGGATGAACAAGATACTATAGTATCACCTGTTGCAGAAGAGTTTACTTCGCGCAAAAGAGAAGCCCGTAGAAATGGTTTGCAAAATTGGCTTAAAAAAGTAGATGCAAAATTTGACTCCGATATCGAAAAAGATACGGTTTCAATAGAGCTAGAAGAAGATTGGCAATAATATCACTTTGTTTTTTTAGCTTAGTAGAAGGACATCCGTTATGAATTTATATTCTAAAAAACTTAATTGGAAAATTGCACTGGCGCTTTTAGCCTTTCTCATTGCTGGAGGATTCCTTTGGTATAGCAGCTATATTAGTGGGTTAACCAGATTTAGAAATGAACAAGAATTAGAAAAATGGTCCCTAACTATTGTTAAGCAGGCAGAAGTTGTGAAATTAACGAATCAAACGTTTGAGCAACTCAAAACGGAAGAGCAGCGGAAGGCAAAAATATGGGTTCGAGCAACTAAAGAATTCGAAAATGATCTGCCCGATTATGCCCTTTCCACTGAGCTCAGGGATAGTATCAAAATCCCACTTATTATGCTCGATGAGTACAGCAATTATGCGAGCTCATTTAATTTGTCAATTGATGAAAATACGGAAGGGTTTAATGACTCCATAGCGAAATACATCGTCGCCTGGCAAACCCTTAATGAACCTTTACATTTAACCATCTCGGGATTTAATTATCAAATAATTTACAATAACTCTGATAAATTTTATGCTTTAACTAAAAAGCGAGATTCTCTTATCAATTCATTTAACGAAGACTTATCGGCCAATACGGGCCTGGTTCCCTTCATTTTTGTTGACTCTGCTACTAACAACTTATTGGCTACTAACATTAATGAAAAAGACCTAGAAATTAATGCCATTCCCATTGATAAAATGAGAACATTTCAAGCAGCAAACGAACCCATTCGAATTGATTTAGGCGGCGGCGAAATAGGCTACATATATCATGACGTTGATCCTTTGCAGCAGCAGCTGCTTTTTTACCCTTACATTCAATTGGGAATTATTGGATTATTTATACTTATTGGGTACTTACTTTTCTCTACTTTCAGAAGAGCTGAACAAAATCAGGTTTGGGCTGGAATGGCTAAAGAAACCGCACATCAACTTGGCACTCCCCTTTCGTCATTAATGGCTTGGATGGAATTGCTCAAAGAGCAGGGAGTTGATATAAAAACGGTGAAAGAAATGAATAAGGATGTTCGAAGATTAGAAACCATAACCGAACGTTTTTCTAAGATTGGTTCAGAAACCCAGCTAACAGAGTCTAATGTCGTAGAGGTGATTAACTCCATAACGGAATACCTGAGAAATCGAATATCAACGAAAGTGGTTTTCAATTTGCCCGTTCAAAATATGATTACTGCACAAATGAATGCCCCGCTCTTTGAATGGGTAATTGAAAATATCACTAAAAATGCGGTGGACTCAATGGGTGGAAAAGGGGCCATTACTTTCATCGTTTCCACCACTGCTTCGCAAGTTCAAATTGATATCTCAGATACCGGAAAGGGTATTCCTACTGGTAAATTAAAAACGGTATTCGAGCCTGGTTTTACAACTAAAAAAAGAGGTTGGGGACTGGGGTTATCGCTTGCTAAAAGAATAATTGAAAACTACCATCACGGAAAAATTTTTGTAGCCAATTCGGAATTGAATAAGGGCACGACATTTCGAATATTGTTGAATCAATAGCCTTAAAATTAATCCAGCTGGTTAATACACATCATTATGAGCGGCGTATATCTGCACATCCCATTTTGTAAAAAAGCATGTCACTATTGTGACTTTCATTTTTCTACTTCTATGCAGACCAAAGATTTAATGATAAAATCAATGGTGAAAGAGATTGATGTACATTGCAATTTTACAGATACTGCCATTGAAACCATCTATTTTGGTGGAGGTACTCCCAGTATTCTTGGTATTCAAGACATCGATACCTTATTGAATAAAATAAAAAAGACTTTTCTTGTTGTAAATGAACCTGAAATAACATTTGAGGCAAATCCCGACGACCTTACATCAGAAAAACTTAGAGAACTAAAAAACGCAGGAATTAATCGACTAAGTATTGGCATTCAATCCTTTCATGATGACGACCTGTTACTCATGAACCGGGCGCATTCATGCGATCAAGCAATAAACTCAATTAAGTTAGCGCAGGAAGAAGGTTTCAGCAACATTTCGATTGATCTTATTTATGGACTTCCAGGCCTTTCTGCCAGCAATTGGTCGGCCAACATTCAAAATGCCATTGATTTAAATGTCCAGCACATCAGTGCGTACTGCCTAACTATTGAAAAGAAAACGGTCTTTTACAATTGGTATGAATCTAATAAAATTATCCTCCCAGATGACCAACAAACGCTAGATCAATTTGTGGTACTAACCGACTTGCTTGTTGCGAATGGATTTGAGCATTACGAAATTTCTAACTTTGGTAAACAGGGGTATTATTCTAAACACAATTCAAATTACTGGCTACAAGAAAAATATCTGGGAATTGGACCATCGGCCCATTCTTTTAATGGCCAAAGTCGCATGTGGAATGTCCGAAACAACAATCAATACATCAAAGCAATCGCGGAAAAAACAACGTTCTACGATCAAGAAACCTTAACCCCTCGAGACCATTTTAACGAGTACATCCTTACGCGACTTCGCACAAAGTGGGGAATTAACAAAGTAGAATTAAAGGATCGCCACCAGACCTACTATGCCATTCTTAAAAAACAAATGAAGAAATGGTTAGATCAAAAAATGGTACTTGAAAATGACACATTTTTCGTGCTGTCTCCCAGTGGAAAATTTATCGCCGACAGGATTATTTCTGATTTATTCATAATTGACGAGTAAAACAAGGCTCAGGAAATCGTTTCCTTAATGGCGCATTGTATTCCCCTTTTTAGCTATATTCAATCTGTGATTGCAAAAATTAATTTTCAAGATAAAATCCTAACAATAGATCTTTCGAAGCCCATAGATATATCTATTCCTCTGCGCGCTGGCAATGAAACTGTAAACGCTTGGTACGTTGATGAAATGCGAATTGACCCTGTGCGGACGGAACATTTCTTAGGTAGCGTTGAAGAGGGAGGGCATGTTAATTTTCGAGACATTTCATTTAATCCGCATGGAAATGGTACCCACACGGAATGTGTAGGCCACATAGACAAGCACGTACACTCCATCAATGAGACGCTAAATCGAACCTTCTTTTTTGGTGAATTAATAACGATTGAACCTGAGGTATGGAGTCAAACCGAAGAATGGCGTGAAATAGGAGATCGAATAATTCATAAACAACAATTAGAAGCGGTATTAAAAAACAAGCCTGAAGCACTAATTATTCGTACCTCTCCAAATTCAGACGAGAAATGTAAAATGCATTATTCGAATACAAATCCACCGTACTTGTCTCATTCCGCTGCCAAAGCGATTCGCGATGCAGGAGTCAAGCACCTATTAATTGATTTGCCATCCGTTGATCGTGAGAAAGATGGCGGGCAAATGCTTGCGCACAAGGCATTTTGGAATTTTCCAAATAACCCAATAAAAGACGCTACCATCACCGAGCTCATCTATGTGAGAAATGAAATAGAAGACGGTTCATACCTCCTTGAAATACAAATCGCACCGTTTGTTAATGACGCATCACCGAGCAAACCAACACTTTATTCACTGTTATAGTTTCAATAGTCAATTAGATTACGTATATTGAAAATGGATTAAAGTTTTACCTATTTATTTAAAGTTTCTTCGAAGAAGCAACTTTCTTACAATGCCTAGTTATGTCCTTAGATAAGATTGATGTAAAAATCATGAAAACCTTGCAAACGCAAGGAAGAATTACAAACATTCAACTTTCTCAAGAAGTTGGTCTAAGTGCTGCTCCTACTCTGGAAAGAGTTAAAAAACTAGAAAAATCTGGAATTATAAAAAGTTACCATGCTAAAGTCGATCCTCAAAAAATCGGTCTTGGTTTTTCTGCACTTATCAATGTTTCTTTAGAAAGACAAAAGGACAATGCCATGAGTAATTTCAAGGAGAAAATAGATGCAATTGACGAAATTGTTGAATGTCTTCAGGTAACTGGAAATTTTGATTACTTACTCAGGGTAATGGTGCCAGATATTCCGAGTTTCGAAGAATTAATTGGAGAGAGGCTTAGTAAGATTGAAGAAATAGGGCAAATGCAGACCATGGTCGTTCTTGGAGAAATTAAATCTTTTAGCTCTTTCCCTATCCAAGCTCAAAAATAAGTGCCGCTTTCTTAAACTTTTCAGCCAATTCAGAGGTTGTTCCAACTCCTATTATTGTTGAAAATTAATATTGCTAAACTTTTACTGTATAAACGCTTGCACATCGTTAAATAAAAGTCGCTATTGTAACCCGAAATCTAATTTTTTAACCAACCTTCGCAGGCTACTATGTTAAAGGGTAAATTCAAATATTACTTACTCATGCACATGGTGATCTTCATCTGGGGATTTACCGGCATACTTGGGAAAATGCTTGATCAGGAAAATGTTCCAGTTCACACAATCGTTTTTTATAGAATGTTAATTGGATTTGTTGCCATCGGCTTATTTATGATCTTGTCAAGACGTAAAATTACCATGAGCAAGAAAACAATTCTACAAACTGCCGGTACGGGCGTGATTATTGCGGCACACTGGATTACATTTTTTCTTTCAATCTATTACTCCAATGTTTCCTTTGGATTGGTTTTTTTCTCAACAACCGCATTGTTTACGTCTTTCTTGGAGCCCTGGATAATGAAAAAGAAATTCGACTACAAAGAACTTACAATGGGCGCTGTCGTTGTCGGAGGAATTGCACTAATTGGCTTCGATTCAACCAATCAAGTGCAGCCTATCGCAAGTTCCCATCTAAACTATGGATTGGCCATGATTTGTGCTATTTCTTCTGCATTTCTAGCAGCATTGTTTTCTGTTATTAATGCCACTTTTGTTAAAAATAACGATTCTGTTCAAATTACCTTTTTCGAACTTTTCGCAGGATGTGTTGCTGTAGGGCTGTTCTATTTCGCGTCTGGCGATTTTAGCAACAATGAATTAATCTTGACATCCTCTTCTTTACTCATGCTTCTTGTTTTAGGTGTTATTTGTACCGCTTTTGCCTTTTTTATGGGTAATTGGTTAATGAATTTTATTAGCCCATTTACGATGAACCTATCTGTCAATATGGAGCCCATCTACGCGATGATAATTGCGCTTATCGTATTTCAAGAATCAGAAGTGATGTCTCCAGTTTTCTATATGGGCGCTGGAATTATTATCCTGGCAGTATTTTTCAATGCATACTTAAAAGGTCGTAGAAAGAAATCTAAAAATCTAACTCCTTAAGCACAGCTCTAATCTTTGATGTAGGTTCGTTTCACCCTAGAGGAAATTGAAGTTAAAACTTCGTATGGAATGGTTCCCATTTTTTCCGCGAGCTGTTGAATCGAAATATTAGGACCAAAAATTTCTACTTCATCTCCCTCTTCGCACGCAATCTTTGAGAGGTTAATCATAGTCATGTCCATGCAGACTTTTCCAACAATCGACGCTTTTTCACCCTTAACCAAAACAAAACCCTTTCCATTACTTAACGATCGCTTCAAGCCATCTGCATATCCTATCGGAATAATCCCAATGCGCTCCCCTCTATTAGCAGCTCCTGATCGTCCGTAACCTATGGTTTCCGTATCTACAAATTTTCTAATCTGCGTAATAGTAGTCTTTAGTGTTCCTACATTTTCAAAACCATTTTCTTGGCCTTCCGTTGGATCAATTCCATACACGCCAATCCCGAGCCTTACCATATCCATGTGTGCCTCTGGAAACCTCAGAATACCAGCAGAATTACAAATGTGTTTTGTAAAGGAATAACCCAGCATCTGTTCAATAAATTCGGCTCCCGCCTGAAAACGATCGATTTGATTACGTGAAAATTTATCTTCGCTTTCATTTTCGCTAACCGCTAGGTGGGAAAAAACAGAAATGACTTTTACTTCTGGTTGTGAGATTATCTGCGTACATAAATCCGGTAATTCATTATACCGCACACCGAGACGATTCATCCCCGTCTCAAGTTCAACATGAATTGGATAGGCTGTCTGGCCATAATTGATTACCTCTCGAATAAATGAATCTAGAATTCTTTCATTGTAAATTACAGGATCCAGTTGATATTCAATGATGCCATTAAAGGCAGCAGGCTCCGCATTCATAACCATTATGGGGAGTGTTATTCCTGCTCTTCTGAGCGCAACTCCTTCATCTGCGTATGCCACACCCAGCGCTTCGACACCTTGTTGCTCCATTAGTTTGGCAATTTCTAGGTCACCTGCTCCGTATCCGAATGCTTTAACCATACACATTATTTTTGTGCCATTCAATTTGGACCTGAAAATGTTGAGGTTGTGCTCGAGTGCTTTTAAGTTTATTTCAAGTACTGTATCGTGATGTTTCTGTTGTAAAAGAGTGCCGATTATTTCAAAATGAAACTTTCTGGCACCTTTTAGCAAAATG
The DNA here is from genome assembly GCA_905480225.1 of uncultured Flavobacteriales bacterium. Lineage (GTDB taxonomy): Bacteria > Bacteroidota > Bacteroidia > Flavobacteriales_D > Parvicellaceae > UBA10066. The sequence continues at coordinate 11,467 of CAJQPO010000043.1, read as the reverse complement.
CAGGAATCACTTATACTACTCAAAAAATTAGAATCAACCTCAGCCACAGATTCTACAATCACCGTACTTGGCACATGTTCTTGTAATCGAACAACATCAGTACCTACACCAATAATTTTAGTAACTCCATAATTTTTGGTGATTTTAGCAACCTTTTTATAGACTTCGCTTTTAGAAGCCTGATCCGTATCTATATCGGATAGGATCAAGACCAAAGACTTCTTTGGTTGGCTAGCTGCAAGATCAAGCGCAATTTCAAGACCACCCAAGTCTGAATTATAACTGTCATTGACAATAATATTATTGTTAATCCCTTGCTGCACTTCTAAGCGCAAGGCTAGGTTTTCTAACTCCGAAAAGCCTGTTTTATAACTCTGCAACCTGTCTGGGTCAAATCGATTTAAAAACGACCAACATAAAGAGGCGTTGTGCATGGCAGCCTTGTCTTTCAATTGGAAAGAGTTTGGAATCTCGCATGAGGCATTTTCTTTCGCCCCATCAATGAACCATTGGGTATTTTTAAAAAGCTCATATTTTTCTTCTGCATGCGCTTGTTTTGAAGAAAAATTGTGCGAGTGACTAGTGCCAACGTTAGTCAATATGCCATAAGTTGGAAGAATGATTCTTTCCAATCGTTCCATTTCCTCAGGCTTAGAAATACCCGCTTCGATAATCGCTAAATTATGACTTGATGTCATTTCTAATAAGGACAATGGTACACCAACTTGTGAGTTATAACTCTTCGGACTTCTTATAATGTTATAATTCTCTTTTAACAAACTGTAAAGCCACTCCTTTACTGTTGTTTTTCCCGCACTACCTGTAATTGCCAATACAGGATAGGAAAAGCGATTCCTGTGCCATCCTGCAATTTTTTGAAGAGCAGCTGTAGTGTCATCAACTGCAATGAAATTCGCATCAAAAGAATCGATAGAAAAATCCTTATTTACAACAAAATGACAAATCCCCGCACCAATGAGCTCCGAAATGTACTTGTGCCCATCGTTGTTAGGTCCCTTTAAAGCAAAGAAAAGCACATCCGATCCGCGTGAAGGTTTTCGGGAATCAATGACAACAGAATTAATTTCATTCCGACAGCTTGATTTTACATCAAGCACCGTTGCAATATCCTGAAAAGAACAATTTAACTTCATTTTTTAGTTGTTGCCCAATTAAAACAAGTCCTACATAACGGTTCATATTCATTCGTTTCCCCTAACAAAACCAGGTTATCTCCCTCTGCTTTTCTATACGAATGGCTTGCTAAATTTCCACAATGCAAACAAATTGCATGCACTTTCGTAACAAATTCTGCCTGAGCCATAAGTGCTGGAATCGGTCCAAAGGGCTCTCCTTTGTAGTCCATGTCAAGTCCCGCAATAATCACTCGTATTCCTCCATTGGCAAGCTGCCTGCATACATGTGGAAGCTGATCATCAAAAAATTGAGCCTCATCAATGCCCACAACATCAACATCAGTAGCTAAAAGTAAAATATTAGAAGAGCTTGGAACAGGAGTAGACCTTATTGTATTGTCGTTATGACTAACAACAGCTTCATCATCATAACGCGTATCAATTGCTGGTTTGAAGATTTCAACTTTTTGTTTTGCAAATTCTGCCCGTTTCATTCTTCTTATTAATTCTTCTGTCTTACCAGAAAACATCGAGCCGCAAACCACCTCAATCCACCCCCTTCTATTAACCTTATCACCTTTTCTCTCTAGAAACATTTACAATTTATTATACAAACAGTTGTTAATTCATTTCTCTAAAACTTCCTGTATTCAGTACTTTTAGAGTAAATTCGTACGTTAACAAATTTAGAACTTTTGTTTATTGAGCTTCTTAAAAAATAAAGAATGTCTTATCAGAATTTAAATGCCCTTGTTGCAAAAATACAGTCCGCTTTAACGCAGTTGGAAAATAAACAATTATCCGTCAGTGATATTGATAGTATCCAAGAAAATGCCAAAGAACTCTTTGAAAGGTTAACTGTGCTAAAATATTTAGCACTTGAGAAACTGGTTGAATCTACAGATACCAGCAAAAAAGTAAAAACAGCAGATGAAAATCGTGAAGCCAGTACTGAAGATGCCGATATCCCTGTTGCAATTAAAATTAGTGCTTCAGAACCCACCGTTCCCGAGAATCAAACCAATTTACTTGATGCGATTAAAGAAAGTAAAGAAGAGGTTAATGAACCAGAAATACCAACTGATGATCAGAGCTTAAATGAAAAGCTTAATGCTTCACCTAGCGCTGCTTCTTTGTCTGAAAAACTGAAAAAACAACCCATAAATGATCTTATTACGGCAATCGGAATCAATCAAAAGTTCTTATTCATGAACGACCTTTTTGAAGGTGAAAGAGATGAATTTCATAACTCCTTGTCTGAGCTTAATAAATTCGATAGCTTTTTAGACGCGGACAATTACATTAAAAACAACCTAATGGTAAAATACAATTGGGATATGGAAAACCAATCAGTTGTTCGATTTATGGAATTAGTTGAACGTCGGTATCTAGGATAAATGCGGGTATTATTCGTTATTTCTTTGAGCTCTTTATGTTGTTTTTGTTTCGCTCAGCAACAATTTGCCATGCAAGTGGTAAAAGAACTGACCTCAAAGCAGCTTCACGGTAGAGGCTATACAAATAACGGGGTTCAGCTGTCTGCAGCCTATTTACAAGAAAAATACCAACAGCTTGGTTTACAGTCATATGGCGACAGTTTTACTCAGGAATTTAATATAAATGCGAATACTTTTCCTGAAAAATGCGGTGTGAAAATTAATGGGAAAAAGTTAATTCCAGGCAAAGATTTTCTTCCCGCACCACAATGTGGGTCAGCTTCAGGAATATTTCAATTAACCTGGCTTGACAAAAGCAACTTACAATCATTGCCGCGAAAAATTGAAATTGAAAATTTCCCAATTGAAGCGCTTGTCATTGACCCAGGCGGAACAAAAAACCTAGATTCTCTTCGTGCATTTAGAAAATTAAAATCTTACTTCGCCCGATTTTTTCCTGTTTTATGGGTTACTGATGGAAAGTTAACCCATTCCGTTTCACAAACACAACAGGCGCACCCGATAGTTAATGTGAAGCGGGCGTTCATTGATCATGCAACGGAAGCTGAATTAGATATCTCAGCGGTATTAATGGAAGAGTTAAAAACGCAGAACATTGTGGGATTCATCCCTGGAAAAAAGAAACAAAAAATTTGTATCTCTGCGCATTATGATCACCTTGGAGAAATTGCTGACTCTGTTTTATTCCCAGGAGCTAACGACAATGCGAGTGGTATCGCAATGCTCTTGTATCTTATGAAATACTATACCTCTAATCCACCTGAATACACGATGGTATTCATGGCTTTTGCTGCAGAAGAAATAGGAATCTTAGGCTCTAAATATTATGTTGAAAACCCTCTTTTCCCTTTAAAAGAAATCAAATTTTTAATCAATTGTGATATCTCTGGAACCGGAGATGAAGGAATTACCGTTGTAAATGGAACGCTCCATAAAAAGCAATTCAAAAAATTAGCAAAAATCAATGTCAAAAATCAACACCTAAGCAAAGTCAATGTGCGCGGTAGAGCTGCCAATTCTGACCATTATTGGTTTACGCAAAGACAAGTTCCTTGCTTTTTTATCTATACTTTAGGTGGAATAAAAGCCTATCACGATATCTACGATAAGGGAGAAACACTTCCTTTAACCGCGTTTAACGGATATTCGAGGTTGCTCATTGATTTTATTTGCTCATTTTAGGCGGCATCAAAAATCCATTAATAATTGAACTACCACAAAGCACTATATTGGTTATTGCTCTTGTTTCTCTCTGTAAGCTTGCCTAGGCTAGTAAACTACTTCCAATTTTTAGAAAGTGATTGGTTTTCATTTAAACACTTACTAAAATATGAATGTATTTATTTCGTATTTGCAGCCGTATTGTCTTTGCCGATGCTGTTTTCTAGCCCGTTAATTCGTATTTATGCGGCAATTCTTGGTCCTCTTGTTCTGGGGTATTCAGGTGCTGAATTATGGCACGTAATCGAATTTCATGGTTTTCCAGATTCCGCTACATTTTTCTCTTTATTTGTAACGAACACCAATGAAAGTTGGGCATTATTGGATAACCTTTTTGGGTTCGCTGACTTTTTGATTGTAGTGGGTTTTTGGCTTCTAATGGCAATTATGCACCAACTATTGCGTCGAATTAAGATACCCAAATCGATGGGTGTTTATTGGTCCCTAATGATTGTTGGCCTAGCTGCTTTTTTCACATTGTCGTACCAAAATCGATTAGCGCCTGCCAATTTTAAGACCTGCTCTATCGCTGGGGGATTCAACGCTTATTTTTCTTTTTTACAAGAGCAAGATCGCTTTGTCAAGCTACTTGAAAAACCAGTTCAGTTCAGTGGTTTCATGCAGAAGTACAACCATGAAAATGAAACACATGTGATTGTGATTGGCGAATCAACAAGCAGACATCACATGAGTCTTTATGCTTATTCCCGGATTACAAACCCTAAGCTTTCTGCTAACCGTAATATCATCTCTTTCAGTCAAGTGTCTAGTCCACATGCGCATACATTTCCGGCATTAGAAAAGGTGCTTAGCTTTAAGTCTTTAGACTCCAATAATTATGACTTACAAGACGGAACACTGCTCGACCTCTTTAATCAAGCTGGATATCACACAACTTGGCTAAGCAATCAGGCGCTATCAGGGAAATTTGAAACTCCTGTTTCTGTGCTTGCTAGTAAAGCAGACCAAAAAGTATTTAGTAATACCATGAGTGGAAGTGAACCCTATGATGAAATTTTACTTCAGCCTTTTAAGAACGCAATAAATAGGATGGGTAACAAAGTGATCTTCGTTCATTTGATGGGCACACACATGAGCTACGTTGATCGATACCCTGAAAAGTTCAACCATTTTAAAGCAACGAACAACGCATCATATTTAACCCCTATACAACAAAAACATATCAACAGCTATGACAATGCCGTGCGGTACAATGATCACCTGGTTGCGGCCTTGATCGATAGCCTAAAGGCGGTTCAAGGAGTTTGTTCGCTACTCTATTTTTCTGACCATGGTGACGAAGTATTTGATTATCGGAATTTTCATGGACATTCCGATGTCATTCAGTCCAAATATATGGTCGATATCCCGTTTCTTTTATGGACGAATGAACCGTACAAAATGAAGAATGCTGACATATTCAAAAGGGCAAAAAACAATGTCAATTCACAACATAACACCGCAAATTTTATTCATACCGCATCAGACCTCTACGATGTGCATTGTGATTTAACAGATACAACCAGAAGTCTACTCTCACCATCACCTATCGATACAAGCGCACGTAAGAACCCTAAACCTTGCTTCACGGCAAATGATATCCATTTTGAATCCAAAATACTGTGTCATCGAGTTAATGGAATTGAAAGGTTGATGGAGGTAAAAGACGACTTCGCTGGTTTTGAAATAGATCTGGTGTTCGACTCAACAACCAAAACCTTCGATGTTAATCATCCGCCAGCAAAAAGCGAAGGGTTATCGCTTGAACGGCTATTAGCCTCAATCGAGAACCCAGAAGATTACTATTACTGGTTTGATCTTAAAAATCTGGATTCACTTAATCAAAATGATGCAGCCTTGCGCATGCAAAACATTGTATTAAAATATAATCTTCCTGATAAAGTAGTGGTCGAGAGTCCAAAAATTGATGCATTAAAAAGTTTCATTGAATTACAATTTCGAACTGCTTTTTATTTGCCAGACCTACAAAATTATTCTGAAGTTGATATGCGCAAAGCGATTGATTCGCTCATTCCATTAATTAATACCGTGCGACCAAGCGCACTCTCACAGCAATTCGATGCTTATTCAATACTTAAACAGCAATTCCCAAACTGTGATGTACTAACTTGGGATCTTCAATTCGATGTAGACAATTCCGGTGACACGGCGTTTATTAATCAGCTTGTCAATCAACAAGATCGATTAAAGCTGTTTTTAGTTCGGAAAGAATCTGATTCATATCGCTAATGTGCGCTATAATTATATGCGGAAATCATTACGTGTCATTTCACCTTGTGTTTCATTTCAAAAAAAATTAACTTGAATGATAAAGGTTACTCATTGGTATTTACAAACTCCATTAAGCAAGAATGGAAATCGATAATCAGTGTCAAAAAAAGGTGTTGGTTACTGCTTTCTGGCATCCTGGTTTTAATTAGCTCGTTATTTCTTAATTATTTTGTTTCAACTTGGGTAGATTCTGTTTCAAAAACAGCTGTAGGAGACCTGTTTCTAGATTTAATTCCTGTGTTTGAGCTTAATTTCTTGTTTTTTTGGGCAGTTTTTTTCTTCTGGATCAGTACAATCGTTTTTCTTCTGGTAAATCCAAAGCAGCTCAGTTTTATTTGCTGGTCGTTAGCACTATTTGTCTTTATTCGGTGTTTTTTTATCTCCTTGACACATCTTGGGCCACCGGAAAGCGCAATCAATATTCCCGAAAGCCTGTCTTGGTTCAACTTTAGTGCAGACATGTTCTTTTCAGGGCACGTCGGAGGGCCATTTCTGGTGGCATTAATTATCGAAAGGCAGCCTGTCAAAAATCTCATAATTGCATACAGCATTTGCATGGTCGGAATAGTACTTATGGCACATGGACATTACAGCATCGATGTTTTCGCTTCCTTTTTTATTGCCCATTCCATATCCGTTCTGGTAAAAAAGTGGGAGTATGTTTTTTATCCCCCTTTCAAAGTAAACGAGGAATAGCCATCTAGCATCATGCTATTCCGATTTCTTCTTTCTGTAATTCGAATAAATTTCAGCAATAGTTGGATTGTCCTTTGCTTCCTTTACCAAAATAAACTCGTCACCAGCCCGAACACTTCCATTCTGCAGAACTTTGAAATAAACTCCGCTTTTATTCGAATTCCAAAATTCCTTGACCACTTTTTGATTTTTAAAAACCAAACCTAATTTAAAGCAAGGTTGTCGAGGTTCAGTAGCTTCTATAATCACATCTCCACATTGGTACACGTTTCCCGCATATATCTTTGTTTCATCTAAACAATCAAACGTTATATTCTCTCCAAAAAGACCAAAATTGGTTTGCACAAAATCATACTTTTTTTGCCAAAAGCTGTAGTGCTTCATACTGTATCCATAAACCGCTTTATTGATCCCGCCGTGATGCACCCTGTCTACTATTGTGTCTCCCATTACATGGTGTGCATCTAGAAAGATAGCCTCATTAACCTGAGCTTTAAAAATCCCCGTCTCGATTGTTTTACCCTTGAGCAGGACTTCTCTTCTTTTTCCTATGTTTACTGATACAATTTTCATACTGGTTAGCTTGCCAAAGGTGAGTAAAAAAATGGGAGCATAAAGTTCGAAAATAAGAATAAAGCCAATTTAGTCTTGGAAAAGGGGACAAATAAATATTGGTGCTTTGGCATTCGTTCTTTTGTTGATGTACCAATAAAAATCATTTACACCTAATCGCTTTGGCATTACTATTATTTCTCATTGTTTTAATAGCTTTGTCACTGAATAAATCTTATACGATGCCTAGACTACTTCCAATATTGACTTTTTGTTTCGCACTTCTACACCCACACTTGGTTCAAAGTCAACTTAATGAGCAACAAACGGGTGCCTGGTATATGTACTTTTTCAACGCAACCTTTAAGGAAAGCTGCTGGGGAATTCAAGGCGACATTCAGCATAGAAATTGGAATTTGGGTGGAGATCTTGAGCAGCTACTATTAAGGGGGGGGCTAACCTTTAAACCTAAAAACGCCCAAATTAAATTTACTCTTGGGTATGGAAATATTCAAACCGGTGCGTACGGCCCTTCTAAAACAACATCAATTGAAAGTAGAATTTATCAAGAGGCACTTTTTCCGAATAAAATTGGAAATCGTTTTTTACTTACTCATAGATTTAGGTTGGAACAGCGAATTTTAACTGATCAAAACTTACGAACACGGTTTCGCTACAATTTATTCCTAAACATTCCATTAAATAACGCCGAATTGGTGCAGAAGACCATTTATTTAGCACTATACAATGAATTATTTGTAAACGGTCAACGAAACATTGGAAACGGCCGTCAAGTTGAATTGTTTGACAGAAATCGAACCTACACTGCGTTAGGATACGTACTGAAGTCCAAATTGAGAATTCAATTAGGCGTTATGCGGCAGCTTACAGATAACTGGGGCAAAACACAATTGCAGCTGAGTCTGCATCACAGAATATAGAATAGTCCATAGAAAGGGACAGGATATTCAATCTACTCATCAAAAATTGATTTGATGCGCCATTTAAATACTTTAAAAATAGCTTTAAAATATCCATTCTTTTATTCCACTAAAAAAAGCACTAAATTACATTCACTAAAAATGGCTTAATTAATATGGACAAAAACCACTGCCCCGTTTGCCATTCTGATTTAAAAAAACAATTGACGGCATTATCCAATCCGGATAAAAAGCTAGACCTTATCATTCTATTTTGCCAGAATAATTACAATACTATCCATCCCGACACATTTAATTTTATTAAAATTGGATTAAAAATTGCTGCTGAATTTGGATTAAAGAAAGACGAAAACGTACTCAACACCTACTTTGCTTTTTACCTTCTTCATCATGAAAAACGTAAAAAAGCAATAGACGTTTGCAACAGTATTCTGCCTAGCCTATTAAAAAATCGCAACTACAGTGAATTCGGGTTGGCGATTATCATTTTAAGCCAAATTGAATGGGCGAAAGGAAATCTTGAAAAAGCTTATGATGTAGTTGGGATGGGATTAGATATGCTTAAAAGCAAAAAAGACAAGCACCATGCATTGATCCGTTTAAATTGGATTTTAGGTGGCTTTTCTCTCGACTTGAATGAAATTGAGCTCGCATTCAAATATTATCAGCTTAGCAATAATTTGTGTGTGAAGGAAACCGATATGGGGATGATCTCATACGTTAAAATTGGGCTTGGCAGTGTATGCAAAAGCAAGAAGAATTATAAACGAGCATACGAGCTCTTTAAAGAAGCCTTAGCCGCCAGTCAAAAGAACAAGCTTTGGTTGGTTGAGTCTCGATCTTTTTTTGAATTGGGTTCCATTGAGATGGTGCAAAAAAATTATGCAAAAGCACGGGAGCTAATGCAAAGCAGTTACGATATCCGCAAAAAAAACAATGCTTTCCCAGCGCTAGTTTCAAGTTTAAATTCACTCGCCGAATTAGACTTAGAAATGAATAATCTCGATTGTGCTAAAAGTAAACTACTCGAAGCTGAGACCATTTGTACAGATAAAAACCTACGAGCAAAAATGTCTTCTGTTTTATTGTTGATGGCCAAGTTGGCAGAAGCAAGTGATGACTATGAGTCGGCCTTAAATTATTATAAAAAACATACGCAGCTCGAAAAAGAAATTTCTAAAATCACAATAGAAAATCGAAATCAATACTTAAAGTTAAATTACAATGCAAAGAAAACTAAACAAGAGAACGCGCTTCAACGATTAACGAATCGAAAATTAACAACAGCTCTTGAAAAAGAAAAAGAGCTGAACGAATTGAAATCTAGATTTGTTAGTGTGGCCTCTCATCAATTTAGAACGCCGATGGCGATTATTCAATCGAATACTGATTTGGTCGACCTTATTATAAAGAAGAATGACTCCCAACTATCCAGACCTATTTTAAAAGCTAATGTCCGAATTCAACGAGAAATTAAGACCATGGTGGGACTAATGGACGAAATATTAGTCCTTGGGAAAATAACTTCTGGAAACACCCTAAAATTAAGACGCAAAAAAACAAACCTGGAAGATTTATGCCATGAGGTTACTGACACCTATAATCAGCTGCAAGATAAAACCAGAGAAACGACAATCACTACCTCTGGCAAAACAAAAAACGTAAACATTGATCAGAACCTCTTCAAGCATGTATTAAGTAATCTACTATCAAATGCTTTTAAATACTCTACTGACATTAATCCGAAAATCAAAATCGAATATAAAAACCTTTCGGTAAGAATATTGATTGTTGATGAAGGTATTGGAATACCCGAAAAAGACCTTCCCAATCTTTTCACTCCTTTCCACCGCGCAACAAATGTAGGAGACATCAAAGGAACAGGACTTGGATTGTCTATCGTAAAAGAATATGTAGAGCTTCATGGAGGGACTATTGAAGTGCAATCCAAATTAAATAAAGGCTCATCCTTCATCATTAATTTGCCTTACTTAAAAGAATAATTGAAATTACTTCATTGTCGAATTGAAATATTAATGTTTTATTACGGACCATGACATTATTAGTTTTAGCTGCCGGCATGGGCAATCGATATGGAGGACTTAAACAGTTTGACCCTGTCGGACCGAATGGCGAGGCTATTATCGATTATTCAATTTATAATGCTATTCTAGAAGGTTTTACAAAAATTGTATTCGTAATACAATCTACTTCTCATTCGAAACTTCAAAATCATATTCAAGATAAATTTGGCACTAAAATACGTGTGGTATACGTCTATCAGGAATTGTCTGAATTACCAGGTAATAAACAAATTAATCCCAAGCGCACAAAACCGCTAGGAACGGGACATGCTGTATGGAGTGCGAAAAACGAAATCAACGAACCTTTTGTCGTAATCAATGCTGACGACTTCTACGGCAGAGACGCTTTTCGTTTAATTACTGAGCACTTTAAAAATTCTAAAAAGCACTGTTTAATTGGTTATTCGATTCGAAATACTTTATCTAAATACGGTTCGGTTTCAAGAGCCATTTGCAACTTCAATCAACAAAATGAACTCCAATCATTAACAGAGCATACCCAAATTTATGAACAGAATGGAAGCGTCTTCTTTACAGAGAACAATCGTGCATTTTCATTGACAGGTAATGAAGTTGTATCCATGAACATGATTGGGCTCATGCCTGCTGCCTTTGACACAATTGATGAAGGGTTTACGTCTTTCCTAGACACACTTGGCTCATCGCTAACAATGGAATATTATTTACCAAGCGTTTTGTGCGATTTAATGGAAAAGAAAAATTCGCCAATCCAAGTACTACTCACCGTTTCAAATTGGTTTGGAGTTACCTATCAGGAAGACAAGTACGCAGCCATTAAGAAAATAAACGCCTTAATAGAATCTGGTGCTTACCCTAAAAATATTTGGAACAACTAGTATGAACTTGGTTAATATCATAAATGAATTTCAACTTCAAGGGAAAGTAATGGATATAACTTCCATTGATTCAGGTCACATCAATACTACATATGCCATTACTACGGAAAATGAATCCGACACCGACTATATTCTACAAAAAATAAACAATACAGTATTTCAGAATATTCAAGAGTTGACTTCTAATGTTATTAGAATTACCAATCATATCGCGCAGAAAATTTCACAAAA
>CAJQPO010000042.1 GCA_905480225.1 uncultured Flavobacteriales bacterium | reverse complement strand
TTTCTGAATTTCGGATGCTTGATTGACAAGCATTGACATTTGTTCCTTTATCTGACCAAGCTGCTGATTGGTTTGATAATGCATAGCCCCTAAAGCTTTTATCTTAACTTCACCTGATTTAGTCGGCTTAACAGGTAGACTGCCTCTGTGGTGGGGATAAGCAAGACTATCTGGACGCTCCGTTATTGAATCGTCGTCTATGGGGTTGTGAAAATTGGTATGTTCTTCATTCATCTGTTACAAAGATAACGAATCACGGTGCTTTTGTAAAGTGCTTTGTTTGTTCTAGATATATTTAATGTTCAAAATAGCTTCTAAAGCTAGATATTGACATTAAAGGAGAGTCTATTTAGATGTATTATTCGATAAATTATCTTCAAAAAAAATAAACGACTTTGCAATTACCAAATTTTAGTAATCTTATCACTGGGCTGCCGCATAGGATCACCTTCTTGAATGTTAAATGCACTAAAAAACTCAGGCATATTAGATAGCGTGCCATTAACCCGATACTTTCCTGGTGAGTGGTAGTCGGTTTTCACTCGTGTAATTAGTTCATCTTTTTTAATCGTATTCTTCCATACTTGCCCAAAAGCGATAAAAAACCTTTGCTCATTAGTAAATCCATGAATCATCGAATGTTCCTTTCCTTCTAATGATTTTAAATATGCATAATACGCAATTGTAAGGCCTCCAAAATCTGCAATATTTTCACCTAAAGTAAGCTTGCCATTTATAAATACACCATCCAGCACTTCAAATTCATTGTATTGATCAATAAGCTTTTGTGTTTTTTTACTGAATTTGATACTGTCTTCCGAAGTCCACCAATTCTCGAGGTTTCCGTCTGCACCATAACGCGATCCTTGGTCGTCAAAACCATGGGTAAGTTCGTGTCCGATAACAGCGCCCATTCTGGCATAGTTTACAGCGTCTTCGAATCGAGCATCGAAAAATGGGTTTTGCATGATTCCAGCGGGAAAAACAATTTCATTTAGAACAGGATTGTAATATGCATTGACTAAATGTGGTGGCATGTGCCATTCCGACTTATCTATAGCATTATTCAATTTATCTAGCTTGTCATTAAATGTATAAAGCGACAATTGAACGATGTTCTCTAAATAATTCGAATCATTAATTTGAAGGTCTTGATATGATTTCCATTTGTCCGGGAAGCCAAGCTTTCTAGCAAAAGCTGCGAGCTTTTGCTTCGCCTTATTTTTGGTTGGTTCACTCATCCAGTCCAATTGATTGATGCGTTCATCAAAAACGGCTGTAATGTGATCAACCATTTCATTCACTTTGGCCTTGTCATCGGTACTGAATTTAATTTCAACAAATTTTTTGCCAAGGAGTTCGTTGATTGGAGACCCAGTTATCCTAGCTATAGCTCTTTCCCAATCTTCTTTCATGGTTGTTCTTCCTCTCATGGTTCGGGAATAGAAATCAAAATTTTCATTTAGAAGTTCTACTGTCATTGCGGTTTCGAACTCATTAAGTACTCTCCATTGCAGATACAAAGACCAATCATTGATAGGCATTTCAACGAGTAGTTTACCTAACTTTCGGAAATACTCAGGCTGTTGAACAATAATTTTATTTGTATTCTTGAGGCCGATTTTATCAAAATATTTTTGCCAATTAATGGTTGGGTTTTCCTTAGCGATTTCCTTGACCGTGTATGGGTTGTATTTGGCATTGTCATCTCGATTTTCTTCCTGTGATCTTGACGCTTCGGCGAGTGCTTCTTCGATACCATAAATACGTGAAACTTCTTCCTCATTTAAGGGTATTCCATTCCACTCAAAAACGTTAGAAATGTGTTGTTTATAATCAGTTCTTATGGTAATCGATCGGTCATCATCATCAAAATAATAACCTTTATTAGGAAGGCCTAGGCCTCCTTGCGACAAGTAAGCAACATATTCCGAATTGTTTTTTTCATCAATATCAATTCGTAAATTGAAAATCGAATTGATGCCTCTAGGATGGTGATAGCTGAGTACATTCACGATGCCATCTGAGTTTTCAATGGAAACTGCGTATTCCAGCAGTTTTGTTTCGTCTAATGGCCCCGTTCCCTTATCATTCCTATTTAAAGTGTCCATGAAAGAAGTGTAAAAATCACCAAGAATTTGTTCATCTGATCCTTTGGAACCTCCATTATGAGATACGTCAAGTAAAATTAATCGAAGGTGTTTTTTAATTTTATCATCAACAACATTAAAAGTTGAATACTTTGATTTGTCGTCAGGCACAGGATTCTCCTCCATCCATGTTCCATTACAATATTGATAAAAGTCAGAACTGGGATTGATAGAAGTATCCATATATTCAAATTCCAGTTGCAGCTCACTCATTGTTTTATCTGTAATCGGATTATCGTCTTTTAAATGTGTTGAGCAGGAATAAAGAATTGTCAAAAAGGTGAAAAAAAGAAAAAGGTAAGAGAGATGAGCTAATTTCATTGTGTATCGTTCTTTGGAGTAAAAAGCATTTCTACGTGTGGAATATTGTCCTCCAGATAAACGTCGGAGACAACTTCAAATCTATGTTTTTTGTAAAAGTTAATTAAATATTCTTGAGCAGAGAGCCGAATTGTTCTATTGCCATACATTTTTTCAGAAGCTGCCATGGCTTGTCTCATTAGCTCGTGTCCAAGTCCAGAACCACGAGCTTCTTCGGTTATCACAACTCTTCCAATAGATGGTTCTTGATAAGATACTCCCGGACCAACGATTCGGGCTGTTGCTATTATTTCACCACCTTCTTCACAAATTAAGTGCTGACTTTTCTGATCTTTACCATCTAATTCTTGGTATGGACAATTCTGCTCGATAATAAATACTTCAATGCGAAGAGCGATCATTTTATAGAACTCCTCGATTTGTAATTCCTCAAAACCTTTTAAATGCCATTTTTTCATTTATTGAGGGTTGTAAAACAAAATGGCCAATAAAAACAAAGGGATAAGTAAACTGCCAATCACAGCGAATTTGTCGTATTTTGAATATGTCAGCTTTTTCTTTCGAGCAAAATTAATCATTCGTTTTCGAATTCTTTTTTTGAAAATGAGAATCCCTGCTATCCCAAGAAAAATAGCCAAGATGTGGCAGATGTTACCCAGCCATAAACTTTCAATTAAAGAGGTTTCCGAAGTATTTGTAAAATGCAATGGGATAAACATCATCATGACAGGCGCAATAACCCACATGATTACTATTGTAACTTTTAATAGTCTGTAATTTTCTTGAAAGGAAGTACGTGTTTTAATGTATTTAGCTTCACCTAGTATGTACCATAATATAATAGAATAAGACCATATAATTGGGTGGAAACCATGTCCTTGCATTTCCAGAAACCGATGTGTTGCGACATAAAATATCCAACAAATAGCAGTGAAAATAACAAACCGCATTGTACCCAGTATTTTTTCTACAGGTCTGCTTATCAGTACAAATAAGATGAGAATTATGGAAAGGTGAACAATTCGTGGAATAGTTGAGAATCCATGTTGGAAAGGAATGGTCATTCGCGCTAAAGGTGGAATCCCACCAAGCTCTCGAGCTCCAAAAATAGATTCTAGATTTTGAAACATTAATGTGCCCCCGGTAATCATTAAACAGCAAAATGCAAGAGTATATGTAGCTTTTGGTCTATAGGTATTGTCTGAAGTTAATTCATTGATCATTAGCTAAACTTTTATTAATTCTGCTTTGGGCACGTAAAATAAGTAATTTTTAATGTTACTATAACCCAAATCTAAAAGTAACTTGTTGTAAGACCGAATTTGATCAATGTCTTTCTGTTTTTGCTTACCAGTCTTGAAATCCAGAAGTATGGTAGAATCTGATTGAAACACTATTCGGTCAGGTCGGTATGAATTCCCATCAGAATCAATGATTTCCTTTTCTCTTTTTTCGTGAAAATTTTGACAGATCCAATTTTTCAGAACGGGGTGATTCAGGGTATTTAATAGCTGTGTCCTAAGTAATTCCGCGTCTTGCTCTTTGAGCTGACCATTTAAAACAAATTTATTTACCACTTTATTTATGTCCTCTTTATTGTTCACTATTTCTAGGCCTAAGTGAACCAGATTTCCCCAGCGTTTTTGATTTTCTGAGGTTAATTCCTCAAAATCATCTTTTCCAGTAACTTCAATTTTTAACACTTTATTTTTCTCGTAAGTAAAATCCTCAGCTTTTCCTTTGTTCTTTTCAATTTTCGCCTTTTCTCGACGACCCATTATCCAATTCATAGGATACTGCACTTCTTGCTTTTGGCCAATGAAGTCCGATAAAACTTGTGAGATATTGTTCTTGTTGATGGATGAAGCATTGACATAGAGGCGATGTACAGGTCGAGTTGCAGCAACATAAAAAAGGTTGAGACCGTCAAGATACTCTTTTGAAAAGGCCTCGTCGTACTCTTGCATTTTGTTTAATGACTGAAACGATTTTTCAGAAGGATGAATTTGAATACTGTAATTGGCGTTGTTCGCCTGAACAGAGGTCCATACTTTTGACTTTCTTGAGGGCCCCAATTCCCAATTGCATTTGTGTAGAATAACAATACTAAATTCCAGTCCTTTCGATTTGTGAATTGTCATTATTTGTACGGCGTCTTCTTCTTCTGCTGCATCAACAGAAGGATTTTTTTCTTGAAGCCAATCAAAGAAAGCGTTGATGTCTTCTCCTTTTGAAGAAACAAAATTGTGGACGTTTTCCATGAAACTTTCTATAAATTGGTCTTGTTCATCTCGACTAAAAAGGACATTAACCAGAGATCTGGCTTTAATGTATAGAGGGTCACTTTGCCATTCTCCGATATCAGTATTGAATTGGCCGTTTATTATTTTTAAAAGTGCATTTTTACCTTTATCAGCAGTTTCTCGTAGATTCAGGTTTTTTGCGTTTTCGGTTAAATTGGATGGACAGAAAAATGTAAGTACTTTCATAACATCACTTTGCGTGTGGATATTCTCCAGTACTTTTAGTAAAGCAATTAAAACTTGTACTTTTTTGTTTTCTAAAATGTGTAAACTATCTGATGAGGTTACGGCGATTCCTGTTTTTAATAAAAAATTTGCAATTTCTTGGCCAATCGTATTCGTTCTAACTAAAATGGTAATGTCTGATAATCTGAATCCATCTTCTACGCAGTTGTTAATTGCATTTAAAGTTGATTTTGCTTCAAATTCCCGCCTTTCCGAAGATAAATTTCTTTGGTTTAATTTCTCCAAGTTAATTTGCACATAACCCATCTCTTTTTTTACCGGTTTCTGCTCGTATTCGTCGTAATTGTCAGAAATGGAACGGGGCATGATTGATTTGATGTATTTAAAAAGCAAATTATTGAATTCGACAATGGTTGCTGTTGACCTGTAATTTTTCGCAAGAGTTTTGATGTCAATTTGCCTTGTGAAAGTTTGTTCTGCTTGTTGCAAAATGGCTGCTCCCTTTTTATCATAGATTTCCGGTAACATCACGAATTGTTTGGCTTCACCATTTCGAAACCTATATATGGCTTGCTTTGCGTCCCCAACAAGTAAATTCTTATATCCTTGGGCTAAACTATCATCGATAAGCGGAATGAAATTTTGCCATTGCTGGACCGAAGTGTCTTGAAATTCATCAATAAAAAAGTGCTTAAATTTCCCTCCAATTCGCTCGTAAATAAATGGTGTCGGTTGTTCTAAAACGATTTCTGATATGGTTTTATTAAAATCAGAAATAAGAACTACGTTGTTTTTAATTTTGTATTGATCAATAAGCAGTTTTAGTTCCTTCAATAGTCCAAGGCCAATAATTTGTTCTCGTATAAGTTGGTACCGATGTCGCTCAAGAGCAATCTTGTTCATTTTATCGTAGGTCGATTCGATAAAAGTTTGAATATTTGCCATGGCCGAAATGCAAGATTCGGGTGCTTTTTTCTTTAACCATTTCCCATCTTCCAAAGCACTAGTTATGGATTTAGAGGGCTGTACAATAGCAGAAAAGTTGCCATCACTCGCTTTTTTGAAATGACCGTACCAGCCGGTTTCACCTCTTGGAATCCAGTCCAAAATAGCCGCGTCTTCAATTTGTTGAATCGCTTCGTTTCCCAATTGTTCAATTTCGTTTTGAAGCAATCTACATTTTTTATTACCCTCATTGTGAAGTTCAAAAAGCTCTTTTACATTTAATTCTTGAATGTCTTTTAACCACAACTCCGTATCTTCATTCGTAATGAGCTTGCCACTTTCGAATAGATTTCTTGGAGCTTTCCAAGACCGATCTGAACTGGCAAGATCTTTAGCATAGTGAACGATTAATTGAGTTAAATCAGCCCGGGATCCAACTTCACTAACCAACTGGTCAATTGCCTCTTTAAGAACTTTGGGGAAGTCCATTTCAATTTCAAAATCAGCCTGAAGATTAAGGTCTCTGGAAAAAGAACGAATCAATCGATGGGCAAATCGATCGATGGTGATGATGGCTACATCACTGTAATTATGTAGCATGATACTGAGTCTGTTTTCTGCAGTGGAAGCGATTTGTGTTTTGCTGATGTTGAGTTGAGCAGCGTAGATTGACATAATTTCTGAATTCACATCATTTTTAGCGAGTTCTTGTAGGTGTTCAAAAACCCTGTTTTTCATTTCACTAGCAGCCTTATTCGTGAATGTAATCGCTAAAACTTCGCTGAATTTAAATGGGTTTTGACTTTCTAAAATAAGGGTCAAGTAATTAAGTACGAGTGTGAAAGTCTTTCCAGAACCAGCGCTGCTTCGATAAATAACTAATTCTTTGTTTTTAATTTTAGTACCCATAAGCGAAGAGTTGAAATTAGCATTTTTAAACGATTTATTTCTGAATACTAGAAAGATAAACTCCCCTTCAAGAGTTTTGTGTAAAATGCAGCATACCAGAGGCTAAATTGGACGGTTATTTTCTGCAAAGCTTGTATTTCTGGGTATTCAAATAGGTTTCCAATTAAACCGATTTAATTTTGCCTGTCATACTATGTGGTTTACGTCGTATTGCCTATTTTTGTACTTGTATTATAAACTAAAAGGAATCGTTATGAAAAGAATTGTACTCGCGTTTATTTTGGCAATGCTCTTTTTACCCATTTTTTCTCAAGACAATATTGTTCCTGGTGAACTACTGGTGATGTTCAAAGCTAACCAAGATGTGGATGTTATTTTGGGAGAAATTAACAATGCTGATCCAGAGGCAAGTCTTTCTGTCATAAAGCCAATATCGGAAAGGATTAACATTTGGCATTTAGCTTTCAATGATAACGCAATTTCAAAAGAAACTGCGATTAATCTTTTTGCAATTCGAAAGGATGTGGAGATTGTTCAATTCAATCACAACAATGTAACCATGAGAGACACCTTATGTCCGAATGATACTAGGTTTAATGAACAATGGAATTTTTACAATGATGGCGTGAATGGCAGTGGTGGTACTGCAGATATCTCAGCATGTGATGCCTGGTCATTAACAACAGGAGGCACTTCAGCCTTAGGAGATCGAATTGTAGTTGCGGTTATTGATGGTGGATTTGATGTTAGTCATAACGACATTAATTTTTTCAATAATGCTATTGAGGCTTCAGGTTCTGCAGGTGTTGATGATGATGGCAACGGATATATTGATGATGTTACCGGTTGGGATGCAGGTGGAAATGACGGGAGTCTTCCCTCAGCACAACACGGCACTCACGTTTCTGGAACAGTAGGAGCAATAGGAAATAATAATTTAGGAGTTACTGGAGTCAATTGGGGTGTAGATGTTTTACCAGTTGCGACGAATGGAGGTGCAGGTTTTGAATCCACAGTTCTAGCTGCATATGGTTATGTGCTTGAAATGAGGGCTCAATATGACTTAACTGCTGGGGCTAATGGTGCATTTGTAGTTTCGACCAATTCTTCATTCGGTATAGACAATGCAGATCCTGCTTCTTACCCGATGTGGTGTGCATTTTATGATTCACTTGGAGCTTATGGAATAATAAGCGCTGGGGCTACGGCAAATAACTTAGTTGACATAGACGCAGTTGGTGATGTACCTACGGCTTGTCCCAGTGATTTTCTTATTTCAGTTACGAATACTACGCAAATGGACGGTTTGGCTTTTGCTGGATATGGATTAACAACAATCGACATGGGTGCCCCAGGTACAGATATTTTATCAACCAATCCAAGCAATAATTATGGGCAATCAAGTGGTACTTCTATGGCGACTCCGCATGTTGCAGGAACAATAGGTTTGATGTGGTCAGCTGCATGTTCCGATATGGTTAATGATTACAAGGCTAATCCATCCGGTTTAGCGCTAACAGTGCGTAATTACTTATTAAATGATGGATTAGACCAAATTGCTGCTTTGAGTCCAACCGGTTCAAATCCTACAGTAACTGGAGGTAGATTGAACTTATATAAATCCGTCGTAGCGATGTCTCAATACAGTTCGTGTCCTTCACTGGGTATTGAGAAGGAGGAGCAAGGAAGTATTTTGCTATTTCCGAATCCAGCTTCAGGTGTAGTAAATGTTGAGTTCAAGGACATACTGCAGGGTAGCTACTCCATTGAATTGTATAATATTATTGGGGAATGTTTAGACATTCAAACCCAATATTTAGTTAATGATGGTGGGTTTCAATTGAATTATGAAGGCTACTCTAGTGGACAAT
This sequence comes from uncultured Flavobacteriales bacterium, assembly GCA_905480225.1. Taxonomy (GTDB): domain Bacteria; phylum Bacteroidota; class Bacteroidia; order Flavobacteriales_D; family Parvicellaceae; genus UBA10066. The sequence goes on along the minus strand of CAJQPO010000042.1, from coordinate 7,870 downwards.
ACATCGTGAAGGTTAAGAGTGTTAGAAATGGAACACATAGAACTTTTAAACTAGTAATGAACTAACCAAAAATAGATCAAGACGTTGTTCAAATTCTGCATAGCTTTGGTTTTTATGGGGACCTTACTGGGGGGGCTTACATACCAATTGTCGGTATGTTACAATTTTTTCAGCAATCAGGAGGAAATTGCAGAGAGCTTTTGTGAAAACAGAGATGTTCCTATTTTAAACTGTAATGGGAAATGTTATCTGGCAAAGCTATTGAAGAAATCAAATCGTTCCAGTAATAAGAAAGTGCCAGCTCATCAGATTAAGATCAATAGTTTTATTTTTTGCGATGAAATAAGTAGTATTCAGCCATTGCTGTTGAATAGAATTACCCGATTTTTTGGGGAGTATCAGGTGATTGAAATATTTAATCAACCCGATCCGTTTCCGCCCGATTTTGTTAGACTAAGCTAATCGTTAGATCTCACAAAATAAAACAGTAATGAAACACCTATTTATAGTCGCATTACTTACACTAGAAATAGGAGTAGGTGCATGCGATAATTGCAATATATTTTTGGGTATTAACCCAAAAGATTTCAACCACTCTGTACAGTTTCTATATCGATGGAATTGGAAGTTTGGAACTTTTAATGATCAAGGGGTTCAACTTATGAAGCATGGAAGCTCAGATACTTATACAAATTCGGAAGTTGTTGAATATTATGCAACATACTCCTTAAGAGCTAAGTTGTTTTTGAAACCAAAACTGAATGTGCTGATTGACCTGCCGTATCGAAATAATTACCGTGCAATCAGCAATCGAACAGTAGTAGATGTATATGGTGTTGGTGATCCTGTAGCCCTATTGAATTATCGTTTAATTAATTCGAAAAAATCAGATTCTAGCAGAATCACCCATCGATTATCACTTTCTATGGGAGTGAAAAGCCCATTAGGCTCTTATAGATTAATGTTAAATGAGGAGCTGTTGAGTCATGATATGCAACCTGGATCAGGAACTTTTGACCCATTATTTGGCGTAAATTATTACTTGAAATCAAACTTTTGGGGAATAAATACGTCTGTTAATTATAAGGCAAATACAAAAAATAAAATGGGGTTTGAATATGGAGATCGCATAAATATTGGAATGGGTGTGTTTTCAATATTAACAATTAAAAAGGCAAAATTTTTACCATTTATTGGTAGCTACAGCGAATTTGGGATGTATGATAAAATCAAAAATATAATTGTGAAAAATTCAGAATTTTACGCACATTATATGCGGATTTCAACAACTGTTTTTTTAAATAATTGGAGCATAAACGGAGAGTGTCTTTTACCAATCGCACAACAAATACATAGTACTAACCTTATCAATGGAAATCGAATAAGGTTTGGCCTATCATATTATTTTAACAATTAAAACGTTTACTATTATTATATACATTATGAAAAAAGCAATCTTATTAGGCATTCTTGTCGTTGTATTGACCCCGAGTTGCAAAAAGAAAAAAGAAAATCCGAGCTGTGAAGCAGTTGAAGATGGTACAATTAAATTGAACTTGCATCATATGGTTGGTCCGGCAACTTTTGAATTCAACACTGATTTTACTGATGATTATGGTAATAACTATCAATTTACAAGAGCTGATTGGTACCTTAGAGTTCCTGGTTTTCTTCAACACGACAATGTTACACCAATCGTGAACACGAATAGCTATTTTAAAATTGATCCAGAGGTACTTGAGCTTACTTATGGTGCAATAGCGCCGACTGCCTTGCACAACATGCAATGGGGCGTAGGCGTTGATTCTACTACTAATCATTTAGACCCTAATACCTATGTTACCGGTTCAGCATTGTCAAATCAATCACCCAGTATGCATTGGGGATGGTCAACGGGGTACATTTTTTGTGTCCTTGAGGGATTAGTAGATATTGATGGAAATGGAAGTTATGATCCACTTGAGACTTTTGCTTTGCACGTTGGTATGGACGGTAACTACAGAGATGGGGCAAATTTACATGTAAATACAGAAGTTACAGATGGTGGTACAACAAATATCCATTTAGATGTAGACTACTCCTCTTTTATTGATAGCGTTGACTTGTCCATTGAAAATAGCACGCACACGATGGATAATATGCCACTAGCTATGAAAATAGCCAATAACTTCAATAAGGTTCTAAACTTGCATTAATTGAATAAGCTATTACTTGGTTTCTGGTCTCTTTTCATATTGAGCTGCTCTGATGGTAAGGGACTAGAAACAGAGTTATTTGTAATAAATTGTTTTCCATTGGATTCAGTTCCGGCTAATTTTCCACCTGTTGATTATCCTGAGGATAATTTACCAACGAAGGAGCGAATTGCTTTAGGAAAGAAAATGTTTTATGACCAAACATTATCTTCAGATAGGACAGTTTCTTGTGCTTCTTGCCACATTCCAACCCGTTCATTTTCTGACACCATAAATGTTAGTTTAGGTGCGCATGGAAGAGAAGGAAGAAGAAATGCATCCCCTTTGCACAATGTAGCTTATTTACCGAGCATATTTAAGGATGGTGGAATTCCCAATTTGGAATTGCAGATAAAAGCGCCAATCGAAGACCATTTAGAAATGAATTATAATATGCATGAATTAACCCTGCGTATTTCTAACGATACATTGTATCAAAAGTGGTCTCGATTAGCCTATGATAGAGGTGTTGACGCTTTCGTTATTACTCGAGCATTGGCTAATTTTATGAGAACGTTGATTTCAGGGAATTCGAATTACGATCAAGGTAAATTAGACAGCACAATACTCAGTGCTGGTGCAAAAAGAGGAATGAATCTGTTTTATGGAGACCAAGCGAAATGTTATTTGTGTCATGAGGGATTCAATTTCACAAACAACGAATACATGAATAACGGTTCGCACATTGTATATGAAGATACAGGAAGAGCTAGAATTACTTTAAAGACCATTGACCACGGGAAGTTTAAGGTGCCTTCACTACGAAATGTTGATCTTACAAGTCCCTACATGCACGATGGAAGTTATGAAGATCTGTGGTCCGTTCTTGATAATTATCAAAAAGGAGGTAGTGGACATTGGAATCAAGACTCAATCATCGGTAAAATCACTTTCTCTAATCAAGATAAAATTGATCTAGTCGAATTTCTTCAAAATTTGACGGATGAGAAGTTTCTTACCAACGATTCTTATGTTTATTAGTTAAATTTGTAAGAATGAGAAGCTTTATAGCCATCGCAGCTGTCATCTTTTGCCTTTCGTCTTGTCAAAAAGACAAAGCGGACCTAATTGTTTCTTGGAATTACAACCCAACCTTTTATAATCTTTCGTTACCAGTTGGATTCCCTCCGATGGATATACCTGAAAACAATCCATTTACAGAAGAAGGAATAGAATTGGGGCGTTTTCTATTTTATGAAAAAAAATTATCGCGAACCAATACACAGGCTTGTGCTGATTGTCATTTTCAATTTGGCGCTTTTTCCGATACGAACCAATTTAGTCAGGGGATTACCGGAGCACTAGGAAGTCGGCATGCGATGGTATTGCAAAACTTAGGGTATGCCAATAATTATTTTTGGGACGGTAGGTCGGCAACGCTTGAAGATCAAATTCTAGAGCCTGTCGTTGATCCGATCGAAATGGATGATAGTTGGCCCAATGTATTGGCAAAATTAGATTCAGATACGATGTACCAAAGAATGTTTTATGAAGCATTTGGAATCATTGAATTTGATTCCACTCATGTCGCTAAAGCAATCGCTCAATTTTTAAGAACCTTAGTTTCTGGTAATTCTCGCTGGGACCAATGGAGTAGAGGAGAGCTTCTATTAACTTCCGATGAGTTTGAGGGCTTTGATTTGTTTAGAAGCTTAACGGGTGCAGATTGTTTTCATTGCCATCCCCATTCATCGAGACTATTTACGGATCATAGTTATTCCAATAATGGTCTCGATTTGGTTCATTTGGACAATGGTTTAGGAGATGTTACCGGAAATACATTTGATAACGGGAAGTTTAAAGTTCCATCTTTGAGAAATGTAGAGTTTTCAGCCCCTTACATGCACGATGGGCGTTTCAGTTCATTGGATGAAGTGATCGATCACTACAGTGATCACATCGAATCATCAAGTCCTAATATTAGTCCTTTGATTGAGTTTGCAGCAGTCGGAGGCGTAGGATTGACTGCAACGCAGAAGTACCAGGTAAAAGCATTCTTGAAATCACTATCCGATCCGGAGTTCATAAACAACCCTGATTTCACTTCTCCTTTTTAAGAATTCTTGATTTTATAATCGTTGCAATGGCACGCATACGCCGTCTACGCAACTGTAACATTTCAACTTATCTTTAAAAACAGAAGATTTAAAAATTGATTTATTCATAAGCATTCTAACGCATTCTTGAATTCCCTCAATAATCGATGGATGCGGATGAACCAGTTCAGCCAATTCTTCAATTCCTCTGTCTTGCTTGATCAGCAAAGCAACTGCTTGCACGGCACTTGAGGCATGCTCACCAATGGCACGCATACCCAGAATTTTCATTTCTTCATCGTTGGTTACGATAATCTTAAAAAATCCTTCTGTTTTTCGCATAGCTATTGCCCGAGCAATGCACGAGTAGTCAATTTTTACTACTTTGATTGGAATGTTTTTTTCCCTTGCGGTTTTTTCATTCATGCCAACAGCTGCTACTTCTGGTTGAAGGAACATGATTGTTGAAACATTATCATAGGACAACCTATTGGTATTGTTGCCAAATATTTTCTCTACTGCATGTCTAGCTTCTATTTCGCCCATATTCACAAGCTTGATTCTACCAGAAGCATCTCCTACGGCATAAATATTAGGGACATTTGTTCTGGTATCGTCATCACCTATGTGTCGGCCATTTTGCCCCATTTGGATACCTACATTTTCCAATCCAATATTTTCTACATTAGGGGTTCGCCCAATTGCGAGCAATGCTTTTTCTACTCTAATGATTTCTCGTCGACCGTCCTCGTAAGAAAGTTCGTACTCTACTTCCCCATCTTTGATTTCAAGTCGCTCCAAAGAAGAGCTGTGATGCATAACAACTCCTTGGCTTGTTAGGTTGTTATCTACAAGAGTTGAAATGTCATCGTCTTCAAAGGGCAGTATTCGATCAGCTCGATCAATAACATGAACTCTTGTTTTTCCAAAATTTGCGAAAATAGTTGCGTATTCACAGCCAATAACCCCCGCGCCAACTACAACAAGACTTTTTGGATAATCTTCTAGTTGATGAATTCCATCACTGGTCATTATGATCTTTTCATCAACTTCTACATGAGGCATTGTTCTCGGTCTTGACCCTGTCGCAATAATAATGTTATCTGCCCATATTTTAAATGGTCCCTTGCCTTTGTCAATTTCAACTTCATTAGGTGTTAATATTTTACCGTATCCTCTTTGATACGTAAAGATATTATTCATTGATTCTTCCTGTAGCAGTTTAATGTGACAGCTGTATTGAAATTTTCTATCAAATAGCGCTTCTTGTTCTGTCTTGTTTACTTCCTTCCAGCTGATTCCAAACTTTGATCTACCAACCGAAACAATGGACTCATTAACCGCTCGAACCTTCTGAGATAGCTCCCACCAAGTTTTGGAGGAAAGGGCACCATTATAAACTCCTGCTCCCCCAACCTTGCTCTTTTCGATCAAGATTACTTTTTTGCCAAAATCAATTGCACGCATCGCGGCTGCATAGCCAGCGGGTCCTCCACCCAATACACATAAATCATATCGTTCCATTGATAATCAGCCTTTTGTTATAGACGAATTTAAAAAAATAAAAATAGTGCCATTTATGTCGTAGGTATTTTTCTAAATTTAAATTTCGTTAAATGTACGAAATGCGAAGGAAACTAGAATTATCGATGTGGCTGCTATTTTTTGGTTTAATGGTCTTTCTATGTTTTAATCTCAATAGTAAAAATACATTTGATAATTACCACGATCCAATCTGGTCAGATGCTGGAGGCTATTATATTTATCTACCTACCACTTTTATTTATGGCTGGGAAGGGTATGGAGTGCCAGAAACGTGGCCAGACAAATTGGGTAACGGATTTGAACTAACTGATAAAGGCACTGTTAAGACAAAATATTCAGTAGGTGTTGCCATCATGGAAGCCCCGTTTTTTTTAATTGCTCATTTATTTGCGATTATTAACGACCATGGCGATGGTTATAGTTTCGAATATCACATTGGTCTTTGGTTCGCTGGTGTTTTTTATTTGGTCCTAGGACTCTTTTTTTTAAAAGAATATCTAATTAAACGATATGATTTGAAGAGTGTCCTTGCGACATTAGTCCTAATTCTTGTTGGAACAAATTTATACTATTACGGACTGAATTCAGTTGGAATGTCTCACATCTATTCTTTTTTTCTTTTTGCAACGACCTTGTGGTTAAGTGATGTGATCATAGAAAAAAAGCGCACGAGACATCTCGTTCTTTTTAGTTTTTTAGCTGGTTTAATTGTTATTGTTAGGCCTACTGGATGTTTGTATTTAATCTTTTTGATGGTTTTATCTCCTCAGCTGTTTTCAACACTTTTCCTTGATTTATTTAAGAGACCTTTTATCGCGCTAATTCTACTCATAGCGTTTCTTGTTCCGTTATTACCACAGTTTATTTATTGGAAATTTTTAACGGGAAATTTCTTTCACTATGCTTATACTGGAGAAACTTTTGATTGGTTAAAACCCGAATTGCTTAAGTTTTGGTTTTCTACTAATAATGGTCTTTTTGTATATGCACCTATTCTTCTTTTTTCCATTTTAGGAGTTGTTGTATTATTCAAAGAAAATCGAAAACAAGCAATTCAATATATTTTATTTTTCCTCTTAATTAGTTATGTATTTAGTTCATGGTGGTGTTGGTGGTACGGGTGTAGCTATGGGTCCCGAAATTTTGTGGAATATTTAGTTCCTGCAAGTATTCCATTTTGTTTATTTGTTCAGCGAACTTTTACATCCCGTTTTACGTCAGTAAAGTACTTTTTATTTGGTGCAGCAGTTTTTTTCATATTTATTAATTTGAAAATCATTTATAAATACGACGATTGTTTTTATGGCGCCAACAATGAATTGTGGGATTGGAGTACTTACTATAAATTGATTTTTTAGCAATGAGAATAACCTTAATTATGCTGATGCTGCTTTTGACCGTTGTGGGAAATGCACAGAGGGGGAAGCATGGCAGTAAAACGATTAGTGGAACGGAAGTAATTAATGAATACACTGCATTATCAGTGGATGCAATTGCAGGTACGAACACAATTACCGTTGTCTCTAATACCTTAAATGCGAACGGACGGTTCTCAGGAACATTAACTTCTGGAGACCTGCTTCTTATTATTCAAATCCAAGGTGCTTCAATCAATGGTCAGTTGCACCCAACTTTTGGTGATGTTTGTGATCCGAATGATCCATCTTGGGGATCGATTAATTCTATTAATAATTGTGGCAACTGGGAGTATGTGGAGGTGTCTGGGACGACCGGAGGAAGTACTATTAATTTGAGGTGTGGATTAGAGCATAGCTACACAAGTTCAGGTATAGTACAGGTGATTAGAGTTCCTCGATACACAAATATTAATTTAACAGGGACACTTACGGCAGATGATTGGGCTGGAAGTACAGGAGGAATAGTAGCTCTTGAGGTTGATGGAAATGCAACAATTAACGGATCAATAGATGTATCAAATTTGGGATTCCGAGGTGGTGCAGTTGCCGGCAATAATGGCTCACTCGATTTCAATAGTAATTGGTTTGCTGGAACTACCCAAGATAAAGGAGGAGAGAAAGGGGAGAGTGTAGTAGG
>CAJQPO010000041.1 GCA_905480225.1 uncultured Flavobacteriales bacterium | reverse complement strand
GGGCAAAAGGCAACAAAGATCGAGTTACGATTCTAAGTGCAAATGTGCTAAATATGCTTCGTGAATATTTTAAAGAATATCGTCCCAAAAAATTCTTATTTGAAGGGGGAAAAGGTCTTTCATACAGCAGCACAAGTGTTCTTGCAATCATAAAAAAAGCCGCAATAAGGGCTAAAATAAAAAAGAATGTCACTCCACATATGCTTCGTCACAGCTTTGCTACGCATCTTTTAGAAAATGGTGCTGACATACGGTATATACAAACTTTGATGGGACACAGCAGTACTAAAACGCTATTTAGCTAAACGTTATACTTCATGAATAAACCACTCCCAAAATTTGCACAGCTGGCAACTTTTACTTACTTTTAACGTTAGTAACGTATAGCGTAATTATGATAAAAGGTTTTGGTGATAAAGAATCCGAAAAAATTTGGAATGGTATTCGGTCTAAAAAATTACCAAACGAAATACAGAATGTTGCACGAAGAAAACTAAGAATGATCAATAATGCACAAGACATAAATGATCTAAGAGTTCCTCCTGCTAACAGACTGGAAAAATTAAAAGGTAATATGTCAAAATACCATAGCATTAGGATCAACAACCAATGGCGAATCATTTTTAACTGGAAAAATAATGACGCATATGATGTGAGTATTGTTGACTATCATTAAAAAGAGAATTATGGAACGATTGAATAACATACACCCGGGAGAAGTACTAAAGGAGGAATTCTTAGAGCCACTTGGAATTTCGGCCTACCGCTTGGCTAAAGACACCTTCCTGCCTCAAACTAGGATCAGTGAAATCATTAAAGGCAACAGGCGGATCACTGCTGACACGGCTCTGCGTTTTGCTAAGTTTTTCGGCATCAGCGCAAAGTTTTGGCTTGGTTTACAGGATGACTATGATCTTGAAGAAGAGAAAATGCACAAGGAAAACGAATTGAATAATATCAAGACTATAAAAGGAAACGCAGCATAACATGCACTAAGCAAAATGGCGCACAATTATATCCAAGAGGTAGCGCCACATTGCCTAGCGCAGATCCGTTGTAGCACATTCACAAATACCATATAAAAATGAAACATTTACTAAATAAATATTCTAACATCATAAGCAACGTTGTCCCACTAGGGCTCGAACCTAGACTCTTATCAATTGTTTCTCAGACGTAGTATGGCTTTACTAGTTAATTTGATTCTACGCATAAGTGTTCCTTATAAGGAACATCAATTATTAACTAATTTAAATATCCTGTTTGTAAGGACAATTAGTACAAGTATTACATTTGTTTGTAATGCATCTTTGCTTTCTTGCTTCGAGCATTTGAAGTTGCCTTTTCCTATTCATGTAGTCTTCTGATTGTTCATGTGCTTCAGACGGAGTTAACGTTGCTTCACCTTACACCAGTTTAATGGCGAATGATAACAGTCGCCATAGAGACCCAAGATCCATAAATTATATGTTGAACGAGAGATGTTAAAGAAACGCAAGACTTGTTCCAAAGGCATTGTTTCCTGTATGCGTTCAATCAGATCGATCACTTCTGCCTTGTTTTCAGCAAATAACTTTCGTAAAACTCGCTCTCCTGAAATCTTTTCGATAAACCTTCCAATGCGCACATAATTCATAAAGATCCGTCGTTCATTTCTTGAATGAACGAACTGTTTGAGTAGGAGCAGTTCCGATTTTGCTAACTCATTTAACTCACTTCCTAGGTATTTCTCCTTCTTTTCCTGTCGCCAACGGTGTATGGTCGAACGTGGAATATTTTTTCTAATGGAAGGAGCTATCAACTTTTCCAATCCTTCGCGATAAAGGTGTTTGATACTGGTATCATAACTTGTTCTTGTTCTCATGCGCGCTAACCTTAACCTAATAAAAATTGAGATGAATTACATTTCTGAGATGGCAGTTATCTGCAGCTTTAATGAGGCTCTCTTCTGAGGTCAGCTTGATATTGTTAGACACGCTGAAAGCTGTGGATAAGCATTTTAAATAAAGCTTAAAACTAATTGAATATCTTCTTTCATAAAGTTCGACAATTGTCCCGCCTCGAGTACAAGCAAAACCTCTATAAGTCATGACTTATAGAGGTTTCTTTTTAATTTGACTTTATAATTGCCAATAATTAAAATAGCTTTTAATACTTTGGTACACTTTGTGCATTTCTCAAACTAAATTAAAATCTCTTAAAAAATTAAACTCTTCTTTATGAAAAAATCAATTTACATAACCATCTTGGTTCTTCTAGTAAACGGTTTGAATGTGCAAGCCCAAATCTCAAAACTAAAAAAAGGCCTAGAAAAGTCTGGCATCTCTATCCCAACAAAACAGGGCTTATCTGAAGAAGAAGTTGGAAGAGGGCTTAAAGAAGCACTGAATAATGGCATTCAAAAAGGCGTAAAACAGTTATCTATAAAAGACGGCTATTTTAAAGATGACCAAATCAAACTGCTAATGCCAAAAGAAGCCACGCAAGTAGAATCAAAATTGCGCAAATTAGGACAAGGATCTAAAGTAGATGCTATGATTGAATCGATGAATAGAGCAGCTGAAGATGCGGCCAGTAGTTCAAAAGAATTATTCGTAAGTGCTATTAAAAACTTAAGTGTAAATGATGCAATGAGTATATTGAAGGGCGAAGATAATGCGGCTACTGTGTATTTAAGTTCTGAAACAAGAACCCAATTGATTGCAAAATTTAAACCTATCATAAAAACATCTTTGGATAAAGTTGGTGCTACAAAACACTGGACTACAGTGTTCAACACATACAACAAAATACCTATGGTTCAAAAAGTTAATCCAGATTTAGTAGGCTATGCTACCGATAAGGCGATTGATGGCTTATTTATTCAAATTGCAAAAGAAGAACTTGAAATTAGAAAGAATCCGGCAGCCCGAGTATCTGAGCTATTAAAAAAAGTATTTCAGTAATTGCAATTGCTAAAAAAATCATTGTTTTCATAATTTTAATTTAAAGTCGTACATTGCACATCTAAAATTTTAAACAATGAAAAAAACAAACCTATTTGCGATTCTATCCATGATTGCCATTGTACTTGTATCATGTGGAGGAGCTGAAGAAAAGCCATCATGGGAAGACGCCATGGATGAAGCAATGTCTGAGTATGAAGATGCTATGGATGAAATTAGTGACGAAATCGATTACTCATCTGATGATGTTGAAGAAACTGAAACTACTGATGATGTTGTTGAAACTGAAACTACTGATGAAGGAGACTCTGATGAAGGAGACTCTGGTGAATGGGATTCATTACTCGATGATTATGAAAGTTTCGCAGACGATTATATTGCGGCTATTAAAAAGCAAAAAGCTGACCCAACGGACATGTCTGTTATGACGGACATGGCAGCACTTGCGCCAAATGCGGCAAAATGGTCAACTAAGATGTCTGAAGCTGCTGCTACGCTTAACGCGGATCAAGCAGGACGAATGATGGATATTCAAAAGAAACTTGCTGCAGCTTTACAGCCTTAATTAAATTTAGGCTCAATTGTATTTAAATTTAAGGGAAACACCATGTTTCCCTTTTTTTATTTCTTAATCTTCAGCAGCATAAATTGTTTGGAAACATTGTTTCAAGCTTTCATATTGTTCTCTCATATTTTTAGCAACACCAGAAGGTTCTGACATTATCTTGTTGAACGTAATTTTACCTCGAAGTTTGCAGATGATGGACCAATAATATTGACTAATAATCGCAGATAAAGGCAGTGATATACAACAATATACCCATAAACAATTATCTGTGAAATAGGCCACAACTAGTAATAGAGAAATCCAATAGAATAAAAAACTCAATGCTCCGATAATTACTTTTATAGATGCGTGAAAATTGACATCTTTGACTTTTTTATCTACCCATCCATTTGCGATCTTGTAGGGCAAATAATTGGTTATTAAACCGTAGAAATGGAATGGGAATAATAGAATTAACACAGTAACATCCATTGCTACGGGATGACTTTCTTTTTGAAATAACCAACTTCTCAAGCCGTATTCAGATATGCGTGACGAAAAATTCCGCTCAATTGCTTGTAGTTGTTTTGCTGATTCAACATCAGAAATAATATATTTTTCGACCTTCCGAATGAAGGCCTTCTGAGCCGATAACTTATTTGTTAAATGACCATCCCATTTGTTCTTTTTTACAATGATTTCGCTGTGAAACATTCGTTCTAAACTCATAATGAGTTCATAATAATCTTGTTCCTTTACATCAATAATTAGACTGCTTATTCGATTTTCTAATAATGGCACTAAAGCAGCATACGCTTTTTCCTGTTCATCGTCGTCACCATACATGTGTTCCTGAACGCGTATCGACTCACCAAAAGTAAGCAACAAATCACCGCCCATTTTGGAATGCCTCTCGTATTCAAGACCAACAGGCACAATATGTACATCCAAACTGTTATCATACTTTTTCTCTGCACCAACACCAATCCTGAAAACACCTTTTTTTAATGGCCCACGGATATACTTATATGGCGCATGACTTCCCTCTGGAAAAATCACAATGGGATGGTTTTTTGCAAGAACATCATAAAATTTTTCAAAAACTTCTTCGTTTTTCAACAAATAGTCTGCACCGTCACGTTCTCGAAAAATAGGTAAACAATTAAACCCCCCTAATGCCCACTTCGCCAATTTCTTTTTAAAAATATCTGCCCTACCTAGGAAGTAGATTGGTTTTGAAATTGCATAGCCAATTATGGCACCATCCAAAAATGCATTCTGGTGATTCGCTGCAAAAAGAATAGGCTTTCCGGTTGGAATATTTTCTTTCCCTTTAATCTCAAACCTTTTATAAAATCCATAAATACCAAATGAAACCAGGACATAACCAAAACCATATAAACCAGACCAGTTATTTATTCTCATGCCTAACCATTTTAATTCACTAAAATAATTGGAATTCAATACAATTTAATGAACGAGCCATAATTTAATCATTTAGAGCACATAGTTCCCTGATAGATAAACGGAAAATTAAAATGATTTAGGTCTCATTTTCCAGCGCCATACGTACCCTATTCGGAGCGCTTTTGTCTATCTTTATCCCATTATGAAAACCGCAGAAGAAATCGGATCAAAAAAACAAGAACGTTACGACCGTGCCTACCTCAAAATGGCCAAGGAATGGGGAAAGCTATCGCACTGCCACCGCAAACAGGTTGGAGCCATTATCGTAAAAGACAGTATGATTATTTCTGATGGTTATAATGGCACACCAACTGGATTTGAAAATTCTTGCGAAGACGAAGCAGGCTATACCAAATGGTACGTGCTTCATGCCGAGGCTAATGCCATTCTTAAGACGGCAAGATCAACACATAGCTGCGGTGGGGCAACCTTATACCTGTCTTTATCACCTTGTAAAGAATGCAGTAAATTAATCCATCAAGCTGGTATTGTTCGGTTGGTCTATTCCAATCAATACAAAGATCTATCGGGGCTAGATTTTTTAAAAAAGGCTGGAATAGAACTAAAACAAATAGAAAATCCTTAAGCACGAATGATTGAACAACCAAAATACAGTAGTGCCACTATTCTCTTGCCGCTATTACTGGCAGCCGTAATGGCTGGCGGCTATTTTTTAGGCACGCTGCAAGAGGTAACTTCCGTCACTAATTTCTCTAATGAAAAGCAGGATTTAATTAAACTTAACCGCGTTCTTAATGAGATTGAAGTCAAATATGTAGACAGTATATCATCGAATGATTTAGTCGAAAATTCTATAGGTGGCATCCTTCAAAACCTAGACCCGCACTCGTCTTATATTCCTGCAAAAGATTTAAGCAATATGGATGAACCACTTAAAGGTGGGTTCGGTGGCATTGGTATCCGTTTTATGATTTTAAGAGATACATTGATTGTTACAAATGTAATTGATGGAGGACCATCCGAAAGAGAGGGAATATTACCTGGAGATCGCATCATTGAAGTAGACGGCAATAAAATAACAGATGTTGGATTAACTAATGATGGTGTTTTTAGTCAATTGAAAGGTCGAATTAATACTCCTGTGTCTGTTAAAGTGTATCGATTTTCAAAAAATAAATTCGTTGACTTTAGTATTCTACGTGGATTGGTTCCGATAAAAAGCATTGAAAGCGCAAGAATAATTACTCCCGGTGTAGGATTTATTAAACTTGCCAGGTTTGCAGAAACGACGCCACTTGAGTTTGATATGGCCATCAAAAAACTAATCAATAATGGCATGAAAAAGTTAATATTAGACCTGCGTGATAATGGTGGTGGCTATTTACAACCTGCTGTTCAACTTACCGATCAGTTTCTTAAAAAAGGAAAAATGATTGTATACACAGACGGCAGACATAATGGGAGATTTGATAATATCTCTACTAAAAACGGTCGTCTATTAGATACAGAATTAGTGGTGCTAATTAATGAAAATTCAGCTTCTGCAAGTGAAATTGTCTCTGGAGCTATTCAAGACAATGACCGAGGAACAATTATGGGGCGAAGATCCTACGGGAAAGGCCTTGTTCAAGAACCTATTGTTTTATCAGACGGCTCAGCTATTAGACTAACAGTTGCCCGATACTATACCCCATCTGGTCGTTGTATTCAAAAGCCTTATGGAGAAGGAATCGATTACAGCGCGGACTACTATAACAGATATGAAAATGGTGAATTTTACTCGATTGATAGTGCAAAATTATCTGAACTGGAGCAGTTTGAAACTGTAGGAGGTAGAATTGTGTACGGTGGTGGTGGAATATTTCCAGATGTTTTTATCCCGCTGGATACAACGGGTAATTCTGCATTTCTAGCAGCGTTGACGTATTCTCCTGTATTTAGTGAATTTGCATTCAATTATGTTGACCAGAATCGAAAAGCACTGAATCAAAATCGCAATGCGCAAGATTTTGCAATGACCTTTGACTTATCTGATAAGATTTTTAACCAGTTTATTGAATTTGCCCAAAATGCACATAACATTAAGCCCTCTATGCCCGGAATCAAAGCCTCAAAAGAAAGAATAAAAACCAGGCTTAAGATTCAAATTGCTTCAAACGTTTGGGGGGAAGATGGAAGATACGCCATTCTCGTTCAGAAAGATTCTGAAATAATACGGGCCATTAAAGAAATTACGAAATAAGCTTTCAGAATACTTGGTCTTGGTTTAGTCTTCTTCGAAATCAAACTCAATATTATCGAATAAAGAATCGACTAGCTCTATTTCATTTGAATCTGTCGCAGAATCCGTGTTAAACTGCTCATTTATTTCCTGAGGAACATCTTCTGCACAAGCAGAAAGTAGCACTCCTGATATTGCAAATATAATTGCGGCTTTCGATTTAACCATCGGTAACATATTTAATAGATTGATGAGTGTAAATAAAATTACTACAAAAATAAAAAGGGGCCTAAAAAGGCCCCTTTAATATTTTTGTTGAGCTAGAATCTTAGTGCGCTGCACCTTCTTCAACTGCTTCAACAGCTTCTTCAACTGCTTCAACAGCTTCAACTGCTACAGAATCAGTTGCAGCTTCCATTTCTTCAACAGCTTCTTCAACTGCAACTTCCATTTCTTCTGATGCTTCTTCAACTGCAGCTTCCATTTCTTCAACTGCATTATTCAACATGTCTTCAAGACCTCCAGCAGCTTCTTCACCACCACCACAAGATGTCATAGCGAATGTTGTAGCTGCAGCAATCATTACAAGTGTTACTACTTTTTTCATTTTAACTAGTTTTTATTAATTTACGTAAATAAGGTTGCGAAATTAGTACTTTTTTAGCAAATACAACAATTTTTATCTTACAGAATGAAAACAGGCTTAATTATTCGTTATAATTGCTGTGCATTTCCTACCTTAGAATTTCAAAAAAAAGAACAACTATTATGGCATTCGAATTACCTCAACTACCGTACAATCATGATGATTTAGAACCACACATTGATTCTAGAACAATGGAGATTCATCACGGCAAACACCACAATGGATATACCAACAATTTAAATGGCGCTATCGCGGGTAGTCCACTTGAAGGCAAAGACATTGAAGACATTTTAACAAACCTAGACATGGACAATAATGCTGTCCGAAATAATGGAGGGGGTTTTTTTAATCACTGCTTATTCTGGGAAAACATGTCTCCTAACGGCGGTGGTAATCCAACAGGTGAGCTAGCAGATGCCATTAACAATGCATATGGTTCTTTTGATGGTTTTAAAGATGCATTTGCCAAAGCTGCAGCAACTCGATTTGGGTCTGGCTGGGCATGGTTATGTGTACACAAGGGTGGAGAAGTGAAAATTTGCTCAACACCGAATCAAGACAATCCACTAATGCCCGGCGTTGGTTGTGGCGGCTATCCAATTATTGGCCTTGACGTCTGGGAGCATGCTTATTACTTGAATTACCAGAACAGAAGGCCCGATTACATTCAGGCTTTTTTCAACGTTATTAATTGGGATAAAATCAGTGCTTCATACAGTAAGCATAAGTGAAAAATCACTTTGAATGCATTTATTTACAAGGCCTTACTAGGAAATTCAACGCTCCTTTAAAATATATTTTAGGTTTTTGTTTGTTAATTGGATGGTATTCTGCTGACGCTCAAAACAAAGTTGAAGTAACGTTTTTGCATAGAGACACAATATCTAATGAATATGCAACACAGTCATGTGATTCCTTAAAATCAGTAAAGAAATCCCGACGACAAAAAGTACGATTCAAAAAACGAAAGGGTGTTGCAGCTTTATTTGCTGTTGCCCTAGGTCCTTTTGGTGTGCACAGAATGTATTTAGGTACTTCTGAAGTGGTACCCTTATTCTACTCACTTACGTTAGGCGGGTTAATGATATTACCTATCATAGATCTATGCTGCATTCTATTCACAAAAGACATTGATATTTACACGGATAATGATCAAGTGATTATGTGGTAAGAACATTCTTCACATAACTATCATTTTTTCTCCTTAAAAACGAGATAAGTTATGGGCTTATCTGGAACACTCAAACTACCCTTTGTGATTATTCTACCGTGACGGATTTAGCTAGATTTCTAGGCTGATCTACGTTACAGCCTCTCATTACTGCAATATGATAGGACAATAACTGAAGTGGAATGGTCGCTAAAAGAGGTACCAGGGCATCATCAGTATGCGGAATTTCAATAACATGATCTGCCAAATTTTTAACCGTACGATCTCCTTTTGTAACAATTGCAACCACCTTACCTTTTCTCGCTTTGACCTCTTGAATGTTACTTACTACTTTTTCATAGGATGCATCATTAGTAGCAATAACAAAAACCGGCATTTCCTCGTCAATTAAAGCAATTGGTCCATGTTTCATCTCAGCTGCAGGGTAGCCTTCGGCATGTATGTAGGATATCTCTTTGAGTTTCAGAGCGCCTTCTAAAGCAACTGGGAAATTATAACCTCTACCTAGATACAGTGCGTTGGTCGCATCTTTATAAATTTCTGCAATCTGCTCAATCAGAGCATCAGATTTCAAAGCTATTTCAACTTTCTCTGGAATCGCTTCAATTTCTACTAATAACCTACTGTATCGAGCAGAATTAATTGTTTTCTTATGTTTTCCTAAAAGCAACGCCATCTGAGTGAGAACAGTTACTTGAGCTGTGAATGCCTTTGTGGATGCAACACCAATTTCTGGACCCGCGTGGGTATATGAACCGGCGTGCGTCTCTCTAGATATAGAAGAACCAACGACATTGCAAATACCAATAATGGTTGCACCTGCCCCTTTTGCCATTTTAATTGCAGCGAGCGTATCCGCGGTTTCACCTGATTGGGAAACAGCAATAACAACGTCGTTTTCCGTAATGACCGGATTTCTGTATCTAAACTCAGAGGCATATTCAACTTCGACAGGTATTCTGGCTAAATCCTCAAATAAATATTCCCCCACCAAACCTGCATGCCAAGATGTACCACAAGCAACAATAATTATACGATCGGCATTGGCCATTTCTTCAATATGATCCTTGATACCACCGAGCATAATTTCTCCTTTTGCAGACGAAATTCTTCCCCTCATACAATCTTGGATAGACCTGGGTTGTTCGTAAATTTCCTTAAGCATGAAATGATCATACCCTCCTTTTTCTAATGCTTCAAGTTGCATTTCGAGTTCCTGTACATAGGGTTTTTTGTCCTCATTACGAACAGTCTTCAACTTAATTCCTGTATCCAGGTTTAGCCTAGCAATTTCTCCATCTTCTAGATAGATTACGTTCTTAGTATATTCTACGATAGGCGTAGCGTCCGATGCTATGAAATATTCGTTTTCTCCTAAACCTATTACTAAAGGGCTTGAGTTTTTGGCTACAATTACTTCTCTAGGATTACTCATGTCAACCATGACTATCGCATAAGCTCCATGAACTTCGTTCAAAGCAATACGAACAGCATCAAAAAGGTCTCCCTTTTCTTGTGAATGAATTTCTTCAATAAAATGCACCAAAACCTCTGTGTCTGTATCACTCTCAAATTTATGGCCACGTGATAATAAATTTTCTTTGATTACATCATAATTCTCAATGATGCCATTATGAATCAAAGATAGCTTCCCATCACCGGACACATGTGGATGCGCATTAACATCGTTTGGCGGTCCGTGTGTGGCCCACCTTGTGTGCCCAATACCGACACTCCCAGATAAATTTTTATTTTCGGAAAAAGCTTCAAGGTCTGCAACTTTGCCTTTACATTTATGAACATTTAAATCACCATCGTGAAGTAATGCAACTCCTGCACTGTCGTAGCCCCTATATTCAAGTCTTTTGAGACCCTTTATGAGAATAGGATAAGCATCCTTAGTACCAATATATCCAACGATTCCACACATCTATTTTCGATTAGCACCTATAATTTAGTATACGTAAAGATGATTTTCATCTTGTTTTTATTCGTGCTATTGATTCCGTTAATAATCGTTCTATTAGCAGACACCATAGCCGAAGTCGAAATTAGAAATAATCCATTGTTGGATTTCACTCCGGTTAAAACGTTATTAACATGCTTTACTAAATTAAACCTAAACTCTTTGTTGCTATTATCCCTGACACCGCCATAAAGTGTTTCTCCTTCAAAAAAGTCTTCAAGAAAATAAGAGGCTCCTTCATCATCGATTCCTAAAAGGTACAATTGCACGTGCGGAAAGTAAGGATCCGTTTCAAAATAATCATAGGGTAAAACAAGTTCAGCTTTATTAACCACTATACTGTCTGGAAGTTCACGAAGAAATGGCAACGTTATTTTAGACTTAACTCCTGACATACATTGCAAATAGATGGTTTCATCTCCTTGAGTAGTATCTAAAAGCTGAGACTCTATTACAGTCCCTGTGTAGTCATGATCTGCACTATTAAATCTTGCACAGCTTGTATTTATATTAAAGTTGAATTTCAAGGTATCCTCTTCTCCAGGAAAAGTATAACGGTAATACATAGACATTCTAGAATAACTATTCAAGAGATCTAAATAAAGGATGGAACCTTCACCACTCGACTGAGAAGTATTGCTTACTCTGATATATAAACCTTTGAACCAATCTGTAAATGCCGCATTGTCAGCCAAATTCCCCCCACCCGACTCGGCTACCAAAGCGTCACCTAAAGTGTTTGCCAACTTAATTTTAAGAACAGGATTAATTAAATTGCCATCAACGGTACTGAAATTAAAGGGATCCGGGACAATTGTTCCCGCACCAACTTCTACCAAATCAATTCCATCATTAGTGAGTACAGAATTAGAATAATAACTGCTGTCAAGGTATAAGTCTTCGGTAATCCTATAAACTTCAAATGTTTGCGGGTCTAAGGTGCCGTAATTGCCATTAAGATCCAGATATAGATAAATAGAGTCTACTACCGTTTCAGCTACTGATCCAGATACCGATGTAAAATCCACAACTTCTGATTCCATCCTTATCTGGGTATAAATACTGGCAGATGTAAGACCAAAGGTAGGGTCAACATAACTTCCTAACAAATCAACAAGATATTCATCCGATCGCAAGGAATCCTCTAGAATAGTAAAAGCGCGAATCGTCGATGTATCTGAAACCACAATATTCAATCGGTCCTCTTGCGGCTGAACAAGTAAACCCAAATCTCCCTCTTCTTTCTTACAACTAACACAAGCTAGAATAACCCCCAAAAATAATGCGGAAAACCGATTAGCCTTCCGCATATTACAAATATTTCTTTTACTCATTTTTCCTTTAGTCAGCGAGCACCGAAGCTCCTTCGAGCACTTGATCATAAAATCCGTTATAGGCATCTACCATTCCTTCTTCGTCATGGTAGTCAAGAGCCAACTTACCCGATTTTTCGATAAATTGCTCTACTTCTTCATTAATAGTTTTAGAACCACGAATTACGCCATCTGAAAATTCAACTCCCAACTTGTTAATGTTGGCAAATGATGGACTTTTAATTAATTCCAAATCAGTTTCTGAAAAACCATCAAATTTTAATTTTTTTGGCATCTTTTTATCCAGTGTACCATCAAACCCTTCTTCATAAACGGAATAAACCACTTTTGCATCTGCGAAATGTGGGTCGTCATGATAAAACTTCTTTAAGTAAAGGGGCAGCACACCAGTCATCCATCCGTTACAATGAATGATATCAGGAGACCATCCCAACTTCTTAACTGTTTCTACAACTCCTCTACAAAAGAAAATGGCTCGCTCATCGTTATCTTTGAAGAACTTTTCTTCATCTGAACCAAAAACGGCTTTTCTTTTAAAATATTCTTCATTGTCAATAAAATATACCTGCATCTTAGCAGCCTGAATAGAAGCCACCTTGATAATGAGCGGATGATCCGCATCATCAATGATAAGGTTCATTCCTGAAAGGCGAATTACTTCATGTAATTGATGCCTCCTCTCATTAATACATCCAAACCTGGGCATAAATACCCTGATTTCTTTCCCTGCCTCCTTGATCCCTTGCGGAGCCTTTCTGACAGTTTTTGCTATTTCTGACTCCGGTAAAAATGGTTGAATCTCTTGCGAGACGTATAACACACGTTTCTGTTGCATAAGTATTCTCCTTAAATAAAAATGGGTACAAAAATATAGAAAAAAAACCGTAATTTCAATACTTTAGGCTAGTTTTGGCGCTTTCAAATTTGTAAACCAAATGAGAACCAAGGTAATTTCTTCGACGATTCAACTCGAACAAATCATCTCTGCTTGCAGGAGTAAAGGCTTGACTATTGGGTTTGTCCCGACCATGGGAGCGCTACACGAAGGCCATTTATCCCTCATCAAATCATCAAAAGAACAAACAGATTTTACAGTTTGTAGCATTTTTGTTAATCCAAAACAGTTCAATAAAGCAGAAGACCTCGACCACTATCCCAGAAGTTTAAAGATGGATGTCAGTAAATTAGAAGCCGCTAAATGCGACCTTGTTTTTGCGCCAACTGAAAATGAAATATACCAAGATGAAGTTCCTTTTGAATTTGATTTTGCAGGACTTGATCAATATATGGAAGGCAAATTTCGTTCTGGGCACTTCAATGGAGTTGTGCATGTGGTTAAGCGTTTATTTGAAATTGTCCGACCCGAAAAGGCCTTTTTTGGCCTAAAAGATTATCAGCAATTTGTTATTATTCAACAATTAGTACGATTTTTTAATCTCCCCATTGACGTCGTTGGCTGCCCAACGGTCAGAGAGAAAAATGGCCTCGCCCTTAGTAGTAGAAATAGTCAACTCGACACAAAAGACATTCCTGCCGCTTTGGAATTATCAAAGGCATTAAACCTAATTAAATCCCGTTTTCAAAAATCCAATTTGGATGCACTAAAAAAGCAAGCAATAAACCAATTAGAGCAACATACGAAACTAGAATACCTAATAATCGCTAATTCGAGGACGCTTTCCCCAATTGAAAAATGGAGTGATGCGCAACATGCAAGAGCCTTTGTTGCCGCCGAAGTAGGTGGAGTTCGGCTTATTGATAACGTCGAGATATTTTAATACTTTTGCGGCATGCAAATAAAGGTCGTAAAGTCCAAAATACATCGGGTTTCAATTACTCAGGCAGAATTGAATTACATTGGAAGCATTACCATTGATGAAGATCTAATGGATGCAGCAAATATCATTGAAGGCGAATTTGTTCAGATTGTAAATTCCAATAATGGAGAACGCTTAGAAACCTATGTTATTAAAGGAGAAAGATCATCCGGTACAATTTGCCTCAATGGTCCAGCGGCCCGCAAAGCTGCAGTTGGTGATGTTGTGATTATTATTGGCTACGGATATATGGATTTTGATGAAGCGAAAACCTTTAAACCAACCATGATATTCCCAGAAACTTCTTCTAATCTTCTCACATAAGTTTTGAAGAATCAGCTGATACAACTACTTAAAGTAATACTACCTCTGGGAATAGGTGTTTATTTAACTTGGTATTTCTATTCTACCCTTTCATCAGAACAAAAAGAAGACATTCCTTATGCCTTCGCAAGTGCTAACTATCTGTGGGTTTTTTTATCAATTGTCGTTGCTTGGTTGAGTCATTTTAGTCGAGCGTATCGATGGAAATACATGCTAGAACCATTAGGCTATAATGCGAAGGTATCCAATATGTACCACTCTGTGATGATAGGGTACATCATCAATTTAACGATTCCAAGATCTGGGGAGTTCGCAAGAGCAGGATTTTTCTCAAAAAAAGAAAACCTACCCGTTGAAACAGTATTTGGAACGATTGTAGCAGAGCGCGTTATAGATCTAATTATGCTTGCAATATTAACATTTGCGACTTATTTCTTAGTAGGAAAAGAAGCCATTGAAGCGATGACGACCAACCCTAACGCTGATAATGGCAGTTCAATTCCATGGTTGTATATTGTTGTTGGATCGATAGGCGTTTTAAGTGTCTCTGCGATTGTAATTTCTAAAAAAATTAAATCTTGGTTCATTATTAAAATGAAAGGATTATGGTCTGGGATAAAAACTGTTTTCACTTTAAAAAAGAAATTTCTATACCTGGTGCATACCGTTTTTATCTGGTCCTGTTACGTTCTGATGTTTTGGATTTGCGCCCAAGGTGTAAATGGCGTTAGTGACATTTCAATGGACACTTTATTGTCGTGTTTTATTGTTGGAGCAGTTGCAATAGCTGCAACACCCGGGGGAATCGGCCTCTATCCTATTTTTGTTACTGCAGCTTTAGTATATGGCGAACACGATGCGGTGGAAGCTTCCAGCTTTGCTATTTTAATGTGGGTGGTCCAAACCGTATTCCTCGTCGTATTTGGCCTTTTTTCATTATTTGCAATCAACGTTAAATTAAAAGTTTCAGACGTTAAAATAAAACAGTAATTGGCTAAAGTTAAAACAACATATTTTTGTAAAAATTGCGGCAGTGAATCACCCAAGTGGGTTGGAAAATGTGCAGCTTGCAATGAATGGAATACATTTATCGAAGAGGTAATTAGTAAACCTAATAAAGGAACTTTACCAGGATTAGTTGATTTTACCAATACCGCAACGCCGGTGTCAATCAAATCAATAGATTCTGCAGCGCACCCAAGAATTAATTTAAAAGACAGCGAGCTGAACCGTGCTTTGGGGGGAGGATTAGTACCTGGTTCAATGATTCTATTTGGTGGCGAACCTGGCATTGGTAAGTCAACGCTCATGTTGCAAATAGCCATTAAAAAAAATACGTTAAAAACACTTTATGTTTCTGGTGAAGAATCAGAACAACAAATAAAAATGCGCGCAGATCGCATTGGTATTGACAATGAAAATTGTGTCATATTAGCCGAAACATCATCACACAGAATACTGAAACAAATAAAAGAAATAAATCCTGACCTGCTTATTATAGATTCTATTCAGACGCTTTTCTCAGAAAGCCTGGATTCTTCTCCTGGAAGTATCTCTCAAATTAGAGAATGCACTTCTGAGCTATTGCGTTTTGCTAAGAGTACCAACACTCCTGTATTCCTTATTGGACATATTACTAAAGATGGAACCCTTGCAGGTCCAAAAGTTTTGGAACACATGGTTGATGTAGTTCTACAATTTGAAGGAGATCGCAATCATGTATATCGCCTGCTCCGATCCGTAAAAAACCGATTCGGATCTACTAATGAATTAGGAATTTACGAAATGCAAGGGTCCGGATTGCGAGAAGTCTCAAATCCTAGCGAATTATTAATCAGTAACAATGACCAAGAATTAAGTGGTGTTGCCATTGCATCGATGCTTGAAGGAATGCGCCCCATGCTCATAGAAATTCAGGCGTTGGTTAGTACGGCCGCATATGGAACTCCCCAGCGCTCTGCAACTGGGTTTGATTTAAGACGCCTGGGCATGTTATTGGCAGTTCTTGAAAAAAGATGCGGTTTTAAATTAGGGTCAAAAGATGTTTTTTTAAATATCGCTGGAGGCATTAAGGTAGATGATCCTGCCATAGATCTAGCCGTAGTTTGTGCAGTATTATCCTCGAATGTAGATCTTCCAATTGCCAAGAATACCTGTCTTGCTGCTGAAGTTGGATTATCAGGAGAAATAAGACCCGTATCTCGTTTAGATCAGCGAATATTTGAAGCCCAAAAACTAGGCTATCGACAAATAATAGTTTCTGCCAACAATAAAGGTTTGAATGAAAAAGATTACGAGATAGAAGTCGTTCAAGTTCGTAAAATAGAAGAGGTATTCAAGAGGTTGTTCGCCTGAAGCTATCTACACTCGTCCAGTCAAGAAAGTCTATTAATCATTGGATATGATTTCAAAAAGTTCTGTTAATTTTGGAATTAAAATTACTTCAATCCTTCTATTTTTCGCTTTATCCTCCCCAACTGGTATGAATTTACTTCGTCCGGCAGCCGTCAATATTTTAGGGTCAATAGAGCTACTTGAAGTCATTATTTTCACAACTGCTGTTGCTCTCAAAACAGACAATTCCCAATTGTCCTTTGGATGTCCAGAACCACGCATTTCATCTGTATCCGTATGCCCCTCAACAAGTACATCAATTTCATCTTGACCTTCTAAAGCTTTTGCTAATTGAACAATGGCTTTTTTGCCTTCAGATCCTACATCTGTTTTGCCAGAAGCAAAAAGCAATTTTGCCTCCATACTGACATATACTTTACCATCTTTTTCCTCGACAGTTAAACCTTTATCTTTAAATCCTAGAAGGGCATCAGCAATTTTCTGCCTTAATGCCTCCGCTGCGGCATCTTTTTTAGAAATTATTTCTTCCAATTCATTAACGCGTTTCTCTCTTGCCTCAAGGTCCGTTTGCAACTGTGCAAGCCGATTTTCTTTTTGATTCAATTCTGTCGCTAGCCTATTTAATTCATCCTCTTTCTTCTGCAATTCCAGTCTCGCAGCATCCAGCTCCTTTCCAAGCAATTGACTCTCTCGCTCAGAAAGTTTTAACAAAGCGTCATATTGATCTTTTAATATCTTATGATTCTCCTTAATTTCCTCATATTGCCGAAGCGTTTCTTTATAAGACCGCTCTAAATTGGCCAGGTCTTCAGACACAATTGTATGCTTTTTCTTGAGCTCGGTAAGTTCAGATTCAATCTCTAGCTTTTCTGCCTCACAATCTTGAGATTTTGTTTTAAATAGCTCTGCATCAGCAAGAGACTTGTTGTACTTCGCTTCTAGTTCTTCGTATTTACGAGCCGGTACACATCCAACTAATGTAAGAAACGTAATAAGACAAATAAGTGAGATAAATTGCTTCATTGAAATGATTTTTTCAAGTGTAAAATTGAGTAAACTTAAGCAAACAATAACCGAACCATTCATTCATTTTTACACATATTTTTGTTACTTCAAAAGAAGTTTCTCCATAAAAAAAGGGGCAATCGCCCCTTAAGTCATTGTAAGCACTCTACTTATTTCTTTTTTTCTTTCGATAGAAAAACCTCGGTCATGTCACGGTATTCCATCGCATTTTGAGGGAAATTTCTAACATTTAACCCTAATAACCGGATGTATTCATCGTAATACAGACTTATGAATGCAGCATCATCAATAAGCAATTGATCGCAAGCAACGTATAACCTGTTTCGTTCCTCTGGATCCATTTCCGCTAACGCCAATTCAAATATTGAATCAAACTGAGGGTTATTATACCTGTGGGCATTTGGGAACGAACTTTCGTTCTCCCCTAATGGTACTGTTTTTCCATAAAACAGCTTTAAGAAATTTTCAGGATCTGGATAATCAGCGACCCAGGCAGTTCTCCACATTTCACACTTTCCAGTAGTAAACTGCTCAATAAGAGTAGAAAACTGCATCCTTTCCATTTTCAAGGTTACACCTAGATTCTCTTCTATCATATTTCTAATGGCTTGCGCAGCAATGGTATTGGTCTGACCACCTTCGTTGAAAAATAATGTTATTTCGGGGAACCCTTTACCTCCTGGATAACCAGCCTCAGTCATCAGTGCTTGGGCTCTTTCCACATCAAAATCAAAACCCTTAACCTTTTTAATATCATAAATTTCCATTGGTGGAACGAAACCGTGTGTTGCAGGATGCCCCTCTCCTTGCAGTGTGTAATCAATCAATTTATCACGGTCTATTGCCAAGTTAAAAGCTTGACGGACTCTCCTATCTTTAAAGTAATCTGCAGTATGCAGAAATCCATAATATTGCGTACCTAATGCTGGTATTGACTGATATTGATATTTCAAACCTTTACCAGTTTGGGCATCGTCAACGCTACCCATTACTGTACCCATTTCTTCTACAGGTAATTTAAACATGAGGTCAAGTGCTCCCTTATTAAACTGCAAAAGCTCTGTTTTCTTTTCTTTTGCGAAAGTGAATTTAACTAAGTCCAAATAAGGCAATGAGTTCCCAAATTCATCTTTCCCCCAATAAGAAGGATTTTTCTCTAATAATACTTTTTTACCTTCTTCCACTTCAAGCACTTGAAATGGTCCAGTACCCACACAATGTGTTCTCATTTCATTTCCATACTTGTCAACTGCTTCTTTTGGAAAAATCCAGCAGCAGTTGTGAGCGACGACTTTTTCAAATGCCGCAAATGGTTTTTCCAACATGATTTTTACTTCATAGTCTCCAGTAACCTGAATACCATTGACTGAGATATCTTCTACGCTTCCATTTTTTGTGTTCTCATAATATTCATTCGCCCCTACCACACGGTCTTGAAACATTCCGAACAATTTATTATTCCCACCGAATTCGCATAGTTTAGTGAAGCAATACTTAACATCTTCCGCAGTTACCTCTCTGCCTTTTCCCTCAGGAAAACAAGGGTCATCATGAAAAAACACTCCTTTTCTTATCTGAAAAGTGTACGTTCTACCATCTTCACTAATCTCCCAATTTGAAGCAATATTCCCCTCTATTTCAAGTGTTTCTTGACTGAATTTTAGAAGGCCTTGGTATACTTGATTTGCAATTCTATGAGATACTACATCCACTAAGCTGTGGGGGTAAAGATTTTTAAAATCTTCAACCTCGTTCATTCTAAACATTCCACCAGCGTAAATCTTCTCTTTTACATCATTGTGTGTGTAAAATCCCTTAAGTTCAACCATTTTCTCTCCTTCTTCCACTACGGGTTCAGGACCACCACAGGACGTAATCAGGGCTAACGTAATAAGAACAGGCAGTAACTTCTTCATATAAAATTTATTTGCTCACTAGCTTTAATAACCGTGCAAATATAATAATATTAGTGACATACTTGAAGGTTGAAAATTGCCTAAAAGTCTTGCGACAACTATACTTTTTAACCCATATATTCGTATTTACACTGGCAACAGATTCTGAACATTGCATACATCATGTATTTACATAGCTTTCGTCGTTTATTTATGCGGTTTCGTCGCAAATAGTAGCCTGTGCCAATCCAATGTAGTCCGTAAAAAATTGACTCTTACTACCGATAGCATTTTACTTGACACCAATATTATCGCAATTAATACACTAGAAATTGCAATAAACGGGGAGATTGTCAACACCAAGAAGTACAGTTACAATGCACACTCAAAGCATTTACTATGGCGCGGAGATCTACCCACCACTATCGAATTACACTATCGAACTTTAAAAATAGATTTAACCAGAACATACCGTAAAAAAGATACCAATCGAATTGAATCGAATTTGGAAACACCAGACCAAATTTTCAATTGGACGGCAAATGACAAATCAAATACCGATCTATTTGGCTTCTCATCCTTGAATAAATCGGGAAGTATTTCAAGAGGAATTAGCTTCGGAAACAATCAAGACCTCGGAGTCAACTCTAACCTAAGCCTGCAGCTAAATGGAAAAGTTTCAGATGACATTAACATTTTAGCATCCATCACCGACGATAATATACCCATACAACCAGAAGGAAACACCTTACAACTGCAAGATTTTGACCAAGCATACATTCAGTTGTTTAATACAAAATCGAAACTAACAGCCGGAGATTTTTGGTTAAGGCGCCCTAAAAGCTACTTCCTCTCCTATCAAAAGAAAGCACAAGGAATTTCTTTTAAAACCAATCTAATGGAGACCGATTTAAAAAATAATTTTTGGAAAGTTTCTTCAAGTCTTGCGTTATCAAAAGGTAAGTTTTCGAGGAATATCGTGCAGGGTCAAGAAGGAAATCAAGGGCCTTACAAGTTGATCGGCGATAATGGAGAACGCTTTATTATTGTGCTCTCTGGTACAGAACGCGTCTTCATTGATGGACGCTTATTAACGCGCGGACAGTCCAACGATTACACCGTTGACTACAATACAGCAGAAATTACTTTTACACCCAAAAATCTGATTACTAAAGACCGAAGAATTATCGTTGAATTTCAATACTCAGATAAAAACTATGCCCGTTCGCTATTTCAATTTTCATCCGATTATCAGAAAGATAAATGGGGGGTTGGTTTTCAGGTTTATTCTGAGCAGGATAGCAAAAATCAACCGCTTCAACAATCACTTTCTGATGAACAAAAAATTCTTTTAAGCTTAGCAGGAGACAATATTAATTCGGCATATAGTCCTGGTATTGATAGCGTTGGATATTCAACCGACCTAACACTCTACAAAAAAATAGATAGCCTCGGGTACAGTAATATTTATGTGTATAGCACGAACCAAGACAGTGCATTTTTTCAACTGAGCTTTACAGAGGTGGGACAAGGA
Source organism: uncultured Flavobacteriales bacterium (assembly GCA_905480225.1). Taxonomy (GTDB): domain Bacteria; phylum Bacteroidota; class Bacteroidia; order Flavobacteriales_D; family Parvicellaceae; genus UBA10066. The sequence goes on along the minus strand of CAJQPO010000041.1, from coordinate 16,030 downwards.
AATGGTAATTATGTCTTGGATGATTTCACTTCCTTCGGAAGAGTGTATAAATGGGTAAAGCCAGACACAGTTGCTGGCGAAACGGTGCTTAATGGTAATTTCGAACCTATTATTATTCTTGTTCCTCCTCAAAAAAGACAAATGGTTGTCTTGGGAACGTCTTATAATTTTTCACAGCATACCAAACTGGGTTTTGAAGGTGCGTTATCTAATAAAGACGTCAATACGTTTTCATCTCTTAACTCCCAAGACAATGTAGGTTATGGTTTTGAAGGTCATTGGAATACACGAAAACCCATTTCGAGTGATTCAACAGGCTGGATCTTTCTTAATAAAATTGATGCAGAATATAGATCTGCAGAATTTAGCAGTATTGAACGCTACAGGCTCGTTGAATTTGAAAGAAACTGGAACCTTTTGGGTAAAGATTTGACCGGTGATCAAATCATGGGTAAAGGAAATATAGGGGTTCAAAAAATGGGGGTTGGATCGGTGCGTTATTTCTTTAATACATTCCAATCCATCAAAGAATTCTCAGGAAGAATGAATGGAGGAGAACTAAATATTAATCAAAACGGAACTAAAATTAAATACCGAGGAGTATTAACTCAAACTTCGGGCTTTGAAACGACGAATTTCTTCAGGCATAAATCAGATTTATCTCAGGATATCAATTGGCTGAGAATAGGCTTTGTTGACGAATTTGAGCAAAATAAATTTTATTTTGATCAAACCGATTCGTTATTAGGTAATAGCTATCAATTTTACGATTGGAAAGGCTACGTCTCAAATGTAATCGGAAATCAAAATTCAAACCAATTTGAAATCTATTTTCGCCAAAGATCCGACAAACTTAGGTATGCAAATGTATTGAGCCCTGCAACAACTTCTGAGCATTACGGCATTACTCTTGGCCTTAAAAACAACGCTAAACATAAATTCAAAACAAGATTCGAGTACCGCACGTTAAAAATTGTGAATGATTCTGTTACCAGTGTCTTACCAGACGAGACGCTACTGGGAAGAGTAGAATATTCACTCAAAGCTTTAAAAGGCTTCATATCGAGCTCAACATTCTATGAAATTGGTTCGGGTCAAGAGTTAAAAAAGCAATTCGCATATGTACAGGTTCAAGCAGGACAAGGTATTTATGCCTGGAACGATTACAACGATAATGGAGTCAAAGAAATCAATGAATTTGAAATTTCTGCCTTTCCTGATCAAGCTGATTATATTCGAGTTTTTACGCCAACCAATGAATACATAAAAACGTACACGAATCAATTTAATCAAATTCTTAATCTAAGACCGTCTGCCATATGGCAGCAAAAAAAAGGGTTACGTAAGTTTCTATGTCATTTCAGCAACCAATCTTCTTTGAGAATAGATCGGAAAACCAATGAGGAATCTGGAAATACAGCTTACAACCCCTTTATTACTTCAATTAATGAGTCCGCACTTGTTGCATTAAATTCATCAATTCGAAATACCATTTTCTACAATCGAAGCAATCCAAAATTTGGATTGGATTATACTTACAAAAAAGTAGATGGTAAATCTCTTCTTACATCTGGTTTCGATTCTCGGAGCATTAACCAACATGAGTTGCGTATCAGGTGGAACTTGAATAGAAAATTTACCTTCATTTCCTTTCAGGAAATAGGTAGTAAAAGTAATTCTTCCGATTATACAACTGGTCGAAACTACCTCCTCAATGTTTTTAGTCTTAAACCAAAATTCTCCTACCAACCAAACACCTCTTTTCGTGTTTCAATACTTAATGAAACTACCAAAAAGGAAAATACCATTGATCTTGGCGGAGAGGTTGCAGAGATTATCGATTTTGGTGCTGAATTAAGATTGAATAAAGCAACAAAAGGTTCATTGACCGTGCTGGTGAATTACATTGCAATTAAGTTCGATGGCGATGTGAATTCTTCTTTAGGATTTGAAATGTTAAATGGATTAAAAAATGGAAGTAATTTTACATGGACTGTTAATTTTCAAAGAACACTCGCAAACAACCTCCAGGTCAGCCTTAATTATCTCGGTAGAAAATCAACTAGCAATCAGGCAATTCACTCTGGAGGAATACAAGTGCGTGCCTTTTTCTAAAGGCTAGAATCAGAAATAAAAGAGTACAAGTAGATTTACTTAAGTGAAAAAGCCGTAGATGAGATTTCCGCTCCCTCACAGAATATTTTAACAATATACTCCCCAGCATTAATGGCATTTTCTACATCGTAGAAAATACATAAGTCCATGTTTTCTTTTTGATAATTCACCACTCTTTTGACACTGGCCTCCATTTGCCCCCCATCGATACCAAACATTTCTGGATTACCATCATTTAAAACACCGCCTTCTGGGGAGATAATCCTCATATATATGATTTTATCTCCAGCCACTGCAATAGGATTAGCCATTATTGTAAAACATGCTCTTATCATGTTCGTACTCTTTGCCCGAGGCGTTTCTTTAAAGCTACCCGAAGACCTCACTCTTAGCGCATCTGCTTTAGCCCCTGAAGTCATTAAACGAGAACCTATATTTACCTTTTCCGCCAATCCATCTTTCACATCTGTCAGGTCCTTTATTTTATTATCCTTTAAACTGATGGTGGCTAACTGATCTTCAATTTCTCCACGATATTGTATATTCATTTTGTTTAAGGAGTCAATTTTATGGACTTGAAAGCGCATTACTTTTCTCAGAGTTTCTGTTTCTTTGCGGAGTTTGTAAATCGTTCTAGCGTCTCTCTTTCCACTCTTGCGCATATCCTCCAGTTCAACCATCAAAGCCGTTACTCTTTCCTTTTGACCCCTGATACTATCCAACATGTCCTGGTTATCCGTTTGCAGCGTGTCCATTTGCTCAAGCATTGCTTGTAAATTTTCTCTAAGGTCAGTAGACATCAAGTCAAGGCCACTAGATCCAAGATCCGCTTCCATTTCTTTGATGTAAGAATTGAGGTTTTGATTTTCAATGGCACACACCTGCTTCAGATTACTAAAATGACTCCATTGATAAGCACATAAAGACAGGGCTCCAATCAGAATAATAATTAACGTTATATACAGCGGGTCTCTCTTTTTGCTTTCTTTTGATGAAGAAGTTGGTGGGTTCTCTGAAAATGAAGAATTTGTCATAATACGTTAATTTAATTCAAAAGTAATGCCATAATTCAATATATTATTGTCCTGAGTACATAGAAATTAACAGTCCGGTATCAATTTATTATGCTACGCGATTTTATCACTCTCATTTTCCCCAATTATTGCATTACATGTAACAGTTCCCTTTATAAGCAAGAAAAATTCATTTGTCTACAATGTAAAAACGAACTGCCGGAACTTTTTTATTCAGCAGACACAACGAATCCTACTGCAAAACTGTTAACAGGAAGAACAAAATTTAACACCTGCCTTCCCTTATATTACTACCAAAAAGGAGGAAAGGTTCAAAAGATTTTGAAATCAATGAAATACGGAAATCAAATAGAGCTCTGTGAATTTTTGGGCAGTTTAATTGGAATCAAATTGAAGTCTTTTGAAGACTTAAACGATATTGATGTTATTATTCCAGTTCCATTGCATCCAGATAGAGAGAAAAAAAGAGGGTATAACCAAAGTTATTACTTGGGGCTCGGCATTGCTAGTGTTTTAAATATCGACGTATTGGAGAAAGCGATTATTAGAAAGGTAAATAATGCCACTCAAACCAATAAGTCCAGACAAGATAGATGGCAAAATGTCAATGACATATTTTCCCTTTCGTCAACAACATCGTTAAGCAATCAGCATGTTTTATTAGTAGACGATGTGATCACAACTGGTTCGACCATTGAATCTTGTTGCAATGTTTTAAACAAAGTGAATGGCATTAAAATTAGTATTGCTACTTTAGCGGGCGCTTAATATGGTAAAGCAGTTAACTATAACTAAAACGTCAAACTTAGCTCAGAAATACGGCGAATTAAGTGTACAATTAGGTGCCTTAATTAGTGATGAGAAAAATCTATATGCCAACTTAGCTAATGTAAGTGCTGCGTTGAAGCAAGAGTTTGACTTCTTTTGGGTAGGGTTTTATTTAGTAGACACACCCAAAGAATTAATTCTTGGACCGTTTCAAGGCCCCATTGCATGCACTCGAATCAAAAAAGGTCAAGGTGTTTGTGGTGCTTGTTGGGAACAAGGCAAGACCATTATTGTGGATAATGTTGACAATTACCCGGGTCATATTGCCTGTAGTGCAGAATCAAAATCTGAAATTGTAATCCCGGTATTCCAAGACAAAGAGGTCATTGCAATATTAGATATTGACTCAAATCAATTGGATTATTTTAATACAACAGATGCCGCTGGATTAGAGAATATTTGCCAAATCATTTCCGATACGCTATGAAACTGGGAATAATACTTATCGTTTTTGCTGTTAGTTTATTCTGTTTTTCATGTGCACAAATAGCACCGTTAACTGGCGGAGCTAAAGACCAATATCCCCCTGTATTAGATCAAGACCGAGTACATCCTGCAAATTATAGTGTCAACTTCGCATCGAAAGGAGCCCTTCTGGTATTTGATGAATATTTCAAACTGGACCAAACCAAAACGATTTCAATTAATCCAGGAGTATCAACACTACCTCAATTCAAAGTAAAAGGTAAAAAACTCTATATCGAATTAAATTCCGAACTTGAAAAAAACACCACGTACACTATTAATTTTGGCAATGCAATTAAGGACATCGCTGAAGGAAATGAATTGCAAAACTTTAAATATGTGTTTTCAACAGGTGCGTTCATCGATTCTCTAGAACTAAGAGGGACCGTCTATAGTTCACAACAAGGGATTCCTCTTGAAGGAGCAATAGTTGGTTTATACAAAACCTTAGGTGATTCCGTCCCTTATTTCTCCCAACCCAATTACGTCGGGATAACCAATAGTGCTGGATGGTTTTCCATTGAGAATATCAAGGAGGGGACCTACAAAACAATCGCATTAACCGATGAAAATGGGAATTACAAATACGATGAACAATCAGAAGGAATTGGTTTTTAAAAGAACCCATTGTTATTGATAAGGTTGATTCCAATGCCTCAATGATTAAGCTTTATGCCTTTTATCCGGAATCAAAAAACATCACGGTTATAAAAAAGGTAGGGTTTACCAATGGATGCGCAAAAGTGATTTTCAATAAAGGGGTAAATATTGAGAGGTTTCGACCTTTAGAAACAAGCAACAGATCAAAATATATTTGGAACAGCAAAAGAGACAGCTTGTCTATTTATACCAATAATCGACTAAAAAAAACTAAATTCTCTTTGTTGCAATTTGATGGGTCTAAAGACACCATTTCCATTTCACTTTCTAAAAAGCCAACTGAATTTAAATTGAAATTTTTACCGAAAGGATTTGAAGCTTTAGAAGATTTGAAATTGAACTTTAACGAGCCTGTTTCCGAGTACTTATCGGAGGATATCGATTTAATGAAGGACAGCACGAGGATGCCCATAACTTTATCAATTAATACTCAAAACCCCTATCAAATGACGGTAAACGGTAATTACGAGCCTAACTCAAAATATACCCTCAGGCTTGATTCAGCAAGTATTATCGATGCTACTGGAAGAGCAATAGATTCAACTACTATTCAAGTCAGCACATTTAAAGAAAATTACTTGGGATTTCTTACCGTCAACATTATTACCAACAATAAAAAAAATATGTTTTTGGAACTATTGGATCCAAAAGGTAAATTAATTCGTATTTCTGACAGCTTTTATGGTGCACAAGCAATAAATTTTGACGAATTACTTCCTGGGAAATACAATGTCAGACTTATTCATGATAATAATTTTAACAATCAATGGGACACGGGTGACTACAATGCGAAATTGTTCCCTGAGCGAGTAATCAACTTTGATAAATCAATCAATGTAAGGTCTAATTGGAACTTAGTAGAAGATTGGGAAATTGATAAGGAATAAAACTTCTATTTAATTCAATTCGAAGTCATCTCGATCCAATAAAACGGGGAATTTCTCCCTGAATTTTCTTTGCGACTCTTTATCCACCTCAAAAATTGCAATTCCTGAAGATTCATTTTCGACAGATGTCAAAATTTGTCCCTTTGCATCGATCGCTACTGTCCCACCGTTGTAATTTATCCCTGAACCATCCATTCCAATTCGATTAACTCCGAGCACGTAGCACTGATTTTCAATGGCTCTGGCTTTAAGCAATATAGACCACGCCCCTATTCTGGTTGAAGGCCAATTTGCAATATAAATGAGGCAATCATAGTCACAATCATTCCTACTCCAAATAGGGAACCTAAGATCGTAACAAATCAAAGGGCAAAATTTCCATCCTTTATATTCTATTATTAGCCTTTTTGTTCCAGATTCATAGTGCTTATTCTCGTTGGCCATACTAAACAGATGCTTCTTGTCATAAAAGGAAACCGTTCCATCTGGACACACCCAGTGCAAACGATTGTAATATTTATTGTCGGCACAAATAATAATACTTCCTACTATTACGGCATCCTTTTTTTCAGCAAACAACTTCATCCAGTCAACTGTAGAACCATTGACTTTTTCTGCCAAACTTTCACTACTCATTGAAAATCCTGTCGTAAACATTTCAGGAAGAACAATCACGTCTACGCTTTTGGTTAAAGAATTCAAAAGTTGTTCAAAGTGCAAAAGGTTTGCTTGGGGGTTTTCCCAAACCAAATCAGATTGAATCAATGCAAATGTTAATGAACTATTCATGAGTCGTGTAACACTCATAAATATATTTTGACTTTTCTTCAACGATATCATTCAGAATAATCATCGTCGCTAGCGCGACTTGAGAATAGTTCTGAGAGGCATTCTTAAACCCACCCCACTCACTCTGCCACATTGTTTTTATCAAACCCATCCCGCCACTTTTGACATTAATGGAAGTCAATAAACCATTTACATTACCTGCACCAGCATGATAAATATGCAATACAAATAATTTAAACCACAAGTCATCTTCGCAATATTCCAATTGATGTTTTGTTAAAATTCTTTTTGCAGCAGGAATACAGGTTTTTGTCAAAAGACTTGCTGCACCTTTAGCGGATTTATCAAAATCTTTCCTTTCATCAATTTGTTTATTTACTTTAAGCCCATGAGAACGAGCCACACTTTTCATTAATTGAAAAGGACCATAAGCCCCTGCATTAGAACGAGCTAATTTGCCTGGACTCTCGATCAATAGTATTGCTTGCGCGTACCAAGGGTCAGTATGGATATCTGAAAACAACTCAACACCCTTAGATATTGAGGGCATGACTTTTTCAAAATCATAAAATGCTCGTTTTCCAGAGGTCAGATAAATTTTTGTGCTATAATCTAAACAATATGCTTTTCTAATACTGTCTTTATATAAACTTTTCTGGGCAGTTGATTTCTTTTTATAGTTTGTGTAGGAAGTTGAAAATAAAACTTGTCTTGTCGAAGCAACATTTACAATACAGGAATCCTCGTGAGTTGCCATTACTATCTTCCAAAAATTTGGTTGAGCTAAAGTGTCCCAACTTTCATTAAAAAGCTGATGATTCCTAACAAAATAAGCGAAAGAGCTGTCCTGTTCAGAGTATACTTCTATGACACTACTCTTCTGTGCTATTGCATTAGTAAATAGTAACAGTTGGCAGCCAAACAAACAAAAATATCCCCTCATTTTTTCCATTTCCCTTACATTATTATTGATAAAGATGTATGTAGTATACCATCTTGACCTTAAAAATAACTGTTATTAAGAATGATTGGGGATCAGGTAGAACCATCTTTCCATACCCCCTTGTTGAATGGCACTATAAATAATTACGCAATCGTCATAAAATGGTTACTGATTACTAAATTTTCAATAGTATTTCGCCTGCGCGTTCTAACGTTTCATTTTCTTTTGCGAAGCAAAATCGAAGCACCTTATTTGTGTCTGGCGTATTGTAAAAAACCGACACAGGGATTGAAGCAATTTTGAACTCTTCTGTAAGCCTTTCAGCAAACTGCACATCATCTTCATTGGTAATCCGCGAATAATCAAGCAACTGGAAATAAGTGCCGGAAGAAGGAAGTACATCAAATCGAGATTGTACAGCAGCCTCATTAAAAAGGTTTCTCTTTTCTTCATAAAAAGAACCTAAATGGAGATAATTTTCTTCGTTATTAATATAAGATGCGATGGCCAATTGCATTGGATGGTTGCAACAAAAAACATTGAACTGATGCACCTTTTTAAATTCTTTCATTATTGAGGAAGGGCCCACGATATATCCCAGTTTCCAACCCGTCACGTGAAAAGTTTTCCCAAATGAAGCGACTACTAAAGCACGGTCTCTTAGCTCCTTGTGTTTTAAAACACTTTGATGTTCTTTATTTTCAAAAATAATGTGTTCATAGACCTCATCACTTAACAAAATAATACCTGTTCCTTTCGTTAAATGTGCCAGCTCTTCCATGTCTTGCTTATCCCAAATAGATCCCGTCGGATTATGTGGGGTATTGAGGATAATCATTTTTGTTTTTCGCGAAACAAGTCTTTTGACTTCAGACCAATCCACCTTATAATTCGGAGATTTTAGCTTCACAAAAATTGTTTTTCCTCCATTAATGTCAATTGCTGGCTCATAACAATCGTAAGCAGGTGTAAATATTATTACTTCATCACCTTCAACAATCAACGCTGAAATCGCAGAAAAAATGGCTTGTGTAGCGCCTGCTGTAACCGTTATTTCGTTTTCTACATTGTATTGAGCACTGTACAATCTTTCAATTTTAGCTGCAATCGCTTCCCGCAAATCAAGTGCTCCTGCCATAGGCGCATATTGGTTAAAACCAGCAGCCATGTATTTCGATACTAATTTTAACAATTGAGGATCAACATCGAAATCAGGAAAACCCTGAGACAAATTAACTGCTCCAGTCTTTTGAGCAAGAGCAGACATTTTAGTGAAAATCGTTGTCCCAACCTTCGGCAGTTTTGAATTTAAAACAAAGTCGTAATTCGGCATGGCGATAAATGTAACCTTAAAAAGGCGTATTGGGTCGGTCTGAAGAAAAAATTCACGCTTAGCAATTTGCTTTTCAAGTTTCCCAAGTAACCTCAACCATCATAAATTACGACCAAACTGACTTTTATCATCATTTTAACATTTGATTTTTCGATACCTTTGCGTGAACATAGCTTTTAGGGAGATACCGCAAAGAGAACATCAGTTTTATTTACAATTCGTCCAAATTGGCATGTACTTTAGGAACGCTTTTTTTATAAACAATTAAATAAATAACTCAATGCCCTTTTATCACAAACTCGGGAAAATTCCTCACAAAAGGCACACAACGTTCAAAAAACCTGACGGTAGCTACTATTACGAGGAATTGTTTGGTACGATTGGCTTTGATGGTATGTCATCCCTATTATATCATTGTCAACGACCAACTCAAGTAAAAGAAATTTTGGAATCCATTAACGTTGCGCCTACAATAGCAGTAGAGAATAACATGAAGTCGTACGCACTGAATGGCTTTAATGCTGTTCCCACCAATGATTTTCTCGAAAGTAGGATTCCTGTATTGGTAAACAATGATTGTCATATTGTAGTTGCTGCCCCTAAACAATCTCAAACCACTTATTTCTATAAAAATGCAGATTGTGATGAAATGATATTCATTCACAAAGGTTCTGGGAAACTCAAAACCCTATTGGGTAATATTGAATTTTCATATGGTGATTACTTAATTGTTCCTCGTGGAATGATTTATCAAATGGAATTTAATGATGAAAATAACCGACTTTTTATCGTAGAATCGTATCACCCAATGTATACACCAAAACGGTATCGAAATTGGTTTGGTCAATTACTCGAGCATTCCCCTTACTGTGAGCGTGATTTAAGAAGACCGAGTGAACTTGAAACACATGACGAAACAGGTGATTTTTTAGTAAAAGTAAAAAAAGGAGGAATGCTTCACCAATACATCTATGCATCACATCCTTTCGATGTAGTTGGTTGGGATGGATATAATTTCCCTTATGCATTTTCCATCCATGATTTTGAACCTATTACGGGTAGAGTCCATCAACCTCCTCCCGTACATCAAACATTTGAAACAAGTGCTTTTGTAGTGTGCTCTTTTTGCCCAAGACTATACGATTATCATCCCGAGTCTGTGCCTGCTCCCTACAATCATAGCAATATTGATTCCGATGAAGTCCTTTATTATGTTGATGGAGACTTTATGAGTAGAAATCACATTGAACAGGGAATGCTAACATTACATCCATCAGGCATTCCTCACGGCCCACACCCTGGGGCGATGGAAAGAAGTATTGGCAAGTGAAGACGGAAGAACTAGCCGTTATGGTGGACACTTTTAAGCCATTAAAACTAACACAACAAGGGTTAGATTTAGATATGGGAGATTATCATACCTCTTGGTTAGAACATTAATAAATAACGTTAAATTTCAGAATATGTCAGCAGAAATAAAAGACCTTAAGAACTTACAAAATACCGAATATGGATTGAAAAAGTTATTTCCTGAAGCGGAAGACTTTTTGCCACTTTTAGGCACAGATTACGTTGAGTTATACGTTGGAAATGCAAAACAATCCGCTCATTTTTATAAAACTGCTTTTGGTTTTCAAAGTGAGGCTTATGCAGGTTTAGAAACTGGAGTGACTGACCGCGTTTCTTATGTCTTAAAGCAAGGCAAGATAAGGTTGGTCCTAACCACCACTCTAGAAAAAGGCGGCGAAATAAATGCACACATAGACAAACATGGTGATGGTGTCAAAGTGGTTGCCTTATGGGTTGACGATGCAACAAAAGCTTGGGAAGAAACTACCAAAAGAGGAGCCAAAAGCTATTTGCAACCGACAACCGTTGAGGATGAAAACGGAACAATTGTTAAGTCTGGAATTCACACCTACGGTGAAACTGTTCACGTATTTATTGAACGTAAAAACTACCATGGAATATTTTTACCAGGTTATAAAAAATGGGAATCTCACTATAATCCAAAACCTGTTGGTTTAAAATTTATCGATCACATGGTTGGAAACGTAGGTTGGGATGAAATGAATAAATGGTGCGAATTTTATGGGAAAGTAATGGGCTTTGCGCAAATTATTTCATTTGATGACAAAGACATCTCTACAGACTATACGGCTTTAATGAGTAAGGTAATGTCCAACGGGAATGGTAGGATTAAATTTCCAATAAATGAACCCGCTGAGGGCAAGAAAAAATCACAAATAGAAGAGTACTTAGATTTCTATAATGGCGCTGGAGTGCAACACGTTGCTGTAGCAACAGATGATATAGTAGCAACAGTATCAGAAATGCGTAATCGCGGAGTAGAGTTCTTATATGTGCCAGAAAACTACTATGAGGACTTGATCGAACGAGTTGGTGAAATTGATGAAGACGTAGATATATTAAAACAGCATGGAATTCTGATTGATCGGGATGATGAAGGATACTTACTTCAATTATTTACCAAACCAGTTGTTGATCGACCAACTATGTTTTTTGAGATTATTCAAAGAAAAGGTGCTCAGTCTTTTGGTAAAGGCAACTTTAAAGCACTTTTTGAAGCAATAGAAAGAGAACAGGAAAATAGAGGAACTTTATAAGTTTTTTCAATTTTAAAAGGGAGATCTGAGGACCTCCCTTTTAAATTTACCACCTACCTTTTTAAAACAGAATTATTAGTTAATTTTAATTTGCTTCAAATCTTTTACTTTTTCTACTTTCGGAATAGTCAATACTAATATTCCACTATTGTATTTGGCTATTATGGCATTCTCATCTATTCTTTCTGGCAATGTGAATACACGCTTAAATTTACTAATGGAAAATTGCCTTTTTCGGTAAACATCGCCTTCAAGCACTTTACCAATTTCCGCCTCCGAAGAAATTGTTAATTTCCTTTCCTCTATTTCTACATTAAAATGTTTTTTCTCCAGTCCAGGTGCAGCAACTTGGATTTTAAACTCCTTAGTTGACTCTATTATATTTACGGCCGGACCATTTGAATAGCCTTCATTGACTCCGATTCCCTTCCCGAAAAAATCATCGAATATATCTTGGAAATGAGGCGCTGTTGTGTTGTTGAATCTTGTTTGTAACATCTTTTACTTTTTTTACTATTTATACTTGGTTCTAGCTGTTTTCACTTTGGTTTTGATAAGGACTCACAGCTGTCAATAAAATAGTCAAATGATGTTCCAAAAGATCATTTCATTAATAAATATGACTTTATGTCAGTTTTTTGATTATACCTCGATAGAAATACTCTTTTTTAGTGCCATTATGGCACTTATTAGAGAGAGTGATAACCGAAAACCTCATTGAATACCTATTTGCCTCTTGAGTCCAACCTCGAGACAAATAAGTGTTTCCGTTCTCTGAATGCCATTAATTGGCTGAATTTTGTGATTCAGTACATCGTACAAATGCTTCGTGTTTTTACAGAAAATCTTTAAAAAGATACCATAATTACCTGTTGTATAATAGGCTTCCACAACTTCTGAGATTCGCTCTAGTCTATAAATAACTTCTTCATAAGCTGAATTCTTTTCTAAATAGACGCCTAAAAACGCAGATAAGTCATATCCCAATTTTTGAGGATCAACATTTATTTGCGACCCTACTACAACTTTAGCATCTTCTAATTTCTTCATCCTGACGTGTATGGTGCCTGGAGAAACAATTAATTTTCTGGCAATTTCAGAATAGGAAGTTTTAGCATTTTCCATGAGAATACTTAAAATTTCCCTATCCAGATTATCAATATCGTAAACATTACTACTATTTTCCATATTTAATACAATAAATGTAATAAATATACTATTTTAATGCATATACTCTAATAATTATGAATTTTTGTTACTTTATTCGTAAAGCTTCGTAAATAATTATAACTTTGAAAGTATTCAAGTATTCATTACTTACTTGTTCTTTAAAAATGTGAGTTGCTGAAGGCAGCAGCTAAAAAAGGTTCAAATCCTTACTCACAACGAAAAACTAGGATGTAAGGTGGCGTTAATCCTTTCAATGGGGAGCTTTTAGCTCCCCATTGAATCCTAAATAAAAATATTGTTTGGATCGAAGGCGATCGTTTGAAGGGTTCAATTCCCTTCCTCACAACGAAAAACTAGGATGTAAGGTGGCGTTAATCCTTTCTTTGGGGAGCTTTTGGCTCCCCATTGAATCCTAAACAAAAATATTGTTTGGATCGAAGGCGATCGTTTGTAGGGTTCAACTCCCTTCCTCTCAACGATAAACAAGGATGTAAGGTGGCGTTAATCCATTCTCTGGGGAGCATTAGCTCCCCATTGAACTTTTATATAAGCTCATTTGATTGTCGCTGCCAACTCATTCAACAACCCATCCCAATACACACCTCCTCGATTTGTTCCTAGTCTAACCACAATTGTATTATTGATTGGGTTCACATAAACGTACTGGCCCAGATGCCCTTGCATATAAAAATCAACTATCCCTTTATTATTCTTGTTACTATAATCAGGGAAATGCCACCATTGATATCCATAAAAATCGTCTTTAGAGTTACTTGATTTTTCTACAGACGCCTTTACCCATTCCGCAGGGACTACTTGCCTACCTTCCCAAGCTCCACCGTGCAGATATAGCCTTCCCATTTTCGCATAATCAACTGCTTTTGCATTAATACAACAAAAAGCTTTTTCCATACCCCCTTTGCGATCTAGGCTCCAAGTCGCGCCGAACTCTGTTCCAATCTTTTTCCAAATTTTATCCTCACAATATCCAGATAACGATTGCCCGGTTGACTTTTGAATAATCTCACCCAATATCTGAGTAGCAATTGAAACATAATCAAACTGCTTCCCTGGCTCTCCCTTGATCTTCAATTTCTTTAAATGCCGGTCAAGATTGCGACCATAATAACCTATTGCAACATTACCAAAAGGCGAATAATAATTCTCTTTATATGTAATTCCCGTTCTCATATTGAGAACATTTTCAATCGTGATATTCTCGAATCCACTATTTCTAAATTCCGGAATATAATCGGTTATAGGATCCTGCACGGTTCTGATATAACCTTCCTCAATTGCAATGCCAACTAGAGCCGAAACATAACTTTTCGCCATTGAAAAAGAAGTGAAAGTAGTGCTTCTTTCATATTTATCTCCGTACCATTGATAAACAATACTGTCGTTCTTTATGATTACAAATGCAACGGATTTATGTAATTCATTAAACCTGTCTAAATCGACGTCAGAATAAATACTGTACTTAGACAAATTGAAACTCAACACCCGATCACTTACCATAAAATTAAATGGAGTATCTGACTGCTCCAATTCGGAGTTATGAAACTTTTTGTAGTCCGTTATGTTCGCAAAATTGTAAACAAAAAATCGTCCAACATGGCATGAATTAAACAGCAGAGTCAACACAATTAAAATTAAAATCCTCATAGCATATTATGTAAAAGCAAAAACAACTTCTCATCAGTAATCTCACATCCTGACTGAATCATATTGAATAATTCTAGTTCCCTTTGCTTTGCATACTTCTTAACACCGGAATAAATTTCAATCCCACTAACTGAATTATGCACAGCACGCTTGATCGCAGCAACATCCAACAAGTCAACATCTCGCGAAGTCAATGCGATAAGTTTAATTTCTTCAGCATTACATTCAAAATACCTTGCTTCATTTTTCGCTCGATACTCAAGGTATCGAACGCCTTCAAGCACTTTTTGCTGCACAACATCGCTAAAAGTATCTACTAAAATATCCGCCTCTTTTGGAGTGTCTTTTTTTATTTTCTCCCAATCGTTACTTTCAATTCCATTGGAAATAAGAAACTGGATAAACTCTTGTTCAAGTTCTTTCAATTCATCTATTGTCAATCTCCTGTACTTCATCAATCTTTTCGAATTACGTGCCTAAAGACACCAACAAATGAATGGGCATTTAATGGAAATTCCAAAACAACATGCAGAATACTTAAAAACAATAATACTTTTAAACCAACCGTATAGTCATATACGTATAGTGAAACACTTAACACCCATATTACAGCGGTAAAAATCAAATGAATCTTAGAAGTTTTGTGCCAGCCTATAATAGATGTTTTTGAAAACCAGTTCAAATAATGATAAGTATAGGCAAACGCTATAAATCGTTGAAGTTGGATGCCAAGATCATTAAAAAGTGAGTCATTTGCTATGTTCCAAGGTGTGGGCTGATTAAAGTTCATTACGACCGCATTTAACGAATGAAAACTAGAGTTTCGGTATGCATTAATGCCTGCATCAAAATCGATAGTACCAGAATATGTCGGCACTAAAAAGCAAAGTGCACCACACACAAAGAAAAGTAATACTCCTAAAAGACCAGATTTCGAATTGTTCTTCAATGCCCCATATAACATGAAAATTCCGGTAAAAAGAAAAACGTGAATTAAAGTGGGCAACAAAGTTCCTATTAAATGTGAATATATTTCCAAATCTAGATAGGAGAATATCACTCCAACACCAAACCCTCCAACTAATGCTATTATTTTTTTGCGCCAAGAAGAAACAAAGGCCATTGCTACACTACCTATAAGCCCCGCAAGCACTATATGGTTCATCTTTATCCTGAAATTTCCTACAACTTCTCGCCAATCATTTCCAAACCAACTCACTTTTATTTCTGCTGGAAAATCATTAAAGAAAGACAGGAACAAATAAGTCCCAGACCAAATAATGGCAACCAAAACTAAAGGGAGAAAATCATATTTACCTGTTGTGAAAAAATTTTTCTTTCTAAGCCAGCTTATTTCTGTGAGATAATGCAATGGCCCAAGCACTGCATATGAAAAAAGAAACAGCCAAAATGGTAATGAAAATGCAATGACTAGAGAGGAAATCATTAATCCTATGTTCAATCTATTAATCTTATTGTTCTCCTGACTCAATTGCTAACTATTGTATCTCTCA
>CAJQPO010000040.1 GCA_905480225.1 uncultured Flavobacteriales bacterium | reverse complement strand
GAAAGCAAAACTATCTGTGCCTTATCAAGAGAGCTATATCAAAGCACCATTTAATGTTTGGAAATGGATGCTTATCGTGTCATTGACTTGCGGTGTTATAGGAGGGGCTACATTAATCTACATGGAATTTATTTATTTCCCTGCCAATATAGGCAACATTGATTGGCGGGAATATGAGAGTTTTCAAATGATTGCAGTATTTTTATTTGTAATTGGAGGTCTAGCATTGACAACGGCATTTGTTATGCAATTGGTGTTGTTGTACCGAAACTGGAAAGTGATAGCCAATGCGGAGGGTTTAGCTACAGAACCAGGACAAGCTGTAGGATTTCTTTTTATTCCCATATTCAGTTTATATTGGCAATTTATTGCACACTGGAAATTGTCAGAAGGACAAGAAAAGTTTTTACAACAAGCCGGCATATCAAATGCTAAAGTTCCGAATAAAGGAATTGCAATGGCTTTTTGCGTTTGTAACTGTATCCCGTACGTAAGTGTTCTGTCAAATTTAATTTTGGGCCCAATCAAAGAAGTCAATCAGAAAAATGTATCTCTAGATATCATCAGGGCATCTAATGGGTAATATTTAGAGGAGAACTATTGGATCGCAATTATCGAATAATAGAGAGCTCATTAGTTAATAATACCCTGTTGATAGTTAACATTCGTTAAGAAATATAGGGTGCTCTGTTTTCGTTACTTTGTTCTTGGCTGAGAACGCCCTTTTCAATGAGTGTATTAAAAAAGCTAGCGGGACAAACGGCAATCTATGGATTGACGGGAATGATAGGAAGGTTTCTATTTTTCTTGCTTACTCCTATTTATACCAATAAAGAAGTGTTTAGCCAGGCACAATTTGGTCAGATAACAGAACTATACGCCTATATGGTATTTGTCATGCTGATTCTAACCTTCAGCATGGAAACCAGCTATTTTAGGTTTTCAACAATCGATGGAAATTCCAGAAAATCGGTATTTGCTACAGCAATGGTCACCGTTTTTACACTGTCGTGTTTGTTCCTTGCAAGCACCTGGATTTTTACGGAGCAAATAGCAGACTGGACGAAATACCAGGCAAATCCCGAATACATTAAGTGGTTAGGCGCTATTTTGGCAATGGATGCTGTATCGGCCATTGCCATGTCTAAACTCAGATCCCAGGAACGTGCAGGCAGATTTGCGTTTATCAACTTAACAAGTGTTATCGCGAACATCGGTTTGATTTTATTTTTCCTGGTCTATTGTGGAATGAATTATGAGCACAACAGTAATGCCCTAATTCAGGCGGTTTACAACCCTGAAATAGGAATTGCTTATGTATTCATTGCCAACATGATTGCAAGCGGGATTAAAATTCTAATGCTGATCCCGGAATTTAGTTTTGGTGGGTTCAAGTTCAATAAAACCGTATTTAAACAAATGCTACCCTATGCTTTGCCCCTTGTTATTTTTGGATTTGCAGGGAGCATAAATGAAGTTATCGATCGAATAATGTTGAAAGAAATCGTGTATGATTCTGGTATTGCTGAGGGTTTAAGCCATACTAATGCATTAGAAAACGCTCAAATACAAAACGGGATTTATGGAGCGGTATATAAAGTTTCTATGATCATTATTATTTTTCTTCAGGCTTATCGATTTGCAGCAGAACCGTTCTTTTTTAATCGAGAAAAGGACAAAGGGTCAAAATTGATGTATAGCAGAATCATGACGTTTTTTGTAATTGCTGTGGCAATCATGTTTTTGATTGTAGTATTGTATTTACACATCTTTAAATACTTTATTGGAGAAAGCTATTGGGAGGGATTAAAGATTGTTCCAATCCTATTATTAGCAAACTTCTCTCTTGGAATATACTGGAATTTAAACATGTGGTTTAAGCTGACTAAAAAAACAAAGTTTGGTGCGTACATGGCAACAATAGGCGCCATCATAACGGTTGCAGGCAATTATATTTTTATCCCGCTATACGGTTATGAAGCCTGCGCTTGGGTCACATTTGCTACGTACTTAACGTTGACGATAATCTCATACTTTTTGGGCCAAAGACACTATCCAATACCCTACAATATGAGAAAAATATTTCTTTACATCGGATTGGCAGTTCTAGCTTATTTTATGAGCTCACCATTTGATCCAAATGGAAGTATTACCAGCAGCATGTTTCTGTATCATTCGGCATTATTAGCGATATACATAGCCGTCGTAATCTTCATAGAAAGACCGAAAAATTTAATACCTTCGGCTGAAGAGTAAATAGGCCTAGATTAAGAAAAATTACCGGACAAAGAAGCATGGAAATCATCAATAAATCAAAGCACGAGCTACCCAAATACGAGACAATACTATCGGCCGGAATGGACCTAAGAGCGAACCTTGATGATTCAATTACGATTAGCCCAATGGGACGCAAGCTTATACCAACAGGTTTGTTCATAGCACTGTCTGCTGGCCTTGAAGCACAAATTAGACCTCGAAGTGGACTGGCCTATAAAAAAGGAATAACAGTTCTTAATGCCCCAGGCACTATTGATGCTGACTATCGTGGCGAAATTGGGGTGTTATTGGTTAATTTGTCTGATCAAGATTTTGTAGTTGAGGACGGTGAACGAATTGCTCAAATGGTCGTTGCCAAGTATGAGCAAGTTAATTTTAAAGTAGTAAATGAACTGTCAGCCACCTCAAGAGGAAGCGGAGGATTCGGTAGTACAGGAGTAAAATAGGATTAAAAAATGAAGATTATTGTACCAATGGCCGGGAGAGGGTCAAGGCTTAGACCACATACGTTAACCGTTCCAAAACCATTAGTTCCGGTTGCGGGAAAGCCCATTGTAGAAAGACTTGTTGAGGATATTACCAAAGTTTGTGGAGAAACGGTTGAAGAAATTGCTTTCATAATTGGGGATTTTGGAGATGAGGTAGAAAAAGATTTGGTTGGAATAGCCGAAAATCTCGGCGCTAAGGGGACCATTTATCACCAAGACGAGGCGTTAGGAACGGCTCATGCCATATATTGCGCGGCACCTTCTTTAGTCGGAAATGTAGTTGTTGCTTTTGCCGACACGCTTTTTAAAGCGGACTTTACACTCGATTCGGATGCCGATGGCATTATATGGACGAAAAGCATAGAAGATCCAAGGGCATTCGGAGTCGTTAAATTAAATGAGGAAGGGACTATAACAGATTTTATTGAAAAGCCCGAGACATTTGTTTCTGATCTTGCAATTATTGGAATTTATTATTTCAATGATGGGGATTTATTAAGAAACGAGCTTAAGTATTTGCTTGACAATGACATTAAGGATAAGGGGGAATTTCAATTAACGAATGCCCTCGAAAACATGAAGTCTAAAGGAACAAAATTCAAACCTGGAACGGTAACTGAGTGGCTGGATTGCGGAAACAAAGACGCTACCGTTTATTCTAATCAAAGAGTGTTGGAGTTTATTAAAAATGAAAACAACATTGCTGCCTCTGCGATTAACGATAATTCCGTAATAATTCCTCCTTGTTTTGTGGGGGAAAATGTACAATTATTGAACGCTGTAATAGGACCGCATGTATCAATAGGAGAAAATACAGTTATTGAGAATGCAGTTATCAAGAATTCGATTATTCAAAAAAGCTCAAGCGTGAAAAACATGGTTATAAAAAACAGTATGATTGGTAATAAGGTAGAAATTGAGGGAAGTGAGCTAGATCTAAGTATTGGTGATTTTACGCAACAGAAGCTATAAGTTGAGAAAAGCAGCTTACATATTGTTTTTAGTTTTTACGGTAAGTTGTGCGGCTAAAAAAACGTCGAATTCAGAACCCTCTTCAGGTTTTGGAGTGGGCAAGCAGAAGCTAGATCACAAGCAGGAGATTATTTTCAAAACGCTATTTCATGAAGCGAATAAATTTTTGGTAATTGAAGACTACAAAAAAGCATTTGACAAGTTCAACGAAGCAGCGCTAATATATCCAGAATGTGCAGCGTGTTATTATCAATTAAGTGGACTTTACGAGTTTCAGGGTCAAACATCACTAGCTATATCTTCGTCAAAAAAATCTGTAGAGTTGAACCCTCAGAATACGTGGTTTTTACTCCAGCTTTCTTACCTCTATCAGCGCAACGGAATGCATAAGGAGGCCGTTGAATCATTCAAAAACTTAGTTGCCATCACTCCAAATAGTGCAGAGTATTATTTTCCATTAGCAGAGTCACAATTGCATCTTGGGAACAACAAGGATGCGCTGGCTACTTTTGAAGCTGCCGAAAAAATTATAGGCGAATCTGCGGAGTTATCGATGCAAAAACACCGTCTGTACCTTGAAATAGGGCAGAGTGATAAGGCCATAATGGAGCTTACAAGACTGATTGATGCGAACCCTGAGGATGTGGCATTGTGGGGAGTATTGGCAGAGTTGTACGAAGAAATTGGAGAAATAAATAAGGCCCTAGAGACCTATGAGAAAATCCTCGAGATTGAGCCGCAAAATGGTTTGGTTAGGCTATCATTATATGATTATTATAGATACCACGGGAATTCTAAAAGGGCGAAAGAAGAATTGGGCATTGCCATGGCGTCCGAAGATGTGCCAATAGATTCTAAGTTGCAAATTATGTTGAATTTTTTCTCCGAAAGTGAAGGTAATCTCGCGAAAAGAAAAGAGGCTTATGATTATCTCGAAATTATGTCGGTCGTTAATAGTGAAGAATCAAAAACACATACCGTTTATGGTGATTTTTTATATCGAGAAGGGAAGGCGACTGAAGCATTAAAAAAATATCGAAAAGCTGTTGAATTAGAGCCAGACCATTATTCGATTTGGAATCAGATTATGTTGATTGAATTTGAAAACCAATTAAATGAAGACTTGTTAATTGATAGTAAAAAGGCGTTAGAATTATATCCGACCCAGCCGGAAGTGTATTATTTTAATGGCCATGCAAATATGCAGTTAAAACACTTTGAACAAGCGATAGAATCCTTTGATACAGGCAAAGGATTTATTGTAGACAACGACAGGCTTAATGTCGAATATTACAATAATTTAGGACAGGCGTACCGCGAGCTTAAGCAACACCAAAAATCAGATGAATGTTTTGAGTTGGCTTTAATTCTAGATCCTAGAAATGCACTGATTCTGAATAATTACAGTTATTATTTATCACTCCGAAAAACCAGCTTAGAAAAAGCAGAAGAGATGTCAAAATCTGCCATAGAAATTGTCCCAGGAAACACCTCATTTCTGGATACTTATGGTTGGATTTTATTCCAGCAGGAAAAGTACGTGGAGTCAGAAAAATGGCTGTCAAAGGCCATTGATTCAGGGGGAAGTAACAGTGGCACGATATTGGAACATTATGGCGACGTACTCTTTAAAATCAATCGAGTAGAAGATGCTGTTGAATTTTGGATAAAAGCAAAAGAAATTGGAGGAACTACGAATCAAATTGAAAATAAAATTCAGCAAAAAAAGTACTACGAATAAATAGTTATGAAAATGAAATATCACATTTCATCAATACTTTTTAGTTTTATCATGCTTGTTTTTCTGTCTTGTTCTAGTATCAAAAACATTACTTACCAGAAGCCTGAAAGCAAATCCAGCTCATTCCTCAAAAATCAACTGGGGTCCTCTTTCCAGTTTGAAACACTTTCGATGAAAGCATCGGTTAAAAGTCGCATTAAAGGCGATAAAAAGAGTTTTAAGGCAAGTATTCGTATAAGAAAAGACAGTGCAATATGGTCTACGATTTCATTTGCCGGTAAACCCATTGCCACCTTCATTATTTCTCAAGACTCTGTAAAATACATGAATCGATTAACTAAGGAATATTTGATAAGTAGCTCTAAGAACCTGGTCTATTTTATTGATTCGGGACTCAATTATAATTCGATTCAAGACATCTTGGTTGGAAATCCAATAGGGTATGACAAAGAACTGAAATACGATTCGAAAGTAGATTCGGCCTTTTACCAATTGAGCTCAATGAACAATCGAAAAATTAAAAAAGTGATACAGCTGGGCGCTAAGAGCAAAGTACAGTACGCCTATCAATATTGGATATCTCCTCAAGATTATCAAATCAACAAGCAAATCGTTAACAACATTTGGGATTCGACGTCAATCCAAATTCAATATTCTCAATATTTGGATATTGAAGGCCAAAATTTTCCTGAAAAAGAAAGTATAATGATCAAAACGCCCGATGATAGGGCAACTATGGAGCTTAATTTTTCTAAAATAAAATTGAATAAAGCGCTTACTTTTCCATTCAGAATAAGCGACAAGTATACTAGAATTGAAGAATGAAAACGGTGCGGCACATACTACTTGTTCTGATGTTTATTTCGTCGTTGCTGCCAAGTTTAGCACAAACCAATAGTAATCGACTGAAGGCCGAACAAAGAACGATTCAGAAGAAAATTGAAAATACCAAAACACTTATAAAAGCGACAAGAAATTCAAAGCAGCTTACGATGGCTGAAATAGGGATTATCAAAAATCAAATAAATTACCGGGAAGAGCTGATTTCAAATTTGAATTATCAAATGAGAAAAATAGCAGACCAGATATTTCATAAAGAAAAAGAAATCAAAGTGCACGAGAGTAATCTAAAAAAGCTAAAAATGGATTACGCAAGAATGCTTCGATATGCCTATAAGAATAGAAATACTGATTATAAGCTATTGTATCTTTTCTCTGCTAATAGCTTGTCCCAGAGCTATAAGCGATTAAAATACTTGCAAGAGTATGCATCATACAGAAAGAAACAAGCCATCCGAATCATTGCAGAACAACAAAAATTTAAAGAGAAAATTAAAGAATTAGAACAAACAAGAATTCGAAATGAAGAGGTCGCAGGCACTCAATATGCGGAAAAGAAACATTTTTTATTGGACCAGCAAATGCAAAAAGACGCCCTAAGTAAAATCATGTCTGATGAAGCAAGACTTCAGGCCACTTTGTCGAAACAAGAAAAGAAAAAGAAACGACTAAGGCTTGAAATAAGAAAAGCAATAGAAGCAGAACTTGCGGCAACGAGGGCAAAAAGCGGTAATAAAGCAATTTCGGGGTTCAAAGAAACACCAGAAATAAAGCTAGCATCTAAATCATTTGAAAGTAACAAGGGAAAACTTCCGTGGCCCGTTGCGAAGGGAGAAATAACAGGTAAATTTGGAAAACACAAACACAACATTGTTAAAACGGCCGATGTCGAAAACAACGGGAT
This sequence comes from uncultured Flavobacteriales bacterium, assembly GCA_905480225.1. Taxonomy (GTDB): domain Bacteria; phylum Bacteroidota; class Bacteroidia; order Flavobacteriales_D; family Parvicellaceae; genus UBA10066. Next base: position 20,598 of record CAJQPO010000040.1, on the reverse strand, counting down.
TGATATTAGCACCACAAAAGGAGCTGGAGTCAGGGTGATTTTTAAAGGAGAAGTTTCAAGCGTTCTGGTTATACCTGGTGCGGGCAAAGTGGTGATGGTAAAACACGGATCTTATCGGTCAGTGTATTCCAATTTACAAGAAGTTTTTGTTAGAAAAGGGGAAAAGGTAGAAACAAAAGAAGAAATAGGACAATTGCTTGCAAACGGCAATACGAGTCAAGCGCACATTGAAGTTTGGAAAATCAATGCTGACGGCTCAATGGCAAAACAAAATCCAGAATATTGGATTTACAACAAGTAACCCACAACAATTGGACTTATGTGTTGTTTTTCGTTAACTTTGGCCCTCAATCTGAAAGATACATTACGGTCTTTGGTAAATTTTAAAGAATGTTAGAATTATTATTTGTTCAAAAGATGGGGATTTGGGGCTTTGTGCTAATTCTTGTTATCGTTTTGCTTTTATTCGGCGGAAAGAAAATCCCAGAAATGATGAAGGGTCTAGGAAAAGGAGTCAAAGAATTCAAAGACGCCTCTAATAACAGCGAATCAGATAATAGTGAGTCGGAAGATTCTTCTGACAGAATACCCAAAAAGTAAATCCAAAAGTTGAAAGACTATCGTTCTCTTAAAGCGGTCCAAGAAGACTTAACCTCGGGGGCGACCAGCTGCGTAAGGTTGGTAGAGCAATACTTGCAAAAAATCAGTGCGAATGAAGACCTCAATGCATTTTTAGAGGTGTTCTCTCAATCAGCATTAGAAAAAGCAGCTCAAGTAGATTTAAAAATTGCTGCTGGAAATGCTGGAAAACTAGCAGGAGCAGTTATTGGCTTAAAAGACAATATATGCTACAAAAATCACCAAGTATCTGCATCGTCAGGTATTCTAGCTAATTACAAATCTATTTATAGTGCTACCGTAACAGACAGGATATTAAATGAAGATGCAATAATTATTGGGAGACTTAATTGCGATGAATTTGCTATGGGGAGCTCTAATGAAAACTCTGCTTATGGAAACGTTCTTAACGCACAGAATAAGGAATGTGTCCCAGGAGGTTCATCAGGAGGTTCAGCAGTTGCGGTTCAAGCAGGATTGTGCCTGGCTTCATTTGGATCTGATACGGGTGGATCCATTAGGCAGCCAGCTTCGTTTTGTGGTATAGTAGGTTTGAAGCCAACATACGGCAGAGTTTCAAGGCACGGACTAATTGCATACGCATCTTCATTTGATCAAATAGGCCCTCTAACTAATAATGTAGAAGATGCGGCACTTTTATTAGAAGTGATTGCAGGAGCAGATGATTTTGACACAACCGCTTCTCAAAAACCTGCTGAAAAATATTCGAAGAATTTGAGTGTTACAGCACCCAAAAAGATAGCCTATATTAAGCAGTGCATAGAAAATGAAGGAATTGACCCCGAGATTAAAAATAGCATGGAAGAATTCATTGCCCGGCTTAGAAATCAAGGGCATGTCGTTGAGCCTGTTGATTTTCCCTATTTGGATTACCTTGTTCCTACTTACTATGTACTAACAACCGCAGAAGCATCCTCAAACTTGGCTCGTTATGACGGGGTGCATTATGGTAACCGATCTAAAAATGCCACTGATGTTGAAAGCACTTATGTGCTGTCGCGAACTGAAGGTTTTGGAGAAGAAGTTCAAAGAAGAATCATGTTGGGTACATTTGTTTTAAGTGCAGGATATTACGACGCTTATTATTCTAGAGCTCAAAAAATCAGGAGAATTTTGCGGGATAAGACACGGGCTATTTTAAATGATTATGAAATTATTATTACACCAACATGCCCTACGACTGCGTTCAAAATAGGGGAGAAAGTAGACGATCCAATTACTATGTACCTCCAAGACATTTATACTGTGCAAGCAAATCTAACAGGTGTTCCAGCTATTAGCTTGCCACTTGGAACGCATTCTAACGGAATGCCATTTGGTTTGCAGCTCATGACTAGCGAATTTCAAGAAGGGCTTTTGTTGGCTTTTGCCAATAGCATAAGCGAGAATTAATTTATGAAACGTGCGGGATTTATTTTCTTTTTGCTGAAAGGCGGTGTGCTGTTTGGGCAATCGGATACGGTCATTTCTAAAGTTGGCACTGATTCTATAATACGTATAGTTGAGAGGGACGATAGAATAGCTCAAATATTGGACAGTACTTTTTTGGCGTATTATTTTGAAAGTGATCGGCAATTAAAGGAGAGCCTATTCAATGACAAGCAGATTGACACGGCAGTTCTTGCCGATTCTGTTATCGTTAGAAGGTTGGATTTGTTAAGTGAAGCTTCACCAATTGAATTCACACCGCACAAATACACAATTGCTTTCGCTAGATTATATGCAGAAAAAAAGAAACAATTAACAGCCAGAATGTTAGGCGCTTCTACACTTTATTTTCCGGTCTTTGAAGAAGCTTTAAATAGACACGGATTGCCATTAGAACTTAAATTTTTACCTGTTATTGAGTCAGCCCTAAATGCGAAGGCTCGATCACACATGGGCGCAAGTGGATTGTGGCAATTTATGCCGGGAACAGCAAAGGGTAGGGGGCTCAAAATCACGTCATATATAGATGAGCGAAGTGATTTATATAAAGCGACTGATGCCGCATGCCAATACCTGAAAGATGCATACGAGATTTATCAAGATTGGCATCTTGCAATTGCTTCTTATAATGCTGGAGCAGGAAATGTAAATAAAGCGATTCGGAGAAGCAATGGGAAAACTAATTTTTGGGAAATTAGAAGTTACCTGCCTAGAGAAACACAAAGCTATGTGCCTTCTTTTTTGGGTTGCGCTTATGCAATGAGCTATTATAAGGAGCACAACATTATTCCAGTTGAGCCAAAAATGAAATTTTTTGAGTTAGACACGTTGTATGTCAATGCAAGAATAAATATTGATGTTTTGGGTCAATATGTTCAAATATCAGCAGAGGATTTAAACTTTTACAATCCTTCATATACCAAAGGCATCATTCCTAAGACTGCAGAAAGCAGGGTGTTGGTACTTCCAAGAATGAGTATTGGTATTTTTGAAAAGAATAAGGATTCCATTTATGCAAATAGCAAGAGGCAATCACCCTACAATAACAACAACAAGGATCGGCAACTTACATTTCATGTGGTTAAAGACGGTGAATATTTAGGCTTGATTGCGAAAAAACACCAGTGTTCCGTTTCTGATTTAAAAAAATGGAATTATTTAAAGACAGATAGATTAAGAACCGGACAAAAGCTCAGGGTTTATGAAATAGCAGGGAATAATAAAGCGAAGGGTACAACAACTAAAAATATAACCACAAATGGCAGTGATAAGGAGTACAGTTATTACACCATTAAGAAGGGAGACACACTATGGGAGATTGCTCAGCGTTATGAAGGTGTATCAATGGAAGATTTAAAAGACGCGAATAGCCAATGGAATTTCCATAATTTAAAGACAGGAACAAAGATTAAAATACCAAGATGAGGATTAGCCAAGAGAAAAATAATGGCATTAGTCAATGGACTGTGTTGATGTTAGTCATAACCTTATTGGTTCAAAGTTGTGGAGGTGAATACGAAATAGAAGATATTCTTCCAGAATGCGCTGGAATGCCCAATGAACTTTATGTTTTTTGTGATAATGAAATTTGGGACGACACCATTGGTGTTTACATGCGGCAACAAATAGAATGTCGGCTCAATAATTTGCCTCAACCTGAGGAAAGGTTTACCCTCTTTCAATTTCAACAAGAGGGGATGAACAAGGCCCGATTAACACATAGAAATATTATTGTAGTAGAAATTAATAATAGAAATGAGAATCAAAAGACAAGATTAGTAAGAAAGCCAAACCGAAGAGCCAAAGGGCAACTGAGGTTTGAGTTTAAAGGACAAAAAACGAAATCGGTATTGACGCTACTTCAAGCAGAGCTACCAGGACTTCTTGAAGAAATCAGCAAAAAGGAATTGGAAAGGACACAACTCAAATTTGAAAAAAGGCTGAACAAGACGGCACAACAGCAATTGAGCGATTCTCTCTCTGTAAGATTAACAATTCCCATGAAACTAAATCTAATCAGTAATAACGGAGATCAATCAGGAAGCTTTGCATGGCTAGAAGCAAAAGGGCTTGGACCCCAAGGTAAGCGGGTGCTTCACCAAGGTGTTTTTGTGTATAGCTACCCCTATGTCAGCGATAGTGCATTTTCTGAAAATTATTTAATTCGTAGGAGAGATAAAGTCTTAAAACAAAATGTGCCAGGTGGAGCTCCAAACCAATATTTAAAAACACTGCTATTGCCAGGGAAAACTCCAGAATTACGAGAGATTAATTTTAATGGTAAATACGCAGTCGAACTAAGGGGGCAGTATACCATGCATAATGGGTTCATGGGGGGGCCATTCATGAGTTTAACCACCTTGAATGAATCAGAAAACCGATTAGTAACTGTTGAGGCTTATTGTTACGCTCCGTTACTTAAGAAAAGAGACTACATCAAAGAAATGGAAGCGGTTGTCTATTCATTAAAATTTAAGCGTTAAAATCATCTAAGAAAATCCCCATTTTTTTAGAAAGACTTTTAAGAGAGTCATTGAAATGTGCGGTATGTTCTTGGGAAATCCAAGCAGCTTCTATGGTGTCGACCCGCCCGTCTTTGTGTTGAAAAACATAATTCCCCCCCTTATTTAATATTGCTTTAAGTTTCCGAACTCGAATGATGTTTGGCCGGTTAGTAGCCAACACGATAACACTGGAAGTCACACCAATTTTATATTTACTGTAATTTAAAATTGAATAAATGAAGCCCTCAGCAAATGCGAATCCCAAAATACATCCAATAACCCATCCTGGGTTGGGGAAGACAAAGTATAGTATGGTAATTACCCCATATGTGAGGAGGTCAAGCAATTCGTACAAAAGAATTCGGTGTTTAAATTCTCTAGAAACTACAGCACAGAACAGTAAATCTTCCTTGCGTTTTTTCAGGTAGAACAATGATTGCCATTTATAATTCAATTTTAATAACAAAAGTAAAGACAAAAGGCAGGTAAACCCAACAATTGTTTCAGAAACAAAAGGCACCCATTTGTCGACATCATTGTAGATATAAAAGGCATAAATGCTAGACAGTACCAGGATGGCGATAATGTATCTATTGATCAGTTTTACCATAAGTAACAAAGATAAGGGTTCAATCAGATTAGCCCAACCGGAAATGGAGTTTAAAATAAAACTTATCAGGCTTTCTTAATGTTATGTTTAGAAGGCTCTTGGCCATTTTTTTAATCTTGGCACAGGATTTGTTTAGCATCAGGTAACATCCCAAAAACGAAAAACATGATTGATTTAAAAAAAGAACTTAAAGCATTGAAAAAGAAAGCCAGTAGCCTCATGAAAATTGGGAATGTACAAGAATATATTCAGACACTTTGCGAGATAAACAGTATCCAATTGAAATTAGTTGGTGTGAGATGTAAATAATTGCGGGAGCAATTCTCAACACTTTTTGTTGTTTAAAGCCTTTTTCGGGAGAAGAAGGCTTTTTTATTTTTCAATAATTTAGGAAATCGTAGATTTACAAGTACAACTATACAAGTGGATTTTCAATTAATAAAAAGTGGTGTACTCCTTGGGCTCTTTTTGAGTATGCTCATAGGTCCTGTATTCTTTGTGCTTCTGGAAACGAGCATTAGAAGAGGAATGCGAGATGCCATATTCATCGATATAGGCGTTCTCCTGGCGGATGTGTTGTATTTATTTCTTGCCTACTTCAGTGCAGAGCGAATAATGATTTGGCTAGAGACGTATGAATTTCTAAAATATACAGGCGCTGGTATCATCATTGTCTACGGAATTTACACCATAATTAGTAAAAAGACTCCTCAGGTAGCTCAAAACATCGATATAAAACAACTAAAAAAACCGAATGTATTTGGGCTCATATCAAAGGGTGCAGCGCTTAATGCAATGAACCCCGCTGTTCTTGCTTATTGGCTGTTTGTCTGTACGTATCAAGTTAAAGGTCAAGACATTGAAGGGTTTAGTGTTGTGCTCTTTTTTGTGCTTTGCCTAGGTACAATGTTCTTAATAGATCTTCTTAAAATTTATTTTGCAAGTAAGCTTAAGAAAAAACTAACACCAAAAAACATTGCTGCAGTCAGTGTCGCTGTAGGCTCTATTTTAATTTTTATTGGCATTGCTATGTGCTTTCAAGATATTCCCACCATCTAATGGATGTTGATGTATTAATTGTTGGTCAGGGCATTGCCGGAACAGTTCTGGGGGAAACCTTAATTGAAAAAGGGCAAAAGGTGTGCTTTATCGACCAAGGACATCAAAAAGCGTCGTCTATTATTGCCGCAGGGATGTATAATCCAATGGGGTTTAAAAGGGTAAACAAAACCTGGATGATTGACGACCTTCTTCCTTTTTCAAAAAAGTTCTACCATCGGCTTAGTGAGAAATTGGCGTATAATTTTATTAGAACCTATGACATTCTAAAATTTTTCGCAAATGAATCTTACAGAGATATGTGGAATGAATCGGCTGAGCATATAGCGTACATTTTAAGAAGCGAAACAAAGTACCCAAATGACCTAATTAACAATACTTGTGGTTACGGAAAGGTGGTAGACTGCGGAAGGTTGGAATTAAGACGAATGCTTGTTCAATACAGGGAGTGGCTAATTGCGAATAACAACCTAAAAGAAGAAATTTTTGATAAAAATTTATTGGATATTGAAGCGTGCGAGTATGGAAGTATTCGGTTCAAATTCTTAATATTTTGTCAAGGTCATGAAGGCTGCGAAAACACCTATTTTAAGCATCTTCCTTTGCAAAAAACAAAGGGAGAATTAATTCGAATTAAGTCTGCTGACCTTCAGTCAGCCAATTTACTCAATAAGGGGTTTTTTATAGTACCTGTTGGCAATGATGAATACGATGTTGGTTCCACTTATAACTGGGGTGACGAAACCGTACAGCCGACAGCCGAGGGGAAAAATCAGATTTTATCAAAGTTAAGGAAGCTTTATAGAGGAACGTTTGAGGTTGTTGAACACCGTGCTGGTTTGCGTCCCACAGTGGCAGACAGGCGGCCACTCATTGGCTTGCATCCAGTACATCAAAAACTTGGAATATTTAATGGATTGGGATCGAAAGGGGTGTTGCTTGCTCCGTTTTTTGCCAATCAGTTTGCTGAACATTTATTGCAAAAAAGATCATTGAATCCGGAAGTGGATATAAATAGATTTAATTAAATGTTCTATTTTAGATTTTTAATTAGAAAAAGATGAAAACGACACGAACACAAATAATATTACTTGCTGTATGCATTGTTATGGCATCATGTGGAGGTTCAGAAACGAAAGAGGATCCAAGTCAACCTGAAGTTGAGAATGTTGAAAAAACAGAAGTAGAAGAATTGGATTATTCTGACATGAGCATGTGTGATTTTAGGCTAGATAACGTGGGTCTAAACTATAAAATGATGCTGCCCATTAAAACAATTGGAGAGCGGCCGCAGATTGAGCATTCGCAGGAGGTCACTTGGCACGTAAAATTGAACGATAAGTTTCACCTGACCATAGAGGACTGGGGAAAGAAAGAGCAGTCGATGGATACAATCAAAGAAAAAATCACTCAGGACTATGGAGTTTTTGATTTGGTAGTTCACAATGAAGACGATGATGAGATTGTCTATTTATTGAAGGGAAAAGGAGACGCTGATATTGGTGGGTTTAATCATTTTTGCCTCATTAAAGAGTTTGAGGGTAATTATTTTACCATTGAGAGTCATTATTTAGGGATGTTTACACGTGCAAGGGTTAACGACATGCTGAAAGCTGCAAAATCGTTTCAGGTATCCGTAGACGAGTTTTAAAGAAACGATTACAAGCTAATTAATATTAGAAGTCGCTTTTTAAGAAGCGACTTTTTTGTGTCCGTAATAGCGATGAGAAATAGAACTACTTACACTTCTTCTAGCACAAGAATTGACAATAACGAGTTGTTTACTCCAATCCTTTAATTTCTTTGTACTCTTCTTCGGTAAGCTGTTTCAAGTATATTCTCGAGAAATCAATGAAATTAAGTGCGTTGTGATGATAGTTTTGCACATTTGAGTGTATGATTTTGTAGTCTTCTCCATACCATAACATCATCATTGGAGCTTCTTCCATCATTGTTTTTTCTGCTTGGGCCAGCAATCTCATTTTCTCGCTGGCATCTGAAGAAGCTATTCCCGCTTCATACAAGGAATCGAAAGTAGCGTTTACATATCGCATGGTATTTGGATAAGAAGGCAGACTAGCAGAAGAAGGAACGTTGGCTCCATGGCATATCATTAAGAAATTTTCAGGTGAAGGAAAGTCAGCAATCCAAGCAGACCTGAAAATATCGGCTTTGGCATATTTACTATCTTCTATTTTTTGTAAAAATGAAACCGTGCTTCTAGATACATTTACATTTAGCACAGTCTTTAATTGACGTTCAATTTCAGCTGCAACTTTATTATTGACATTACCCCCTGAATTTATTTCTAAAGAAACCGTTGGGAAATTTTCTCCATGAGGATATCCTGCTAGAGCCAATAATTCCTGCGCTTTTTCAGGATTGTAATTGTATCCTTGAATCTCTTCAAAGGGGTAATCGCTAAAGGCTCTGATTTTTGGAACTAATCCGTATCGGGCCTCAATCCCCTGGCCGTTAAGGGCGTTATCAATAATTTTTGGCCGATTAATGGCATAATTAAAAGCCTGTCTAACTAATACATTGTCAAAAGGTGGCTTCGTCATATTAAACTCATAATACTGAGTCATTGCTTCGGGCTCTATTTTGAGCTCATAAATTGGTGGTTTAGTCTCGAAATTATTAATGTTTTCTTGTAAAATCTCAGCAACTTTAGAAGAAGGCAGCCCATCTATAAAGGATAATTTTTTACTTGCAAACGCGTCGTATTCATCTAATTTAGACTCGTAATATTTAAATGTCAACGAATCAGCATATGGCAATCGATTGTTTTCTTCATCAAATAAATGATACCTAGGATGGTACTTAAGGTACACTGTCCCGGTCACAGGATCTTCATTAGAGAAGGCAAATGCACCAACACCTACCATTAAGTTGGTTTCGTACTTCTCATAAGCTTCTTTCGGAATGACCACGCAAGCAGGGCTTGCAAGAGAATATATGAATGTAGGATTAGGGCTAACAAGTGTAATTGATAGCGTAAAATCATCTAAGGCAATAATCCCTTCGATTGATTTTGCATGACCGCTGTGAAATGATTTGGCTCCAACAACCTGCTCTTTAAATAAATACTCATAGTTACTATTGTTTCGATTATTGCCACACAATAGCTCAAAAGAATAAATGAAATCGTGAGCATTAACTTGTCGTCCTTTGCCGTTTTCAAAACAAGGATCGTCGTGGAAGAACACATTTTTTTTAATGGAGAAAGTGTAAACTAAATCATCCGCACTTTTTTCCCAGCTTTCAGCAACAGCATTAATTATGGTTAAATCATTGGGGTTGAACTTAACTAATCCTTCGTGTATTTGTTGAGATACTCTAGCAGCACTCATTGAAACAATTTCAACTGGAAATAAGTCGAAATATTTTTCGTTTCCTGCCGTTTTTATATTTCCGCCATAAACGAACTTGCCTTTGGGTTGTCTCTCTAGGGTATCTTTTTCTTGGTTTTCACCGCAAGAAAACATCAATACCGCAGCTATAAGAATCAAAAATTTGTTAACCATTTTTCTCAATAAATGCTTTAAAATTAGTGTTCAAATTATTAATTTACGAAGATACAAGAATTAATGAATGGAGAAATACAACTGTATTTAATTTGGCTTGAAAAAATTAAAAACATATCTTAGACTATAGAAAGATTGTTGATTTATGAGGACTAATTTTGCCTGGTTTCTTAGCTCAATTAAATCAAGTTTTTATTTTGATTTAAAGAAAAATGCGAGTAATATTGCGCCTGCTTAGGCTAAGCATCCTTTAATTTAAGCACAAAAATGAAAAAGCTATCTGTCGTACTACTAATGGTTTTGGGTTCAATTGCGTTTGTAAACGCCCAAACAGAGACGTCTATTATTTTACAAGGACACTTTCAAGGTAGAAGTATTTATGTTCAAAATCCTTTTGGAAGCTCAGGTGTAGGTTTTTGCGTTACAAAGGTTACGGTTAATGGTGATGTTACCACCGATGAAATTGCGTCGAGTGCATTCGAGATAGATTTTGCAAATTTTCAACTTAAAGTTGGAGATCCATTGGAGGTCGAAATTTTCCACAAACTAGATTGTTCCCCGAAAGTAATTAACCCTCAAGTTTTAGAGCCTAAAAGTACTTTTCAAACCATTTCTATTAACGTAGGGGATGATCAGGTGCTCAATTGGAAAACAAGTAAAGAAAAAGGGAAACTAACATACATCGTAGAGCAATACCGATGGAATAAGTGGATAAAAGCTGGAGAAGTTGAGGGTGTCGGAACAGATGGAGATCAAGAATATAAGTTTAAAGTGACTACGCATTCTGGCGAGAATAAATTTAGAGTGAAGCAAGTAGATTATACGGGCAGACCGCGTATGTCAACTGCAGCAACATTCATTGACACGGAAGTAAAAGAAGTTGAGTTTTATCCAAAGAAAGTAAAGAAAGAAATAACATTTACTCAAAAGACGAAGTACGAAATATTTGACTCTTTTGGTAATATTGTGAAAAAAGGATTTGGTGATAAGATTGATTGTGTAACACTCAAAAAAGGTCTGTATTATTTAAATTACGATAATACGAATGACGAGTTTAGCAAGAACTGATTACTAAGAAATTATAAGTTAAATCCTCCTGTGTTTATACATTGGAGGATTTTTTTTGATTATCTAAATGAAACTGGAACACATTGGCATTGCCATTAGAAATAGTGCGGATTCTGAAAAGATTTTCGCAGAGTTGTTAGGAACGGATAGCTACAAGTCAGAAAATGTAGAATCGGAAGGTGTAAAAACGACTTTCTTTCATGTGGGCGAAAGTAAGATTGAGCTTTTACAAGCATTAGACCCTAATAGTCCAGTTGCAAAATTTATCGAGAAAAGGGGAGAAGGGATTCATCATCTTGCTTTTGAAGTAGATGACATTGATTTTGAATTAAATCGCCTCGAACAACTGGGCTACCAATTGATACACAGAACCCCCAAGGATGGTGCAGACAATAAACGGATAGCCTTCCTTCATCCGAAATCTACGAATGGGGTATTGATTGAGCTATGCCAGGAGAAAACGTAATTTGGTAATTACCGTTTCTTTGTTTGTGTCTAGCAGTATGGATTGTATTCCAAGAGCTCTTGCTCCATGCACATGCTGGATAGAGTCGTCTATAAACAGGGTTGATTCAGGGTTTAAGTTATTAGCGTCAATTACGTGCTGAAAAGTTTCGGGATGTGGTTTTCTAAGACCGATTTCATGAGAATAGTATGTCTCTAAAAAATAACTGTCGAGGGTTGAAACGTTGTTTTTTTCTAAAATAATTTTATTCAGAGCTTTTAAATGGATGCTGTTGGTGTTGCTCAATAAAAACGAATTATATCTTTCCTTGATCATTTGTAAAAAGTCAAACCGTTCTTGCGGAAAATCTAAAAGCATCGAATTCCATGCGTTAATTATGTCGTTGTTGGCACTGCTTATTTCGCCGATAATTCTGATTTCATTGCAAAACATATCCGCAGAAATTTTCCCAGTTTCCAGTAAAGAGAAGATGGCAGATTGTTTAGCCTGAGAGTAAAATTGATCAAAGTTTTTGATGCCTAGCTTTTGAAAAGCTTGAAGGGTTAAATCATAGTCGATATTTAAAAGTACGCCTCCTAAGTCGAAGATGATATTTTTGATGATTTTTGCCACGGTCTATTGTTGTACAAAGATGATTAAAACATAAATAACAATTTTGCCATGCATTTATTTTGCATCTTTAGTTTAATATTATGGGGCATGAAAATTCAACTGATTCTTTCCTTATGTTGTTTAGCAAACTTTCTTAGTGCCCAAGGAGTGATTAATTCTATTGAAATCGTCCCACCGAGTCCAACTGTTAACGACAGTGTTCAGTTGGTGGGCCATTTTACTTTTACCTCTGGAGGTTGTGCAAAGGAATCATTTGTGGCTACAGTAGTCGGATCATCGGTAATTGCGGAGGCCAGACATTGTTTGGGCATGTTAACAGTAATCTGTGATGAATCTGACACCATTAATCTCGGAATTCTTGCGTCCGGAGTCTATGCAGTGGACTTGTCACTTTATACGGGTTTTGGTATGACGCCGTGCACAGTAGATTCGATTGCTGATGCTACTGATAACAGTTCTTTTACGGTGTCTCCGACGACTTCAGCTTTAGAGTTGAAATTAGATTTTAAAATAGTGCCGAACCCAGCGGTAAATCGCGTTATTTTCATGACAAAAAGTCCTCAAGAATTTTTAGAAGAACCTGTCCGATTATTTGGGTCCAATGGTCAGCTATTAATAGAAAAGAAATTCCCTGAACATTGTTCTTTAGATGTTTCAGGTCTTTGTTCGGGCTTATATTATATCCAAATAGGAGGAAATAATCACACAGTCTTGTCTCGAAAAATAGTTATTGAGCGGTAGGTGAAAGTTTCTTTGTAGAAAAAAGTCCCAGTTAGTGTACTGAGACTTTTTCTAGTGAGCTGTACTGGATTCGAACCAGTGACCCCTACCCTGTCAAGGTAGTGCTCTAAACCAACTGAGCTAACAGCCCGAATTCACGCTGTAAGATAGTAAAAGCCTTTTCCAATTATTTTGTGGAAAAGGCTTTTTCTAACTTTAGTGGGCCCAGCAGGGCTCGAACCTGCGACCCCCTGATTATGAGTCAGGTGCTCTAACCAGCTGAGCTATGGGCCCTGTCGTAATGACAAGGGTGCAAATGTATATTTTCGTTACTGAATTTGCAAGTCTTAAATAAAGGAACAGCTAATAGGCAATTTTTGCGTTGAATTTAGGCGTGAGAGATTAATTCCCCTTAATGTTTAGTTTTGTCGAAGGCGTATCCAAATTTCTATTTTCTAAACGCTTTATTTCTTCAGCTACAATAGAGATGAACCCAAATTCTTCATTTACGACGCCAGAGATTAAATAACATCCGGGACCTCGAAATGGATACTTTTTAATTACACTTGGAAAGTGTACAGAATCAACCCAATTACCTTCTAAGTCTAAAAAAACACCAAATGCCATATGATCTCCCATGCTTGTTTGTGTGTTTTTTCGAGTAACCAAGTAACCAACGAGCTTTATTCTTTTACCAATATTACTTGGTAATTTGGCTGCGACTAAATGAGAGGGAATAGCATCTTTTAGTAATAAAAACGGGCTGGAAAGAGAAAACCCAATTAATTCCATTTCATCAAAAGGCTTTTCTAAATCATGATGCCATAATTTTGGAAGAACAAAGGATTTAATTTCTGTATTAAAAAGAGTGGCGTTTGGCCATTTTGTGTTGTTATTTCCTTGTAAAAAGTGTGCGTCCCAAAGCAGCTCTTTTTTGTTTTTTTTGGTAAATCGAAATGCCCCAATTCGGACTAATAATAGTAGTTGATCTAAGGGCACCAATAATCGATCAACAAAATCTCTCAGACTTTTATAGACTCCGTTTTTTAATCGGTCAGCAAGAACTCTATTTATCAAACGGTTTTCGAGTCCCCTTATATAAATCATTCCCAGGTGAATTGTTTTGTTTTTAATGGTAGTGAGTTGATGGCTTAAATTGACACACGGGGCCTCCACCTTACCTCCCAGCATTCTAGCTTCATGCAGGTATAGTTCAGGAGAATAAAACCCACCACCATTGTTAAGAGTAGCAACCAGGTACTCTAGGGGAAAATGGGCTTTTAAGTAGAGAGCCTGAAAACTCTCTACAGCATACGAAGCCGAATGCCCCTTAGCAAAAGCATAGTTGGCAAAACTTTCTATTTGCGCCCAAATTTTGGAAATCACTTCTGTAGCATATCCTTTTGCTTTACAGTTCATAAAAAAACGCTCTTTTACCATTATGAAGTCACTTTTTTTCCGAAGACTCCAAGACATCCCCCTTCTTAGTTTGTCAGCTTCGGCTAGTGTGAGGCCCCCAAAATAATGTGCAACTTTAATAACGTCCTCCTGGTAAACCATTACCCCATATGTATCTTCCATTAGTTCGTAGAGCTCTGGGAGCTCTTTTTTTGCTGCGATTCTTCGTTTTTTATTTTGATGCCTAAGGATGTACTCCTGCATCATTCCGCTTTTTGAAACTCCTGGACGAATAATTGAGCTGGCGGCAACAAGCCTTGGATAGTCATCAGCCTGAAGCTTTGTTAATAGCATCCTCATTGCTGGAGACTCGATGTAAAAGCAACCAATGGTCTTTCCTGATTTTAAAAGGTCTTTTACTTTGAGATCTTTCTTAATTAGGGAGGTATTATGTACATCAACTTTTTTCCCTTGATTGAGTTGTATGATTGAAATAGAGTCTTTTATTTTTCCTAGTCCCCGCTGACTTAACACATCGAACTTGTGCAACCCAACATCTTCGGCTACGTGCATATTAAATTGAGTAGTCGGAAAACCTTTAGGAGGCATAAAAGTACTTGTATAGTTGGTAATGGATTTTTGAGAGATCAAAATGCCGCTAGCATGTACACTTAAATGACTCGGAAATCCGGCAATGTATCCGGCATAGTTTATAATGTGTTTACCATAATCGTCAAATAGAGCTGCTTCTGGATCGTTTTGAAATCGCTTGATGTCTGAAGAAGGTAATCCAAATACTTTGCCCAGCTCTCGAAAGATAGACTTGTGTTTAAAGGTAATATAAGTGCCAACTAATGCGGTTTTATTCAAACCATATGTGTTAAATAAGTATTGGGTAATTTCATTTCTGTCTGTCCATGAGAAATCGATGTCAAAATCTGGGGGAGAGCTCCTATAAGGATTGATAAATCGTTCAAAATAAAGATCGAGCTCTACTGGATCAACATCAGTGATTCTTAATAGGTAAGCAACCAGACTATTTGCGCCACTTCCTCTTCCAACATAGTAGAACCCCCTCTGCCGAGCGTACTGAACCATGTCCCAGTTAATTAAGAAATAGGAGCCAAACTCAAGTTGCTCTATCATATTGAGCTCTTTATGTAGCCTCTCCATGACTTTTTTCGGCTTTGTTTTTCCATATCGATAGTTCATTCCCTCCAAGCTTTTAGCCTTTAATAACTCGAGATCCGTAGAGATTGAATTTGTATATGGGTTTTTATTTTTGTTGGTTTCAAAATCGAGGTTGAATAGACTTCTTTCAAGTAGCTTAGTCGTGTTTTGTATGCTCTTAGGAATGTCCTCGAAGAGCTTTTTGATTTCGTCGACGCTGAGGTAGAGATCACTAATCATCGCTTGCTGATTAACAGGGTGTTGACTGAGTAATGAATTGCTGTCGATTGCACGTAATAGGCGATGCGCATTGTGGTCTTTTTTGTTTCTAAACGATGCGGTTTGCAGGATAACTAATTTAGCTTCTAAAGAGTGAAATTGGTATTGATACAGTGATGCGATTTGATTAGGTTTTAAACCAATATACTCGTAGTCTTTTAGTTCGGAAAGAGGGGGGTGATTACCAAAAGGATAAACAACAAAGACATTTTCAAAATTTGGCGCTTTGTTGCTGAAGGGCAGTGAGTTGATAAGGTGAAAACTAAGGTGGTCATTGATTTCTTTAAGCCCAGAACAGGATCTAGCAATGCAAATGTATTGCTGCCTTACTCCGTTTCTAAAATCAACACCAACAGCAGCTTGCAAACCATAATTGCTTGCTTCTTTTAATGCGTACATACATGCTGAGGTGTTGTTGATATCTGTTACCGCAAAGATGTCGTGCCCGCTCTCCTTTACTTTGATGAATACTTCTTCTAGCGAAAGAATACCATATTTTAAACTGTATTGAGTGTGGCAGTTAATTAGCATTAAGCCCTCCTGTGTGCAGGAATAATATTGGGTTGACCATTAAAAGAATCTGTTCTCCCGATTCGTTTAGACCCCATAGCAACGGCTCTTTTCACAGCATCTTGACCGTAGGCATTTCTGATTTTATCCATGGCTTGATACAGCCGAATCATTTCTTCAGTGTCTTCAAATAAATTAATTTGATAATTCCCGCCAACCAGGTGGCTAAAACCAACACCAACTAATCGAATTAATACACGCCTATCATATAGCTGGTCAAACAGTTCTGTAGTAACTTTTATTAATGTATGATCGGAAGAGGTGTGCGAGATTCTTTTTTGGCGGCTATAAGTTTGAAAGTCTGAGTAGCGAATGCGAATAGAAACGCAGGCGGTTAATTTGCTTCCATTTCTTAGCTGGTAAGCTAAGTTTTCAGCCATGGCAATAATAATGCTTCTTAATTTCTGCAGGTCAGAGGTGTCTTTTTCGAAGGTCCTTTCTATAGAAATTGATTTTTTCTCATGGTAAGGAATGATAGGCGAATGGTCTATTCCATGGGCTTTTTTCCAAAGTGAAATGCCATTTTTCCCCATTAATTTTTCCATGAGCTCAACGGGCATTTTTTGAATGGTTTGAACCTGCTCTATCCCCATTCCCCGGAGCTTTTTATAGGTTTGATTACCCACCATTGGGATTTTTCGTACAGATAATGGGGCTAAAAAGGGCTGCTCTTGACCTTCTAAAATACGCCTGTGATTGTTAGGTTTAGCCTCTCCGGTAAGTACTTTGGCTACGGTTTTGCTTGTGGAAAGACCAAAAGAAATTGGAAGGTGGGTTTCTCTGATTATTTTTTCTCGGAGCTCAATCGCCCATTTGTAGCAGCCGTAAAATCGATCCATTCCGCTCACGTCTATGTAGAATTCATCGATAGATGATTTTTCGTATACAGGAGATGATTCTTTGATAATCTCGGTAATCACATCAGAGAATTTGCTGTAAGTGCCGCTATTCCCCCTAATAACAATTGCTTCAGGACAGAGCTGTTGGGCAAGCCTCATAGGCATAGAGGAATAAATGCCAAATGTCCTTGCCTCGTAGCTGCATGCTGCCACCACCCCTCGGTTAGTGGTGCCACCAACCAATACCGGACGATTATTTAGCCGTGCGTCTAATAGTCTTTCGCAGGAGACAAAAAAAGTATCTAAATCAAGATGTAAAATAGACCTGTTGTGCATTTTTTTATGATTAACACAAAATTAACGGTAAAAATTAGTTATTTTAGCTAAAAAAATTAGTTATGTCAAAAATAGCGAAAAATATAGCTCACCTTAGGAAGCTTAGAAAGTTCACTCAAGAACAATTCGCTGATGAAATAGGCATAAAAAAATCACGTTTGGGAGCTTATGAGGAAAGCCGATCTTCACCACCAATTGAAATGTTGATTAAGCTGGCGGATTATTTTAAACTCCCTATTGATGTATTGGTCCGCAGAGACCTAACGTTGTCGCAAGAAATTCCTTTTATTGAAGTCGGTGTTCAAAGGGTCCTATTTCCCATTGTTGTTGATGAAAGTAATCAAGATTTAATTGAGGTTGTTGGAGTTAAGGCCTCAGCAGGCTATACTGAGGGATATGGGGATCCTGAGTTTATTGACGAGCTTCCAAAAATGAAATTGCCTTTTATGCCCCCAGGAAAATTTCGAGCTTTCCCTATTAAGGGAGATTCGATGCTTCCGCTTCGAGAGGGAGCTTTCGTCGTTGGGAGGTTTGTTGATGGCCCCCAACAAATAGTAGAGGGAAACACCTATATACTAGTAACCCTCACGGATGGAATTGTTTATAAGCGGGTATATAAAGATGGGCAGAACTTGATGTTATATTCAGATAATTCTTTTTATACTCCATACGATATTTCTGTGAAAGAGATTGTAGAAGTTTGGGAGTTCACATGTAGTATAAATACGAAAGAGTTCGAACAAGAGACGATTGAAAATAAGGCAATTTTACAAGCAATTAAAGAGCTAAAGCAAGAGGTGCAAACTTTAAGGTCAAGAAAGAGTTAGTCTTGTTTAGCATTCTTGGAGTCCATTCTTTTTGCAATATCAACAGCAACGCGAACCGACCGGATATAAAAAGAGGGATCTATTCTTTCAAAATCATCCGTTATTTTATGATAATCTTCGTGGTCAACGACACCTAAATAGACAAAGGGAATTTTCTTTTTATGAAACGAGCCGTGATCACTAGCAAAAGTCCAGTCTTCCGTTCTCATTGAACCAGAATCATGACCAAAAATGACATTCGTTGACGATAAAGAATCCACCGTATTTAAAAGGGTTTTAAGCTGAGGGTAGTGGTGAGTTCCACAAATAAAGAGTTCATTTTTTTTAGATCTGCTAATCATGTCCATATTCAGATTGAAAAGAATTTTTGTTAAAGGAACAGGAGGCTTGCTAACAAAGTGCTTAGATCCCAGTAGTCCCATCTCTTCGGCATCAAATGCAACAAAAATAATAGAACAATTTGGTGGGTAGGAGGAAAAATATTCAGCAATCGAGAGTAGCGCACAGGTTCCTGAGGCATTATCGTCTGCGCCGTTATAAATCTCTCCGTTTCGTATGCCAAGATGATCGTGATGTGAACTAATGACCATGTATTTATTAGGAAAAGATTGCCCTTTAATCCATCCAATTAAATTCACGCCTTTAATTTTTGATTTCTTAAACGGATTGGCAAAATTAAACGCATGACAATAGGTATTATCAAATTGAAGAAGATTGAGCTGACGATAACGTTGTTGAATGTAATATTGGGCTTTCAGTCCTCCAGCTTCTCCTGTCTCTCTGCCTTCCATAGAATCGGAGCTGAACTCTTGAATGGAATGCATCAAAAGAGTAGAATCAAAATAATGTGATTTTTCTTGACTGGGGGAATGAAAACACCATCCCATTAAAAAAAAGACACATAAAAAGTTAGGCATAAATATTAATGTTGCGGTGTGAATTTACTCTTTTTATTGAGGTAAACATCTGGATAAAGTTAACAAAAGAGTATGCAAATAATCTTCGGTTTTATTCAGAAAAGGAATCAAAATCAAAAATTGAAAAGCATAGAAAAGCTTATTTGAAAAACAAAATAGGGGTTAGTTTGTTTTTAAAGTAATAAACACTCAAACAATCCGTTGTTAATTAGTATAAGTTAGTAACGTTTTTTTAAACAAAATTTTATCTAAATTCTAAACGTAAATAAGTCTCTAGATTAATGCATATTTTTAAATTATATCGTCAATTCGAAAACTGGTTTAATGTTTCGTTTGAATGGTTTTTCACCAACGGGATGAAAGCTGAATAATGTTCAGGCTATTATTTCTTTCAAACGATTAATCTCGATTTTCATCATTTAACAGCTACTTTTTAGCCCAAAAACGTAGCAAATTCACTTGTGCTATCGTAACATTAACAAAACAAGATGCAACCATATTGCAGGCCTACTTTGTCTTTACTGTGAAATGCTTTATATTTGCGACCATTGCCTACTTGAATTTACTTCAATTTCCCTAGAAAACTGGAAAATGAAACAATTGCTGAGTGTACCCAGCAGGAATTAAAAATTTATTATGAAAACAATCCTTACCCCACTTTTGATTTTAATCGTATTCTTTTTTTGTAATGCAAGTTTGGCACAAACGGGAGATGGTTGCTCAGCATTTTTTGAATCTATTGCAGATGGTGATTGGGATGACCCGGCAATTTGGAACGATAATGGGGGCGAAACTTCATGTGATGGTATTCCTGATGGGGATGATGTTGTACAAATTTCTCACAATGTAAGTTTGACACAAAATCAATATTTTCAAACTCTAGGGATAATTAATACCGCTTCTTTTGGATCAATAGTCTTAACAATCCCTGCTGGCGACACACTAACAGGAGAAACAGTGGTTGATGGATCGATTATTTGTCAAGGATCGGGAACTTTCATGTTTGGTCAAATTAATTGTTACGGAGTACTAGAAGGAAGTAATATGGCAATCAATTCTAGTGGCTCGGGGGGTAGAGCCACAGTTCAAGTAATTGATGGTGGTCATGTTTCTTTAGCAGGAGGAATGACCTTTTCCTCTGCAGTTAATGCTAATTTCTCTCAATTTGTTGCCAAAAATACTACAGGAGCTCCAAATCAGTTAGAGATAACAGGTTTAATCGAAGGAAGTGGTACATTTGACGCAGGCAAATTAACCGAGCCTCATAATTCATTGGTAAATTTTAATGGTACTTCAGCTCAAGTAATACCGTTAGGTTCAAGCGTTGTATCGACATTTTGTGATGTTGAAATCAATAATACATCTACAGTAACAACGGATACTGCCTTCTCTAGCTCTAATTTGTTTGGACATTTTACGGTAAACTCGGGCACATTCACGCATGCTTATAATCATGAATTTAGTGATAGCGTTGCGAACCACGCCACGTATAACGTTAGCGACTCTATGGATATTGAAGGTAGTTTTACGAATACGGGAACCCTTACTTCTTCAGGGTCTAGAATAAACCTTGCAGGAGACTGGAATAACTCAGGAACTTATACTTACTTCGCTGGGGATACGGTTACT
>CAJQPO010000039.1 GCA_905480225.1 uncultured Flavobacteriales bacterium | reverse complement strand
ATGTTTAAAACGGTTGCTGCTAATTCATTTTCAGTTAGTGCTAGAAAAACCGAACCGGATTTTGGAACATGCGTTTTTATGTTTTCAACTACATTGAATGTGAGTCCAAATTCTTCGGCAAACTTCGAAATTCCATCGAGTGTTGCTTTCGGATAATAAGTGAATTCAGGAAATACAACGTTTATTTGGTTGTATTTTGATAGTGTTTCACCCAAGTCTTTCAAAGCATGGTATAAAATGTCTTCAAAGTTCTGAATAATGGATGAGTAGGCTCCCTGTATCCCAGCTAAGTCACGGTCAATAACCACTAGCTTGTGCTTGGGTAGGCGATTAATTAACCTGATGGCGTTTTGCTCTTGTTCACTAAAATGTCCCATAATGATGTAGTGAGAATATTCATCCGGTGCATGAATCAGGTAGTCTATAAATGTGTCAGGATCTTTATGATAGACTAAAAAGTCAATCAACGTATGATCGTTAATCGCTTGCATGAAAGCGCGGTGAATCAAATTGTTCTGGCTGTTCATGATGTCGAACATAAGCATCACTTTCTTTCTGTCTAAATTATTGTCCTCAGACACGAAGAAACCTTTGCCAGGAACGGAAACAATGATGTTTTTTCGTTTCAACTCGTTGTATGATTTCTCAACGGTTTTTCTAGCGACATTGGTCATCTCAGCTACTTCATTAATAGAAGGCAGTTGGGCATTAGATCCTATTAATTCGTCTCTTACAGCATGTATGATGCAATCCTGTATTTGGACGTAAATCGGTTTCGGTGAATGCTCATCTATTTCTATTACTACTGACATAAAATACTTAGTACTGATAATTTAAGGATTATCGAGCAAATAGCTGCGAAATATTTTTAAACGCTTTAAATTCTAATGCGTTTCCACTGGGATCCAATAAAAACATGGTCGATTGTTCTCCAACTTCTCCTTTAAAACGGGTATATGGTTCTACAACAAATGGAATTTCTTGAATTCTTAGTTTTTGAGCCAGACTATTCCAATCATTTTGTTCTAAAACAACGCCGAAATGTGGTACTGGAATTGACTTTTTATCAACAGCATTGGTAATGAGTTCTGGCATTGAATCACTGTAGTGTATGACAAACTGATGGCCAAAAAAATTAAAATCAACCCAGTGGGATGAGCTTCTTCCTTCTTCACATCCAATGATTTCTCTGTAAAAAGTTCTGGCTGCGGCTAAATTATGAACAGGTACAGCCAAATGAAATGGACGTAGTTCTTTCATTATCTAAGTTTTGTTAATTCACATTTTCTTCCTGCTGGATGTTCTGGACTAATAATGATGCAAGAATAATAGCTCTCTTTTCCAGCAAGAACCTTGCACAACAATCCCTTCCCAACGAGAACTTCATTCGCCTTGCTTGTTGTTTTTGAAAGTGTCAGAATGTACTCACAATCACTGGTCCACTCAATTTTAAATTTGTGTTTTTTATGAGCCTTATTATAGGTTTCAATTTGATACTTTTTTGTTCGTTTAATTTTTATTTGATCTCCTTCAGGAGCACTCAGGATAAATCGCCCCGTTTTATAAGAAGAACAGTCGAGCACTTCCTCAGATTGTCCAAATACAGCAGAGCTTGCAAAAAGGAATAATATAAAAAGAAAGTAGTTCATTTCTTAAGTACCTCCGCTGTTAATACCAATCGCTTATTTCTCGGAAATGAATTCGCAACCACCGTAACTGATTTTACTTGTTTTCCTGCCATACCTTTCGTATCAATGGTTATTTTAATTTTGGTGCTGGCACCTGGTGCAATAGGTTCTTGATTGTATTCTGCTACACTGCAACCACATCGCGTCACAACCTTTTCAATCTCCAATGGTTTGGTACCAGAATTATGAATGACGAATTCATGTGATACTTTATCGCCTTCGGTAACGCTTCCAAAATCATATAACGCTTGGCTGCAAGCGATTTCAGCATAAATAGAATCTCTTTTAGCTTGTGTTATACTTTGAATTTCTATTTTTCTTTCTAGGCCTGCTGCTCTTGAATAGACCGAGTTCTTTTGATCATTTACATTATCTGATACTAAATTACTGGCAGTATATTCACCGAAGGGAATTTTATTGAAAGACAATGTCCCGCCATTTTCAGCAGTAGCATCAATGTATTCATTGAACTCTCCTGTATTATACTCCCTTAAGTAGTTCATTAAACTCGTAATCCTTCTCCCCGTTAATTTCACATTGTAATCTGTTTTTGCCAAGGGCGATGCAAAGCCCTTAATGGTTAATTCAATGTTTTGTCCTTTTTCTAATTCCGTCAAGAGTAGTTTTGTAAAAAGCGCAAGGTCCTCAACTCCTTTATCAACGAAATCGTTAAAAAAGTCTTCAATGTCGAGTTGAGCTTCAATCGATTTTTCTTCGTTCAGACCAGCGCTATATTCCACTTTATAAGTAGGCATTAAATCGTGATAGTCATTGTAAGTTGTTATGTAGTTTAATGCAGTTATTGTATCTGTAGTTCTTGGATTTGGACAGTCGTTGTGAAAGTACAGGGTGACCGGTAAATATTTATTCAAATCATCAAGTGTTTCGATTACAATTTCTTCTGTTTTTCTTTGTTCAGTGGGAAGGAGAACACTCCAAATGTCATTGCAGCAAGTAGGACCTTTTTCAAAAATGGAACCGATTCGATTAGAAGTCATGAATCCCCGTCCATTATCATCTGCTGAAAAATAAAAATCATTCCAAGAGCTGTTTACTGGTTGTCCCATATTAAGGGGCTGGCTTAATTTATCTATGGGACCAATGGATTTAAAAACATCAAACCCCCCCAAGTTTTTGTGCCATTTTGAACTAAAAAAAAGCGTGTTTAATTGGGAGTTGTAATATGGAGTAACTTCATCATCTGGCGAATTTACTTGCTTACCGAGGTTGATTACTTTTCCAGTTTGGCTTTCTGTCTGAAGGGGTGCATAATACAGATCAAGTTTGCCCTGACCACCGGGTCGATTGGATGAAAAAAGTAAATATTCTTTTTCGTTCAGCTCAAAAAGGAAAGGTTGTGTTGCAATAAAATCGCCATTTATATCACCGGTCAGTTTCGTTGCTTCCGACCATTTATTATTGTCATAATGTGCGATGTAAATGGCACTTTTATAATCATTTCCTGCTTGTACAAAATAAAAACGAAGTCCATCTTTACTGAATGTGCCGGCTGCTGTGTTGTAGTTTGCTGAATTAAATGAAGCGTTCATCTTTTTTGACTCGAGCCAGCTGTTTTCGGCGTACGAAGCTTGGTAAATGTGCACATGGTAGTCCTTATCGAGAACTTGTAGATTAGGTCCGATATTTTCACTTCTAAGTGATGAAAACAGTAATTGATCGTGGAATTTGACAGCTGAAAATTCCCAATTAGAGGTGTTAACGCCTTCGCCTAAGTTGGCAACAACAACATCCTGAGCACTGTCTTTGATTGCTCGCATTGCCCAGCTTGTTGAAAGACCCTCGTGCCGAGACCGCATGTATTCGTACGATTTTTTATCTTTTTTAAACAAACTAGTGGCTTTCTTCCAAGATTTTAGTGCATTTCTATAATCTTGATTGTGTTTTTGCATTTCGGCTAACCAAAAAACCCCGATCGGGTAAATTCTCCCTCTGTCTTTCCCATAAATTTTTTGGTAGTAATGTGCTGCTAATTCATGATTGTTGTATTTCCTTAGTGACTCTGCGTATTTAAATAAAAGATGAATGTCTATCGAATCAATGGCAACGGCTTTCGCGTATTCAAGTGAGGCTCCATAATAGTCACCATCCTCATTGTATTGATCACCAATTTCAATCAATTTCTTAAGCGATTGTGCCTCACTTAAGCTAGAACTCAGAATCAATATAAATGCTAATAAGAACTTCATCACATAAAATCACGACAAATCCGTCGTTTAATTATTTCAGGGTCGTAAATTTTTAAAACATAAATAAGAGCAATCTCTAGTGCCCCTCTTCCGTTACTAGCCGGCCTTAGAGATGACAAATTAATGTCATAGCTCAATCCAAATTTCCAATTATCATAGTCCATACCAAGCATGAGATAACCGGCATCTTTATTACGGTAAAATGCGCCACCATAAAGTGCTCTGTACACGCCTCGCATATCCTGAAGCAGGTACCTTACTTTTGAACCAAATAAGGTTTCTCGGTAAGTACCTTGGCCCATCAATAAAAACCCTGGAATTACTGCTAATTTTTCTGAAATCGAGATATCTGCTGAACCGTGAACTACCCACCGCGTATCTAACTTGATAGCATCTTCATTGAAAAAGCTTTGTTTAGGTTGTGTTAAGTTGAACAAGCCAATTCCCAACTGGAAACTTTTTTTATCGTCTAGTTCGTATTGTGCCAGAAACCCTGATCCAAGATTAAAGTAAGTTCTACTTTCTCGTTGAAAATTTTCGGTATTATCAAGTGCTGGATTGTAAGACCAACCATTGTATTGTGCATCAAAACGCAGTGCTGAATAGTCAATACTTCTGTTGGTTATGCCTGGTAGAAGTGCGGCACTTAATACTAATGACGAATCAGCATTGATGCTTTTTGAATAACCTACACTGGTATTAACCATGAAAGTATTAAAGCGAGAGTCACCGGCTCGATCTTGATTGATTTGAAGTCCGGCATGGACGTTACTACAGTTGAAGATGTCATTTGCATCAATGGCCGCGCTGTATGTGGAATAGGGAAGTGTCACTGCTTTCCATTGATGCCTGTGGTTACCGACAAATCGATAGTTGCCTTCAAATTGTCCAACATTGGCAGGATTTAAATTTAATGGACTCATATCGAATAGTGAGTAGTGCAAATCTTGGCCATTTGCCCCCATCACAAACCAACAGGACACAACTAAATACATTATGCAATTGCGTGTCATCATTAACGTATCAATGTTATGTTTCCTTTTTCAAAATACACTTCATCATCTATACAAATAATGTCCAAGTAATAGACATAGACAGCAGGGTCTCCCGGTCTATTTTTATAGCTTCCATCCCAACCAATGGCTTGATTGGTTGTCTCGAATACAAGCTCTCCCCAACGGTCATAAATCCTGAAAATGAGTTCTTTGATGTTGTTACCGCGAACGCGAACAACATCGTTATTGCCATTTCCATCTGGAGTAAATGCGTTAGGAACGTACACGTCGGGTTGGCCGCATACAATGTCAGCTACAACAACAGTTACGCTGTCTTGTTTGCTGCAAGGACCGTCTGTAATAGTAACAATATAGGTAGTTGTTACGTTCGGCATGGCTATCGGATTTTGACTGTTGGCGTCACTTAAAGAACTTGCAGGAGTCCAGGAATAGGAATATCCACCAGGTGTAGCATTTAAGCCGACACTCACTCCAGTCGGAATGGTGTCATAATCTGCTGTTGCGGAAACAGTAGTGGAGGGTAAATTAGAAACGGTAACTAAAACAGAGTCAGTTAGCACACACCCAGCAGCGTTGCTAGATTCTACATAGAACCAAGTATCTATTGTGGGTGATACAACAACCATGTCTGTGCTATCACCACTAATGATGTCCAAATCATTACTCCAGTCGTAATTTAATGTGTCTGTCGGATTTAAATTGGTAACATCTAAACTTACCGTGTCTCCTTCACAAATGATTAGATTTCCTAATAATTCCATTTGAGAGGATGCAAGGTTTACGAAAATACTGTCGTGTAGGGTGCAACCGTTGTTGCTTATTTGAATATAATAAGTGGATGGAACTGTTGGACTAATATTGAGAGAATCACTGTTAATATTGGTGTTTAAGGTGTCTGAAAATTGATTATTTGAAGACCAAATGTATGTGTTTGATGTCCCGAATGAATTGGCAAACAGTGTGGTAGAATTGGTTCCATTACAGAGCACTGTATCGTTCGATACACCTAGCAAAGGCAGATTGACAAAAACAGTTTGATTAACAGTATCTGTGCATACACCACTATGTATTAACAGGGTATAATTTGTTGTACTATTTGGACGGGCAAAAGGATTAGCGATGGTA
>CAJQPO010000038.1 GCA_905480225.1 uncultured Flavobacteriales bacterium | reverse complement strand
TCTTAATTTTTGGTTCACTTTTTGATATCGTAAGAACAAATAACTTTTAAAAAAATAAAAATGGATTTGTTAAAGAACTTTATATATGCTGGAGTTGGATTGGCTTCTTCTACTTCTGATAAACTAAAAGAGACCATAGATGATTTGGTTGAAAAAGGTAAAATATCAGATACAGAGGGAAGGAAAATTTGTGATGACTTCTTCAAATCAACAGGCGAGAAAAAAGAAGAATTTGAGTCGAAATTGAAGAAGGTGCAAGATGATTTAACAGAAAGATTTGATTTCATGAAAAAAGACAAGAATGGAATTGAAGCGTTAAATAAAAGAATTGAGGATTTGGAAGCTAAAGTAATAGCTGCTGAAAAAAAGGCAGCTAAAGCGGCGGCGGCAGTTAAGAAAACGGTAACAAAGGCTGCGAAAAAATAAAAGATTTAAATTAATAATAATAGAAATGGAAAACATGATTAAAACACTGGCGTATGCAGGTCTTGGACTGGCTTCTGAAGCAAATGACAAGATAAAAGAGAGATTTGACGAGTTGGTTGAGGCAGGTAAAGAAAAAGACGCTTCAGGAAAAAATGTCATAGGAGATTTTTTCAAGACAGTAGAATCTTCTAAAGCAGATTTTGAAACGCAGATTGAAAAAATGAAGACTAAGGCAAAAGATACTTTTCCTTTTGTTAAAGAAATGACTGCAGAGTCTGATGCCGAAATCCCGACAAAACAGGATAGTGTTGAAGAAGCAGTGGAGATTTGAAGAATTTTACCAATAGGTTTAAAAGTCCGGGCATTTAGTCTGGACTTTTTTATGCCTAAAATTTATCGTTCAACTTTTTATTTCCTCTTTAAGAAAAGGATTGTTTTCTTTCTCATAACCTATGGTAGTTGAAATACCATGTCCAGTGTATACTTTATAATCATCCGGTAAAGAAAAAAGAGCATTCTTAATGCTATTGAGCAGTGTTTGATGATCACCACCAGGCAGATCGGTGCGGCCTATGCTACCATAGAAGAGACAATCGCCATTAATTACAAATTTGTCTTCATGACTAATGAACACAATGTGACCGGGAGCATGACCTGGAACGAAGCGAATTTCTAAAGTTGAATTACCAAAAGTCATTGGATTACCTTCTTCAAGAAATATTTCAGGTTCAGGAGATGGCTGATACCCCGCAAAACCGTAGATATGGGCATAATTTTTCACATTCCGAAGTGTCTCCAAATCTAATTGATGAATTTGAGGCTTCAATTTGAAACGGTTACAGATGAATTGGTTCCCTAGCACATGATCAATATGGCTATGTGTTAATGCTAAAATAACTGGATTAAGATTTTTACTGGTAATGAATTGTGTCAGTTCCTCTTGTTCGTGTGGTTCATAGCATCCGGGATCTATAATTATACACTCTTTGCTTTCATCATATAAGACATAAGTATTTTCTTGAAACGGGTTGAAAGTGAATTGCTCAATCTTTATCATGGGTTGTAATTATAAGGTAAAAATACATACGATTTCTATTATCTTTGCGTTTAGTAATTTATTTTGATTAACACGTTCAAATATATTTCTGTCTTGTTTCTTGTGGTCATCTCCTTGGGAAAGGAAATGAGCGCACAATACTACACGGGATCTCATCTTGATTTTGGGCAAAATCGCGTGCAGTACAATGAGTTTTTTTGGCAATCCTATAATTTTGAGAGGTTTAAGGTGTTTTTTCATGGTGACGGGAAGAATCATGCTGTTTATGCCGCTAAATCAGCACACAAAAGCCTAATTAATCTGGAAGAGCTTTTGGATTTTAATTTAAAACAAAAAGTAGAAATTCTTGTTTTTAATAGTCAGTCACAATTTCAGCAAAGTAATATTGGCTTAACCAATGATAACAATTCAAATATTGGTGGTGTCACAAAAATTGTTGGCTCCAAAATATTTGTTTTTTACGAAGGTGATCATCGATCTTTAGATCAGCAAATTAAATCGGGCCTTACCGAGATTCTCCTTCAGCAGCTCATGTATGGTGGTAATTGGAAAGACGTTCTTAAAAATAATACGCTACTAAGCCTACCCGATTGGTATTTAAAAGGTTTCATTGCATATGCTGGTAAAGGATGGTCTACTGAAATAGATAATTTGGTGAAAGACGGTATCCTGGCAGATCGGTTTGTTAATTTTAATGCTTTGCAAGATAAAGATGCAGAACTGGCGGGTCAGGCAATCTGGAATTACATTGCAGAAGTATACGGAGAAAACGTCATTCCCAATGTATTATACATGACAAGAGTAAGTCGAAGTGTGGAAAGCGGCTTTTTGTTTGTATTAGGGACATCCCTCAAGACCATCATGCTTGATTATCAAAATTATTACAAGCGTAAATACAGAGATGACGAAAATTTTCGGGGTCAAAATATGGGTAATCAGCTAACCTTTAAAACCAAAAAGAAATACAATTACAATCAATTTAAACTAAGCCCAGATGGTCGATATGCTTCATTTGTTACGAATGAAGATGGACAATATAAAGTTTGGCTATACGATTTGGAAGATGATAAACTCCGTAAAATTCACAAGGGAGGATTGGATTTAAACAGAATTGTAGATCGCACTTTTCCGGTATTGTCTTGGCACCCAACAAGCAAAGCGCTCACTTATTTCGTAGAGAAAAAAGGTGAAGTACTGATCAATATTTACTCAGTGGAAGATAAAAAAACTACCCGACGACCATTGTTGGGTCTGACTAAAGTTTTGTCTGCACAATATTCTGCTGACGGAAAGTTCATTATTATGAGTGCGGCGAAAAAGGGACAAACAGACTTGTTTTTATACAAAGTGATCGGCAATAGTCAAGAGCAGCTGACCAATGACATTTACGATGATTTGTACCCAAGTTTTGTTGACAATTCTGATAGAATTATTTTTTCTTCTAATAGAGAAAGTGATACCATTAGGAAGAATCGAAAGGTGGAAATAAAAGCATACAATGAGAATATGGATATTTTCATTTTTAATCGTTCCAGGTCTGCTTTTTTAACTCGGCTTACCCGGACACCTAAAATCAATGAAACGCAACCCTTTCAAATTAGTAAGAATAGTTACATGTTTTTAAGTAATGAGAGCGGTATAACGAATCGATTTGTTGCTTCTTACGATAGCCTAATCAGTCATATTGATACGGTAGTTCATTACAAGTATTTTTCTGTAATCCACCCGGTTACTAATTATTCGCGTTCTATTTTGGAGCAAGATGTTAGTGGGTCAGGTGGTGTGTTTTCTGAACTTATTTTTAAAGAGGGGCAGTTCCAATTTTACATTGGTCAAGCCGATAATAATGTTCAATTGCGTAAAGAAAACATTATGCCGACGCACTTTATGAAGCATCGGTTAGGTATAGTGAAGCTCAACATATTCAATATCGACACAAGTGATATAATTGTAGATTCAAGCGCAACGATCGACATTAACAATTATCAATTTGAAGACGACGAACCTGCTTATGAGAAAGAAGTGGTCACTTTTGAAGAGCCTCCGCAGCCTAATCATCCAGACAGTTCAATAGTCGTGCAATTTGATGAAAAAGTAGAAGAAGAAGTTTTCGTATTACCTCGGCAAGATTTGTACACGATTAATTTCACATCTGACTACATCGTTTCTCAGCTGGATAATAGTTTTTTGAATCAGTCTTACCAAAGATTTGCTCCTGGGATTTATTATAGTAACCCGGGTTTTAATGGAATGATCAAGTTTGGAATAATTGATTTAATGGAGGATCACCGTATTATTGGAGGAGTTAGATTCCCAGCAAATTTCAATAGTAATGAGTACCTGATATGTTATGAGGATCTGCGTCATCGGCTGGATAAGAAATACATGGCATCCAGACAAACCTTCACTCGATTTTACGATAATCGGGTCGATAAAGTGCAAACTTACGATGCCAAATATAATTTGAAGTATCCGTTTTCAGAGGTGTCTAGTATCCGGGCAACGGCTAATTTAAGAGCCGATCGTAATGTAACTCAATCTACCGATCAGACAACATTAAATATTCCTAATTCAACGGATTATTGGGGTGGTTTTAAATTAGATTATGTCTATGATCATGCTATTCCGTTAGGTTTAAATCTTTATCGCGGTTTGAGAATGAAATTTTGGGGAGAAGTCTATCGAGAACTGAATGAACCTAAAACAGACTTATTTACGGTTGGGGGAGACATCAGGCACTATACAAGGATTTGGAGAAATATGGTTTGGGCGAATAGAGTCGCAGGGAGCACTTCCTTTGGCAATCGAAAATTGGTGTATTATTTAGGTGGGGTTGATAATTGGCTATTACCAAAGTTTGATAACAGTATTCAAATCGATCCGAATAACAATTACTTTTTTCAAACTATCGCAACACCGGTGCGTGGATTTTTCCAAAATGCGCGTAATGGCAATTCTTTTGCAGTAATTAATTCTGAATTACGAATACCCATTATTAAAATGTTAACATGGAAACCGATGAAGAGCGATTTTGCTGAAAATTTCATGATTGTAGGATTTGCAGATGCTGGTGCAGCCTGGACAGGCGTTGATCCTTACTCTGCTGAAAACTCTTTTAATACTACGGTCGTTAGAGACGGCAATTTATTAATAACCATTGAAAATCAGAAAGAACCAATTATATATGGATACGGTTTTGGATTGCGCAGCAGGTTGTTTGGTTATTACGTTAGGTTTGATTGGTCGTGGGGTGTGGATGACGGTGTTCTGTTGCCATCTGTAAAATACTTATCTTTAAGCATGGATTTTTAACCATTTTTATGGAGTTAAGTACCTTAATTATTTTAATTACTATTGGATTGGCCGCTGGTGTTTTGAGTGGTTTTGTGGGCATTGGTGGAGGAATTATTATTGTGCCTGCACTCGTTTATGTGCTTGGTTTAACTCAGTTTGAAGCGCAAGGAACCAGTCTCTTATTAATGCTTCCACCGATTGGTATTTTGGCTGCAATGAATTATTATCAAGCAGGTTCGGTTAATTGGCGATATGCATTGGTTATAGCCATTGCATTTATTGCTGGAGGATATTTTGGTTCTAAACTCAGTTTGAAGTTGGATGAATTATTAGTAAAATTAATCTTCGGCATCATCATGTTGCTTGTTGCTTTAAAAATGATTGTTTCAGGTGTTGAATATTTTCAAGATAAAGGATGATAGCAAAGATAAAGGCCCTAGCCAAAGAATATAATGACGAGATAATTCAAATCAGAAGACACATTCATCAACATCCTGAGTTATCTTTTAAAGAGTTTGAAACTTCTAAATTCATACAAAAACAACTAACGTCTTGGGGCGTAGAATTTGATACGGGCTATGTGAATACGGGTATTATTGCCTTTGTAAAGGGTAATAATCCTTCATCAAAAGTAATTGCACTTCGCGCTGACATTGATGCGTTGCCTATTCAGGAAGAAAATGAGTTTGATTTTGCATCCATTAATTCAGGGGTCATGCATGCTTGTGGACACGATGTGCATACTTCGTCATTACTTGGTGCAATTAAAATCCTGCAATCAATTAGAAGCGAATTTAACGGGACGGTAAAATGTCTTTTTCAACCTGCAGAAGAAATCCTTCCTGGTGGTGCCTCTTTAATGATTGAGCAAGGTGCATTAGAAAACCCAAGGCCTGATTCGATTCTTGGCCAGCATGTTTACCCAGAATTACCCGTTGGTAAAGTTGGTATGAAGTCTGGATTGTACATGGCTTCAACTGATGAACTACATGTGAAAATAATAGGAAAAGGAGGGCATGCTGCGCTTCCCCATACAGTTATTGACCCTGTTTTAATAACATCACATATTATAGTAGCGTTGCAACAAATAGTGAGTAGATCTTCCAAGCCAGATATGCCAAGTGTATTATCTTTTGGTAAAGTGATTGCTGAAGGCGCAACAAACATCATTCCTGAGGAGGTTAATTTGGCTGGAACTTTTCGAACTTTTGATGAATCTTGGCGGTCGAAAGCCCATGAGAAGATGATCAAAATGGCTAGTTCAATCGCAGAATCGATGGGTGGTTCTTGTGAGTTTGAAGTGCGCAAAGGTTATCCTTATCTGGTAAATGATGAAGCAGTTACGGCTCAAACCAAAAAATCGGCCATTGCGTATTTGGGCAAGGAAAATGTTGTTGACCTAGATTTAAGAATGACCGCAGAAGACTTTGCCTATTATTCTCAAATAATGCCGGGTTGTTTTTATCGTTTAGGAACGGCAACTCCTGGAACTCAAACATCCGGTTTGCATACATCAACATTTAACCCTGATGAGCGGGCGATTGAGCAGGGAATGGGGTTAATGAGCTGGTTGGCAATCGAGCAATTAAATATAGATTAATTAGCTACCTCACTCATAAATTTTATTCGCATCAAGCGTAATTCTTCTTCCGTATAATCACCATCAAATTCTGCCATTGCATCGTCAATGGAATCTGTTTCTGCATCTTCCATGAAATAGTCGAATACAGCTTCTTGCGAATCGTCATCCATGATGTCATTCAAGTAATAGTCTAAATTTACTTTTGTTCCAGCAGACACAATATGTTCAATTTCAGTAATGAGGGCACTTAGTTTTTTTCCTTGTGATTGAGCGATGTCTTCTAATGGGAGCTTACGATCAATATTCATAATAATATTGACTTTGGCACCACTCTTATTTACAATTGATTTGACAACCAAGTCTTGGGGCCTATCTATGTTGTTTTCGGTCACATATTTGGCAATTAATTGCAGAAATGGTGATCCGTATCTTTTTGATTTTCCCTGTCCAACTCCTGCAATGTTTTGAAGTTCCTCATCATTAATGGGATACTGGGTGGCCATATCTTCTAATGAGGGATCTTGAAAAATAACAAATGGCGGCACATTCTTTTTGGTGCTGATTTCTTTCCGTAGTTCTTTGAGCATTTTAAATAATTG
This sequence comes from uncultured Flavobacteriales bacterium, assembly GCA_905480225.1. Taxonomy (GTDB): domain Bacteria; phylum Bacteroidota; class Bacteroidia; order Flavobacteriales_D; family Parvicellaceae; genus UBA10066. The sequence continues at coordinate 40,809 of CAJQPO010000038.1, read as the reverse complement.
CTCATCAGCTGCGCCAGCGCCACCTTTTTGATTTAATATGATGTCGCTGTCATCTTCCATACCCGTGTAATCGTGTTCTTTAATTAATTCGAACGAACGGGGTTTAGCCATAAATGCTTTACCTGCTTCAGTAATTTTCAGTAAGCCGTAATTCTCAACATCTTTTGAAAGCAAACCAGCAACAATAGATTGTCTGATTGCTGCATTCCATGTTGCTTCTTCGTGCTCTTTTCCAGCCCCAAAGAACTGATTGCTTTGGTGTTTGTACGTTTTATTGTCATTGGTGTCGATACCAATTAGCAAATCACAAATATACTTTGACCTGTGCTTTTCCTTAACTTCTGAGATGGCATTTAATAGGAGGGATACAATGTCTTTGCCTTCAAATTTTTCACGTGGGTTTCTGCAGTTATCGCACATTTCGGAACAGGCAGAGTCGTCATAAATCTCGCCAAAATAGTGCAGTACAAATTTCCTCCTGCAGATACTCGTTTCCGCATAAGACACCATTTCTAACAATAATTGTCTTCCAACTTCTTGCTCTGCTAAGGGCTTTCCTTGGAGAAACTTACCTAGTTTTTCAATGTCTTTATAGCTGTAGAATGCAACGCAATTCCCTTCACCTCCATCTCTTCCAGCTCTTCCCGTTTCTTGATAATACGACTCTAAACTCTTCGGAATATCATGATGAATTACAAACCTTACATCAGGCTTATCTATCCCCATACCAAAAGCAATGGTAGCAACAATTACATCAGCATCTTCCATTAGAAACATGTCCTGGTGTCTTGCACGAGTTGGGGGATCCATACCTGCATGATAGGCAAGCGCTTTTATTCCATTTACTTGAAGTACCTCTGCTAACTCTTCCACCTTTTTACGACTCAAGCAGTAGATGATTCCTGATTTTCCAGTATGCCTCTTTACGTACTTAATGATTTCTTTTTGAACATCTCTTTTAGGTCTTACTTCATAAAATAGATTGTCTCGGTTGAAAGAAGCTTTGAAAACTTTAGCATCAACCATCCCCAGGTTTTTCTGAATATCCACCTGAACTTTTGGAGTCGCTGTTGCAGTCAATGCAATAATAGGTACAGAAGTAATTTGCTCCATTATTGGTCTTAGTCGCCGGTACTCGGGTCTAAAGTCATGCCCCCATTCTGAAATACAATGCGCTTCGTCAACTGCAAAAAAGGAAATTTTTATTGAGGTAAGGAAATCAATGTTTTCAGCTTTTGTAAGAGATTCAGGTGCAACGTAAAGTAATTTGGTTAAGCCTTCTCTTACATCAGCCCGAACTTTGTTAATCTCCGTTTTTGTTAAAGAAGAGTTCATAAAGTGTGCGATGGAATCTCTTTCACTTACATGACGAATAGCGTCCACCTGATTCTTCATCAATGCGATTAACGGAGAGACAACAATCGCGGTTCCCTCAGACATTAATGCAGGCAGCTGATAACACATGGATTTGCCACCACCAGTCGGCATGATTACAAATGTATGCTTGCCAGCGAGGACGTTTTCTATAACGGCCTCTTGTGCCCCTTTAAAGGTGTTAAATCCGAAATACTTTTGAAGAGATGCTTTAATTGAAATTACTGTACTTGACATGAGCTTTTCAGCTTAAAAATGCTTTATACTAATATAACTTATAAAGCATTAAAAAACTATACTTTTTGTTGTTTTAACATGAATGTTCAGTAATTGGTTTTTTTTTGGCGTTAAGCTTCATACTAGGACTTCGCTGAAATGTGCTACTTTTACGCCCAAATGAGTCAAAAAAGTCTAAATAAAGGTGGCGAAGAAAATGAACAATTGTCATTTTTAGGTCATTTAGAAGAGCTTCGTTGGAAACTTGTTAAATCTGTCATTGCCATTATTCTTTTCGCCGTTGTCATTTTCATTTTTACGGAACCAATAGTAGGTTCTGTTTTCATGAATATGAAAGAATCAACTTTCCCTACCTATATTTTCCTGTGTAATTTGGGGGAAATGATTGGAGTAGGAGATGGTATGTGCATCGAAACAATTCAGATTAATTCTATTCAATCATTGGATATGACTGGACAGTTTAATACGAACATATACATGGCTTTAATCGGTGGATTAATTGCCGCTTTTCCTTTTATATTTTGGCAATTTTGGAGTTTTGTAAAGCCTGCTCTAAAGGATAAAGAGCTATCTGTTTCTAAGGGAGTTATATTTTGGGCTTCATTACTGTTCTTTTTTGGAATAGCATTCGGTTATTTTTTAATATCTCCTCTCTGCGTACAATTTTTCGGTAATTATAAAATATTAGACAGTGTAGATAATAATTTTAGAATTAACTCTTATTTGAGTATGATAACTACCACAACTTTTCTGTCTGGATTATTTTTTGAGCTACCCGTTGTTATCTTTATTTCCACCAAGCTAGGCTTGGTTAGCCCCGAATTACTCCGTAAATACAGAAGGCATGCCATAGTAGTTGTTTTGATCCTTGCGGCTTTAATTACGCCCCCAGATGTAATTTCGCAAGTAATGGTTGCAATACCCATTATGCTTTTATATGAAGCTGGTATTTATGTTTCTAAGCTGGTAGTTAGTCGAAAACAGGATTCCGCACGTTAGTTTGTTTATTACATTTACCGGATGCGTTTAAGGCTAATCATACTGTTATTATTATCTTATTCAGCGGTCTCGACTGCTCAAAAAACCAAAGTGTTTGGAGTTGTGACAGATGATACATTTGGTGAGCCATTGCCGGGGGTTATCATAAAGTTCAAAGGGACGAAGATCGGTGCGACAGCAGACATGGAAGGGAATTACTCCATGGAAACGTATTACGCTAGTGATACACTTGAAGTGTCGTATCCAACTTTTGTTACACAGTATTTTAAAGTTAAAAAAGATGAATCGCAAAGGATTGATGTGATTTTGAAAGAATCTGTGGAGGGGCTACCTACCATAACGGTTGTTCCTGTTGAACGTGAAAATCCAGCCCATTCTATTATGCGGCAAGTAATTTCAAATAAAAAAATTAATAATCGTGAAAAGTTAGATGCTTATCAATATGAAGTTTATAATAAGATTGAATTAGACTTGAACAATATCGATTCCAACTTTACACAAAAAAGATGGTTTAAAAAGTTTGATTTCATTTTTGACAATATTGATACGACTGAAAGAAAACCGTATCTGCCTGTTTTCATGACGGAATCTTTATCTGATTATTATTTTCAACGTGATCCAAAGAAAAACAAAGAAATCATCAAAGCGAACAGAGTTTCAGGCGTTAATAATGAAAGCGTTTCTCAATTCACAGGAGACATGTATCAACAAGTGAACATATATGACAATCATGTACCTGTTTTTGGAAAAAACTTTGTTAGTCCAGTAGCTAATAATGGATTTTCTTATTACAAATATTATTTGTTGGATTCTGTTGAAGTGGATGGGTATTGGTGCTATCATTTAAAATTTATGCCTAAAAGGAAGGGAGAACTGACATTTTTTGGAGACTTGTTTGTTCACGACACGACTTATGCGATTCGCCGAGTTGAAGGGACCATAGCGGCAGATGCCAACATTAATTTCATTAAAGAATTTAAGGTTTCTCAAGAATTTAGCCAAGTAGAGAAAGAGGTGTGGATGTTAACTATGGACGAGCTTTGGATTGATTTTAATATAATTGATGGCGAAATGGGTTTTTACGGAAGAAAATTTACGTCTTATGATAATTTCGTAATCAATGAGAAGAAGTCAGAGGAGTTTTATAGTGGCGCAGATAATATTGTTGTTCTTAATGACGCCATGGATAAATCGGATAAATTTTGGTTAGACAATCGACATGATACCTTGAGTGCGAATCAGCAAGGAATTTTCGAGATGATGGATACATTGGGAAATGTCCCGATAGTAAGAACTTATATTGATGTAATATCGATGTTGATCAGCGGGTGGAAAACAGTTGGTCCAATTTCAATAGGTCCATATTCCTCTGTATACAGCTACAATGCAGTGGAAGGCAATAGGTTTAGCCTTGGACTAAAAACAAATAGTCAGTTCAATGAAAAGTTGGAATTATCAGGTTACGGAGCTTTTGGCTTGCTAGATAAAAAATGGAAATATGGAGCGGGTACGCGTCTTTTTATCACCAAAGAACCAAGACGGTTGATTCAATTAGTTTACAAGAGTGATATAGAGCAGCTGGGTTTAAGTCAGAATGCATTTCGAACAGACAATGTTTTGTCCTCTTTTTTAAGAAGGAATCCGATGAACAAACTGTCTAATATAGATGAGTTCCGTTGCAGCTATTTGCGAGAGTGGTTTGATGGTTTTTCAAGTACAATTATGTTTAGAAGATCGCAATTTGGACCACTGGGTATTATTCCTACTTTTCAATTCATTGGAAACCCATTTCTGGATGATGGCAATTCGATTACAACTTCAGAAGTTGTGTTTAGAACCAGGTGGGCGCACAAAGAACAATTTCTGTCGAATAACTTTGATCGGGTTAGTTTAGGAACAAAAAAACCAATCATTACTGCGCAGTTTACCTATGGATTCAAAGGGGTACTCGGTAGTGATTATGAATACCAAAAGGCAATTATTGGTTGGAAGCATAAAGTGCCATTGGGAATTTTAGGAAATTTTAAATATCGATTTGAAGTAGGTAAAATTTGGGGCGCAGTGCCTTACCCTTTGTTAGAAATCCATTTGGGTAATGAAACCTGGACTTATAACAAATTAGCTTATAATATGATGAATATTTCAGAATTTGTTAGCGATGAATACATCAGCGCTTCTTTTGAACATCATTTTGACGGACTATTATTTAATAAAATCCCGATCATTAGAAAATTGAAATGGCGAGAGGTTGCTACTTGTAAAGCGATTTACGGGAGATTGAGTGCTAAGCATAGAAGGGAAATGATTCTTCCTTATTTCACTTCTTCATTAAGTAAAAAACCCTACTCGGAAGTTTCTTTAGGAATAGAGAATATTTTTCAGGTATTCCGTATAGACGCTATATGGAGATTGTCCTATAGAGACAACTCTTTTGATGGAATTCAAGTTTATAAATTTGGGCTTCGATGTAAGTTTCAAGTAGATTTTTAAAAATACCAAGACTTCCACAGGAGTTTTGTGTAGGTACTGTCAAGGTAATGCTGAGAAATTACACGAGAATTTAAAAGTGAGCGTTATAACCTTTTAGGTCACAATAAGAAATGTTAAATTTACATCAATGGGCAAGCTGAAAATAGATAAGATTAATAAATCCTACAAGGGACGTAAGGTTGTTAACGATGTTTCTGTTGAAGTAAATCAAGGCGAAATTGTGGGGCTTTTAGGGCCAAATGGTGCGGGTAAAAGCACTTCCTTTTACATGGTCGTGGGCTTAGTGAAACCTGATTCCGGCAATGTTTATCTGAATGATAAAAACATTACAGGAGTCCCTATGTATAAAAGAGCAAAAATGGGAATTGGCTATTTGCCTCAGGAAGTTTCTGTTTTTAGGAAATTATCTGTCGAAGATAATATCATGGCAATTCTTCAGGGCACAAAAAAGTCCAAAACAGAACAGCGAAATAGGTTGGAAGAACTACTGGAAGAATTTAGCTTGAACCATGTACGTAAAAACAAAGGACAGAATTTATCAGGTGGAGAGAAAAGACGGACGGAAATTGCACGTGCGCTGGCAGTTGACCCGAGTTTTATTCTTTTAGATGAACCTTTTGCTGGTGTTGATCCAATTGCCGTAGAAGACATTCAAAAGATTGTTTATCAATTAAAAGAGAAAAATATTGGTATACTCATAACCGACCACAATGTTCAGGAAACACTTTCAATAACAGATCGAACGTATTTACTTTTTGAAGGCAGTATTCTTAGGGCCGGTAATGCGGAAGAACTTGCTGACGATCCGATTGTAAGAAAAGTCTATTTAGGGCAGAACTTTGAGCTAAGAAAAAGAGCAGATTATGCTGGTGAGAGCTCAAAAGAATAGCGCTCCATAATTTCATTACAAAGCATTTTTTTACAAGCGATTTCTACTTTTTCACTGGCTTGTTCTTCAGAATCTGTTTCCACATACAGCGTTACGTGCTTGCCAATTCTAACGTTAGAAATTTCACCTAATCCGATATTGCCCATACTTTGAGTTACCGCTTTTCCTTGAGGATCTAGTATGGCCTCTAATGGCATCACATCTATTTCAGCTTTAAATTTCATTTTTCTTTGTAAATAAGTTTTTAGCTACTGATAATAATATGTACAAAAGTATGATTATTGGTACACTTACAAAGATGTTTCCCATTAAAAATGACCAAATTATCACAAGAGTAGACAATGCAAGAAATGTGAAACGAATTTCATTGTTTTTCCAGCCCGAGCTTTTAAACTTAAAAGAAAACATGCGTACGGGAACAAGCATTAAACTGGCCATTGTCAGACAGCCAAAGCCTATGCAATAAGAAATCAGTTCAAATAAATAGGGTGCAATCGATTTTTGGTCAACTCCGACTTCGCCAATACTTATTTTTATAGCGTCTAACATTGGTGCAATAAAAAGTATTGAACCCGCGATGAAAAGCGCACAACCAGGGGATGCAAGTCCTTTAAATTCAAATTGCTGTTCCTCGTCTATGTTAAATTTAGCGAGTCTAATCGCAGCGAAAACAGGTATTAAAAAAGCAATGAATGGAAAAACATCCTCCACTACAGATGATTGCCTGTCCAATAATGGGGTTAAGGTACTTGAATTATCAAGGACCATACTTTTAATCGATGTTATCGCGGTTAAAAAGTGGTAGAGTAATAGACCTGGAGCTACTCCAAATGTAACCATGTCTGCAAGAGAGTCAAGCTGCTTTCCAATGTCTGATTGAACATTTAGTAGCCGAGCTGTAAAGCCGTCCAGAAAATCAAATAGTACGGCAATGAAAATACAATAAGAAGACCAAACAAAATCAGCGTTAGCCGCATAGATTAAGCTAAAGCATCCGGCAACCAGATTAAGACAGGTGATGAAGTTCGGTATTTGTTTGATTATTGACATTCGACCACAAATTAGGGATAAAACAGGCAATTTATTGCAAAATTCCTTGTTTTAAGTAGCACTATTGACAGACAATCGTAAAACTATTGTATTTTTAATTACGGAATGAAAAATTTAACCACATTAACTTTAGCATTACTACTTACTTCCTACAGTTTTTTTGCTCAAAATGAGAACGGTGCGGATTTGGCGCCAAAGTATTCCAATGAATTTCTACAAATTGGTGTTGGTGCGCGAAGTTTGGGGATGTCTAACAGTGTTGTTGCTACTACTACAGATATTACCGCAGGATATTGGAATCCAGCAGGATTATTGTCATTAAACGACGATATACACGTTGGTTTGATGCATGCAGAGTATTTTGCTGGATTGGCTAAATATGATTACGGTGCTTTTGCCAAAAAAATAGACTCAACCAGTGCTTTTGGAATCTCTATGATCAGGTTTGGAGTAGATGATATTCCCAATACAACTGAGCTAATTGATGCTCAGGGCAATATAGATTATGATAAGATAAGTACATTTTCAGCAGCAGATTATGGATTCATTGTTTCTTATGCTCGCAGAATTAAAAACATTGATTTTGGAGCAAATGTTAAGATCGTGCATAGAAAAGTAGGCACTTTCGGACGATCATGGGGTTTTGGAATTGATTTGGGCGCCAGGTATGTGAAAAATGAGTGGATACTGGGAGCAACGTTTCGAGATGTAACCACGACTTTTAATGCCTGGTCATATTCATTAAGTGATCAAATGATTGAAACGTTCACCTTAACGGGTAACGCAATCCCTCAAAACTCGATAGAGCTAACATTACCTAGGTTACTTCTAGGTGTTGCACGTAAAATAATTGTAAAAGAGAAATTTTCTATTTTACCAGAATTAGACTTTGACATTACGTTCGACGGTAAACGAAATACTCTAATAAGAACAGGCTTTGCAAGTATTGATCCTCATGCAGGAATAGAGTTGGGGTACAATAATTTGGTATTCTTAAGGGGAGGGATAGGTTATCTTCAATACGAAATGGATGTAGGAGGACAAGAAGTGCTTACTGTTCAGCCCAATATAGGGATCGGTGTGAAAATTAAAAGAATAGCGTTGGATTATGCCTTGACAGATTTAGGAGATGCTTCGGTAGCTCTTTATTCAAACATTTTCTCACTAAAATTTGCCCTGGTAAAACCTGATCCGAGCTAACCATGATGAAACCTTTAATTGCCGTGCTGTTATTTTTTTCGCCACTTTTATATTGTGCGCAATACGGTAATGAATGGATTGATTACAGTCAGAAGTATTATGAAATACCCATAATAGAGTCGGGTATTTACCGCATTGATTACACGACACTTTCAAATGTGCTTGCCGAAACGGGTGATAATTTATCTACTATCGACCCTAGAAATCTGCAGCTTTTTGGAAGAGATCAGGAATTATATATTCATGTTGAAGGGGAGTCGGATGGCTCGTTTAACACTACAGATTACATCTTGTTCTACGCACAAAAGAATGATACCTGGTTAGACAGTTCTTTATTTGATGACCCTTCTCTGATTATGAATCGGAACAAGTCGTTTACAAGTGACACGATTAGATATTTTTTATCCTGGAATAATTCAACAACAAATCGAAGAATCAAAGGAGAAACAGATGTTGATTTTTCAAGCTATACAGCCGCTGATTTTTGCTGGCGAACGAACGAAGTTTCCTACAGTCAAGAATACTTTGTAGGAGAACAATATGAGGGTTTGTCCAGGTCAAGGTACGAATCGGCTGAAGGTTGGTCTTCATTCCGATTTGGAATGGGAGGATCTCATAGTGCTTCATTGAGCACCGCAAATGCTTTTTATAGTTCATCCGCACCTGCAGCTTATGTAGAAGCAGTTTCTGGTGGTGCAAGCAATTCAAGCAGTTTGGTTGGGTTTAATCACAAGTTGGTTGTTACGTACACTGATGGTTCGGGCACAGCGATTACCGCGAAAGACACGGTTTATAGTGGCTATAAAGTTATCCGTTCGCTTTTTAGTATTCCAAATGGTTCTTTACCTGCATCCACTACATCGATTAAACACAAGTCAGAAGATTTAGGTCAAATATCGGATTATCAAACGGTTGGTGAGGTTCGTTTAACCTATCCTCATACATTTAATTTCGAAAATGCCAGCTGGTTTGAAATGGATATTGAACCTTCTTTTACAGCTTCAAAATCACTGATGTCAATAACAAATTTTAATGGGAGTAATCCAAATCTATGGCTTTTCAGTGGAGATACGATCAAGCAACTGGCATTGGTGATTGGGGGAGGAACTACCAACGTTTTAGCTCCTAATAATGCAACGGCATCATTGCAACATGCAATCATGTTTGATGATTCTCAAATTAAAGAAGTAACAGATTACAGTAATTCGTCTTCAACGGTTAAAATTACTCCGGTCATGCGCAACGGGAGATTTCGTGACATTGCTTCTGCAAACTTGGGAGATGCCTACCTCATCATAACGCATCGGAGTCTATACCCCGAGGCAATTGCTTATGGTAGTTATCGTTCAACCAATGATGGTGGCGGTCACGATACCTTGGTTATTGACGTAGACGAATTGTATAGACAATTTGGTGGAGGTGTAGTGAAAAGTGGCCTTGGAATTAGGCGGTTTTGTTATTATGCCATTGACAATTGGCCGACGAAACCCGCAAATTTATTTCTTCTTGGAAAGTCCGTCATGGAAGCCTCTGAAGGAAATGCGTCTGTTGCTGCAAGCGTTACTTATGGGATTGTACAGGGAACGGGCAGTGAGTATTCCAAATGTCTAGTTCCATCTATTGGTTACCCTAGTTCAGATGATTATTTTTCAAAATCGAATACAGATGCGACATTGGAACCTGCAATACCGACAGGAAGACTTTCGGCCAAATTGCCACAAGATGTTGCGGATTATTTAAATAAGGTTCAAGCATTCGAACAAATGCAAGATTCATCCTCTTTTTATGGTATTGAGGAAAAAGAATGGCAGAAAAAAGCGATGCATTTTGGTGGAGGTTCTACAGAGTCTGAGCAATTATTACTTAAAAATTACTTAGGGAATTACGAATACGTTTTTGAAAATGTTGGCAAATTTGGAGGTGATGTTGATACCTACTTAAAGGTGTCCTCGGACCCAATTACTCCAGTTATTTTTGATGAAGTAAATCAGAATCTTCAAGACGGGGTTTCTTTGATTACGTTTTTTGGCCACGCTAGTACAGAAGGGTTTGATCAAAATATTGATAATCCGGACAATTGGGGTAACTATGGCAAATTCCCAATAGTCATAGGGTTGGGTTGTTTCGCCGGAGACGTCCATCAACCCTCGACCACTAGTGCGAGTGAAAAATTTGTTATTCTCCCAGATCAAGGAGCAATTGCATTTTTGTCTACGGTGAAAATTGGTTTCACCAATGGATTAAACAGTTTTACAAGTGAATTTTACAATGGGTTTTGCGATACGCTATACGGAGAGTCAATTGGTAAAGTAGCTCAGTATGCAAAATCATCTTTGAGCAGTACTTCTCACGTCTCAGAGTCTGGAAGTGTTGGTAATTTCTCAATTCAAGGAGACCCAGCTATTTCAATAAATGCTCATAAAGCGCCGGAATTGGTTCTCGACCAGTCCAGGATATTCATTAGTCCGTCCGAAATTACGGTTGCAACCGATTCATTCGATTTAAATATTGTCGTAACCAATTTGGGCCAAGCGATAAGAGATACTATCGGAATAGAGGTAGTAAGAACTTTTCCAAATGGGGTAGATTCAATTTACTTTTATGATTTACCTCAGGGAGCATATAGAGATACCGTAGTGCTGTCAATACCTTTGCAACCTACGATTGCTGAAGGAATTAACCTGTTTAACATTGAGGTTGACCTACCATCAGAATATGCGGAGCAACACGATGACTTTTTCAATAATAAAATAGTTTATTCTACATATATTCAACTGGATGGGATTGAGCCTGTATATCCGTACGACTATGCAATTGTACCGAATAAAAAAATGACTTTAAAAGCCTCAACAGTGGATCCGTTTGCCCCAAACAGGGCATACAGGTTTGAACTTGATACCAATGATGCTTTCACTTCACCATTTTTAAAAAATCAATTAATTTCTTCGGAAGGTGGTATTGTAGAACTTGATCCAGATTTATGGAGAAATAGCGCTACAGGTGTTTCAGACACCTTAAGTTTTACGGATAGTACGGTTTACTTTTGGCGCGCAAGTGCAGACTCTACAGTGCCAATCTGGAAGGAAAGATCGTTTCAGTACATAAACGGAAAAATTGGCTGGGGACAAGCACATTTTCATCAATTTAAAAATGGAGAATTTTTAAATATTCAGTACAATAAACCTGCAAGAGCGTTTGAACTGGGACAATCTTCGTTAATACTTACGTGTAATACAATTAGTAATATGACTAATTCTGAGCGTAAATATTGTAATTATTTTATTGGAACCGATAGAATAGATTACCACACATATAGCAACAGTTCTTATCCTAATATTCATGTGTGTGTTATGGATCCAATTACTTTGGAAGCTTGGGGAACGCCTAAAGTTCTGTCAACGGGAGATACTTTAAATTGGGAAAGAGATTATGGACAAAGAAATGTGAATTTCACGTCTAGAGACCGACCGGATTATTTCTTTGAGTTTAGACAATCAGACGTTTCACAAATGTCCTCCATTGAAAGTATGATTGACACTGTGCCAAACGGACATTACATATTAATTTACACCATATGGAAAGCAGAATACTCCAATTGGGATGCCCATGCTCCTGGTTTATATGGTAAACTAGTAAGCCTAGGGTTTAATAGCTTTTCGACATCACGGGTAAACGAATCTTTCATATTGTTTTGTAGAAAAGGAGATCCAACTTCTGCTTCTGAAGTGTTTTCACAGCCAGACTCTTTAGGTATCCATGAACCGATTCAGCTTCAAGATTCACTTGACTTTGCTCAATCAGGCCTTATGCGATCTACATTAGTAGGTCCTGCGTTAAAGTGGAATACGCTTTATTGGGCACAAATGCCTTATGAACTTCCGAATACAGATAGTACGAGAATCAAATTATATGGGGTTAAGCATTCGGGAGTGACTGATTTGATTCTCGACACCATTTTTTCACAGGTTGATTCTGTTGTTAATTTAGATGCAATTCTAGATGCTTCGGAATATCCATTTGCGAAAATTGAAGGGTTTTATTTTGATGGTGTTAGTCAAACGCCAGCTCAAACGAATAGGTGGCAAGTGTTGTATGATCCTGCGCCAGAACTTGCAATTAATCAGAAGAAAGGGTTTTATTTTTCAATTAATGATAGCATTGCACATGGAGATTCTGCTGAATTTGCAATCGCAATTGAAAACGTTAGTGAGTTTGATTTTGATAGTTTATTAGTACACTATTCGGTTCAGGACTACAACAATCAAAGACAATACATTCCGTATGCACGTCAGGACTCCTTGAGAGCAGGAGGGGTTATTTTGGATACGATAACGATTTCCACTCAGAATTTACCCAATGACAATCGGTTGTGGGTAGAGGCAAACCCCTATATTGATGACCTCAATCAGGATCAGCGCGAGCAGTTTTATTTTAATAATGTTGCTTTCATTGATTTTCATGCAGAAACGGATAAGATCAATCCCATTTTAGACGTGACATTTGATGGATTACATATTTTAAATAGAGACATTGTAAGTGCTAAACCATTTGTTACGATAACTGTGGATGATGAGAACATGTTCTTTCTCTTTGACAGTCAAGAGGATACTTCGAACCTGCAACTTTTTCTCAGGGAGCCAGGCGGTACAACGTTTAAATCAATCCGTTTTAGAGATGGGAATGGTGAAGAATTACTTCGTTTTATTCCAGCAACGGGAGATGAGAACAAGTGCACAATTGAATATGAGCCAGAATTCCCAGTTGATGGAATCTATAAATTATTGGTTCAAGCGAAGGATAAATCTCAAAATTCTTCTGGAGATATAGAATATGAAATAGAATTTGAGGTAGTCAATGCTTCGACAATAACGAACGTAATGAATTATCCAAATCCATTTACTACAAGGACACAATTTGTCTTTACGCTTACAGGTAGTGTCATCCCAGATTATTTTAAAATTCAAATCCTTACTGCATCCGGTAGAATTGTAAGGGAAATTACCCGGGCAGAGTTAGGTGACTTGCGAATAGGTAGAAACATTACGGATTACTATTGGGACGGAAGAGACCAGTTTGGTGATCGATTAGCCGCTGGAGTATATTTTTATACCGTTACGACTAAAATCAATGGGGAAAATATAGATCGCAGAGAATCAGGGGCAGATGAATACATCAATAAAGAGTTTGGTAAAATGTACTTGTTAAGCTACTAATTGAAACATGTTAAAGCTCAGATTCTTCTTATTGGGATGTTGGATTATCCTACCAATTTTATCTATTTCGCAACCACTAAGTCCACAAGCGAAATTTAGCATTTTAACATGTGACCCAGGTGCAGAAGTGTACGCACTTCATGGCCACAGTGCTTTGCGCGTGCAGGACCAGAGAACCAACTTGGACATGGTCTGCAATTGGGGTGTATTTGATCCCGGAGATAGTCAATTGGAGTTTGCCATTTCTTTTGCAAAAGGTAAAATGGATTACCTATTAGAAATCCAATCGTTTTCTGATTTTATTTATTTGTATCAAGTTGAAGAAAGGGCTGTTCGAGAATTAGAACTGGCCTTATCCATTCCTCAGAAAAAATTACTTTGGGAATCGATACAAGAGAATAATTTGCCAAAAAACCGGGCGTACAGGTATGACTTTTTTTTTAACAATTGTGCGACTATAATCAGAGATAGAATAGCAAACGTTATTGCTGACAGTGTTAAGTGGTATCAGCATTCTCAGGCTGGGAGCGTAAGTTTTAGATCATTAATTGATGAAAATCTTTATGTCCAACCTTGGTCAGATTTTGGAATTGATTTTAGCTTAGGTGCAAAAACAGATCATTTGGTCTCTAATTCTGAGTTGATGTTTTTACCATTGAAAATGGAAGAAATCATGTCTAAATCCGTAATTGGCAATCGATCTTTAGTAACATCCGATAGGGTGATATTAGACTTTCCTTTTAAAAGAGAAAATCCGAGTTTAACACAAACGGTTTCATTTTTGTTTTGGATAATATTGTTTATTGGTGCGGGGATTCTCTTTTTAAAATGGGATTTGGTCGCAAAACTTTTTGATGGGATATTTTTTACAATCTTAGGTTTAGGTGGAATTGTGATTTTATTTCTTTGGTTTGGAACTGAACATACAACAACCGATGAAAATTACAATGTTCTTTGGGCCAACCCCATCCATTTTATTATACCCGTGTTCTTGGCTTTCAAAAAATGGAGAAATCGTTTTGGGAAACTATTTCTTGCCTTATCTATATTTTATTTTCTATTTGTATTGTTCTGGTATTTTTTACCTCAAGAATTAAATTCGGCAGCCAGACCTATAATTTTAACAATAGGGTTGAGGTACTATTATTGGTTTAGACGAACAAAGTCGCATGCTGTCAGCACGTAATTATTGGTGTTTTCTTACATTCGTAATCTAATTGATTTGATATGTCATACGATGTTGCCATAATAGGGTCGGGGCCTGGAGGATATGTTGCCGCTATAAGGTGCGCACAACTAGGTCTTAAGACTGCTATAATAGAAAAGTACAATACTTTAGGTGGAACCTGCTTGAACGTGGGGTGTATACCGTCTAAGGCCTTATTAGATTCTTCTGAGCATTACCATAATGCGATCCATAATTTCGAAGAACACGGAATTGATACTTCTGGAGTTGCCGTTAATTTTGAACAAATGATTTCAAGAAAAAACAAGGTTGTTAGTCAAACTTGTGATGGTGTTAAATTCTTAATGGATAAGAATAAGATTGACGTGTTTACTGGAGTTGGTTCTTTTCTAGATAAAAATACAATCGAAATCAAGGGAGCTAAGAAACAGAAAATAACTACGAAGAACACGATAATAGCGACAGGTTCCAAGCCTAATTACTTTCCAGGGATGAAGCCGGATAAAAAGCGAATCATTACTTCTACAGAAGCCCTGAGCTTAAAGGAGATACCCAAGCATCTTATTGTGATTGGTGGTGGAGTAATTGGATTGGAACTAGGCTCAGTATATGCCAGATTGGGTGCTGAAGTTACCGTTGTTGAATTTGCGGATTCTATTATTGCTTCTATGGATAGGTCGTGTGGTAAAGAGTTGACAAAAATCCTTAAAAAAGAAGGGTTTAAATTTCAGCTGAAGCATGCCGTTGAAAAAGTAACAACGGACGGCAAAACAGTGAAGGTTTTCGCAAAGAACAAAAAACAAGAATCGGTTTCATTTGAAGGAGATTACTGCTTAGTGGCAGTTGGCCGAAAGCCGTATACAGATGGGTTAGGTTTAGAAAAAGCTGGAATCAAGATGGATGATCGCGGGAGAATTGAAGTCAATGAAAATTTGCAGACTAACGTTGCTGGTGTTTATGCAATTGGAGATGTGGTTAAGGGTGCGATGCTTGCACACAAGGCAGAAGAAGAAGGCGTATTTGTTGCAGAGCTATTAGCAGGCCAGAAACCACACATCAATCATCATTTAATCCCAGGTGTTGTGTACACCTGGCCGGAAGTAGCAGCTGTTGGATTTACAGAAGAGGAATTGAAAGATAAAGGGATAGAATACAAAGCTGGACAGTTCTCAATGAGAGCTCTTGGAAGGTCCAGGGCAAGTATGGATACATCAGGTTTTGTGAAAGTCTTAGCCGACAAGAATACGGACGAAGTATTGGGCGTACATATGGTTTGTGCTCGAGCTGCGGATTTAATTATGGAGGCGGTAACCGCCATGGAGTATCGGGCATCAGCTGAAGACATAGCAAGAATTTGTCACCCACACCCAACGTATAGTGAGGCGTTTAAAGAAGCGGCATTAGATGCAACAGAAAACAGACCTTTGCACTCTTGATGCAAAACTTTTTTAATAGACAGTTGTTTCGTACTTAAGCTATGACAAAAAGAACAGGCATATTATTACTCAATCTGGGTACCCCGGATTCGCCAGCTGTTAAGGACGTTAGAAAGTACTTGAAAGAGTTTCTAAACGATCCGAGAGTAATCGATCTTCCATGGTTAAAAAGAAAAATATTAGTTAACCTGATAATTGTTCCACTCAGAGCGCCAAAGTCAGCTAAAGAGTACGCAAAGCTTTTTAAACACGGCAATGGAAATTCTCCATTATTATCCAATGGCTTAGGCTTGCAAAAAGAAGTTCAAAATTTATTGTCTGACAACCAGAAAGTGCATTTTGCTATGCGTTATCAAAATCCATCCATGTCCAAAGTTTTGGGTGAAATGAGGATGGAGAACTATGATCGCATTATTGTAATCCCTTTGTATCCGCATTATGCAAGTGCATCTTCAGGATCAACGATTGAGGAAGTTTTTAGAATCGTAGGAAAATGGTGGGCAATACCTGAAATTGTCTTTGGAGGCCAATTTTATCATGAAAGTGGTTTTCTAGATTGTGTGGCTAATAATGTCAGCAAGTTTGATGTACATAGCTATGATCATGTGCTGTTTTCTTATCATGGCCTTCCCATAAGGCAGTTAGATAAGGTGTATTTAAAAGGGCGTGAGTGTGCAGATCACAATTGCGAGGAGGGCGTGCAAGGTGATAATACACTTTGCTATAAGGCTACGTGTTACCAAACTACCATACATATTGTAGAAAAGTTGGGATTAAAGGAAGGTGCTTATTCTACCGCTTTTCAATCAAGACTGGGTCGCGATCCTTGGATACAACCTTTTGCTGATGTGGTTATCGAAGACTTGGCAAAATCAGGTGCTAAAAAAATATTGGTGCTTTCTCCTGCGTTTGTTTCTGATTGTTTGGAAACAACCATTGAAATAGGGGAAGAGTATAAAAATATTTTTTTGGAGCATGGAGGCGAAGAGTTAGATTTGGTGCCTAGCTTAAATATCAATGCAGATTGGGTCAATTATTTGGCTGAAAAAATTAAATCGTATTAGGTCCAAATAATTATTTTCGATTGTCCTTGTCTTTTACTTTTTTATTTGTTCCGGAATGAACGCTATGTGATTTCAATTCAGGGGTATTTGATTGTCTCAACTTAGAATTATTACTAGTTGATTTCAGTCCCTGAACAGGTGCTTGTATTTTAAGCTGAGGTTGACCAACAGAAGAATGCTTACTCTTGCTTTTAGCGCTTGAAAATGCTGGTTTGGATGTTTCTGATTTAGGTTGCGCTTGACCATTAATATTTCCAATTATCATTAACAATAACCCTATTGTAAGTGTTAAATTTTTCATTTATTGAAGTACCGTTAAATTTAAATGGTGAGCGTCTGGATTGCTTGTAACAAAAATAGCAGCATTGTAAGTTCCAGTGATACCACCTACCTGTCCTTGAATGGTATAGGTGTATGTATTGCCAATAGTTAGACCAGTCACTTTTTTTGTAAATGCACAACTCCAGGAGGTTATTGTTCCTGAAACGTCATCGTAGCTTTGCATTTTTGTGTTAGTTCCTCCTAAAGAAGCAGAGCCGTCATATACACGAAACTGGACAAATGCCATGGAATTTGTATAGGCAAAGCCTGAGCCTGTAAACATTAGAAGAGCATCGGTTTGTGTCGCGGTAAAGGTAAGGCTCATACCTGCTACATTTGACCATGTGGCACTTGAAATTTGAATATCCGACCCAAGTGAAACGGAATTAAAATTACGAGGAGATTGATAGCTAGGCCCCGTGGAAGTTTGCATAAGTACTTGGCCTTCAGAGCCTGGAGAAATATTTGCTAGAGTCCCATTAGCGTCCGTAGCAACAATTCGTGTTCCTGTTCCTGCTAAATCATTTACTCGTGCATTTCCGTCAATATGCAGCTTTTCCGCTGGAGATGAAGTTCCAATTCCTACATTACCTGCACTGTTGATTCTTACCGCTTCTGTTGGAACTCCAGCAGCATCGGCATTTTCTACGGTGTAAAAAGCAAGCCCTACGTTATCCCACCAACTTGCAGAACCAGAACCTTGATTATCTGATATTCCGGCAATACCTGCCCATTTATCTAATTCCAGAGCAGTATAATTACTTCCTTTAAATTGCAGACCAACTCCGTGTCCAACTCCGCCAGAGTTATCGGGATTTCTTAAAATACCAACCCAGCTAATGGCACTAGCCGTAGCATCCCCTTTGACTTCAAAATAAGATTGTGGATTAGATGTTCGTATGCCCGTCCAACCATCTGTTTGGATAGTAACCATATCATTGGTGCCTATGTTACCGGCATTGGAGAACTTGAATTTATTCGCATCGCTGTCGTCAAAACCAATAGACCAAACATCGGTAGTACCGTCTTGAAAGTTGAAAAAAGCATCTGCTGCCCCAGAAGCATTTTGTACGCGTATTCCATCATCACCCGATGCTATTTTTACATGAAGCATCATGTTTGGGGTTGAACCATCTGTATTAATACCAACATTTTGGGCCATTGTCAATAGCGCACAAAAACTACAGCATACGATTAATATTGCTTTCATAAAGCGGGGTTTTTTTAATAACAAACTAAAAAGAGAAATTTCAATGATTTTCATAGAGTACAATTTTTTTGAAATTTCTTTCTGTTTCATTTTGAATTATGATATAATAAATTCCAAAATCAATATGATGAATTGGAATAGTATGTTTATTGATTCCTTTCTGCGACTGAAACACGGTGGGTTCGACAAGCAATCTTCCTCGTGCATCAATGATTTGGACTTGGTATTTTGATGCGTTTAGCGCGTCATACGAAATGTCAATTACATTGTTGTTTGAAGTGTTTATAGTAAGGGAGCTTAAGTTGCCGTCGCAAGGATCAGCCGCAGCGATATTTGAGTATGATTCAGAACCATCAAAATCAACTTGAAGGAGTCGGTAATAGGTTATGTTCTCATACTCAGATAAATCAACATATTCATAATCATTCTGAAAACTCGAGTTTCCAGCTCCCATAATCACCGCAATATTTTCGAACTCTATTCCATCAGGACTCATTTGAATAATAAATTGGTCGTTATTTATTTCTGATTTGGTGCTCCATTTAATCACTTTCTGCTTATTGATGCAATCGACAGTAAAATCGATTAAATCTATAGGAAGCAGTAAAGAATTCAAGGACAAGGTCCAAGAAGCAAAAAAATCCCCATCCGAAACGCTTGCGCCACTTACTGTTCGTGCACCTGTCCAAGAACCATAATATACCGCTGTTCCGGAAGTGTTTCCACGCCATGTATTAGTAGCCGCATCAAAACTTTGACCAACAAGTGTTGATTCATTACCTGCGTTGATCAGATTAGACCCAGCTATTTCGTTGTTGTCATTATACGTAAAACCCAGCAATGCACTTGGTTTAGTGGTGTAATTATCGGCATCTACAATCCAAAACCGGTCTACTACATTTAAACCATTAGATGATCCTGAGGCAGCTGTGTTTAAATGAGTTACGTCTGTGGGCCACGTTCCTGATAAATTGCCATCTGCTGTTTCCCATGTGGACAATCGAAGTCTTCCATTTCCACCTATTGCAGAGCCAGTCGTTTCAATGGAAAGCGGTATTTTTTGATCGCTTGAACCGTTGTTGGATGTGAATGGAATGGTATAGGAATCTACATTTGTGCCAATATTCCATTGCACTTTATTGAATTCCCCTTCAGAAATAATGTTACCCCCTGTGCCAGAAGTTGTGATTCCAAGTCCATCAGACTCATCGATAACCAAATAAACTGGCGTGGCAGAAACACCTCCATCTATAACCACGAACGCGTCGTTATTTATGACTAAAGCATACTGAGAATTGCAACTTAATGCACCAACAGTAAAGACCAACACACAAGCCAATTTCCGCATGGAGTTTGAGTATTCAGAATTATTACTTGATGTAAGATTTGGCGTTATTGAATTCTCGAAAAATTTATTCTTGAATATCAAGAAACAAAGCTATTAAATAGCCGCTAGATTACATCATCAAATGAGGAAAATTAACAAGTCAACAGAAAGTAATAAAATATTTAACGGAATAAAATGGCAATTGGTTCCTTTAAAGTAGCATTTTTATGGGATTACTTAATCCCTAACTCAGATTTGACATAGTCCATAATATTGTCTGTTTTATTCTTAGAATAGATAATTGTTCCATAAGAGCTGTCAAAAATATAATCGTACTGGTAATTTTCCGAAACCTTATCTACGGCTGCTTGCATTTTAATTCGAATTGGTGCATAAAGGTCTTCTTTGACTTTTAAAAGGTCTTTTTCAAAGGATCCGGGCATTTCTTCTAAACTTTTATTCAATGAAATGATTTCCTGCATTCTCTGTTCTTTAATCGCTCCTGTTAAAGCGGAACTATCTTTAATATATGTTTGCAGTTTGGTATTAAAGTCATCCTGTTTCCCTTTAAAGAACGACTCTAATTCAAATTTTTTCATGACGATTACGGTATCCGCAGATTTTTTTTCGGGTATTAATTCCCAAAGTGCATTGGTATGCAAATGACCAATTTTTGATTTAGTAGCCCCTTTAGCAAAAGCAAATATTCCTAAAAGGATTATTCCAATAATCGGAAGGATATAAGACGATTTGATTGTCATATTGTATATTTTAATTTTCAAATGTGATGATAATGAACGGATACAGTATCTTTCTGCAGCTAATTTAAGCATTACTGATAGGTACGCAATAATACCAAACAAGATTTGGAATCAAAAAAACAGCATATAATCAACGAACTAAAGTTGAATTGGTTATGTCAAGAGTGGGAAACGGTGTTGCTGTTAAATAGTAACGGTCAAGGGACGGATTATTTAGCGCTTGCCAATTCTACATCCAAATCATGCAAGACCAGTGATTTAAATCAATTACAGAATTGGCTGAATGAGCATAAGGATACCTGGACACTGGGTTACTTCGGTTACGATTTGAAAAATGAGTTAGAAAAGCTTAGCAGTTGTAATGATGATGTTTTAAATATGCCAGATTCGTATTTTTTTGTTCCCGAGGTATTGCTCAGGTTGACAAATAAAGTTGAAGTTTTGATAGGTGATTTTACGGGGTTTAAAAATGCTGAATTTGAAGAGCCAATTAAGAGTAGCAGTAAGTTCCAATGGAAAGAGTCAAAGCAAGCATATGTCAAACAAATTTTAAAAATTAAGGATCATATACAGCATGGAGATATTTATGAATTGAATTATTGCCATGAATTCTATCTGAAGGACGCAAAGATAAATCCAAGCCAGCTTTATATGGAGTTAAATCAATTGACGCGCGCACCATTTAGTACTTTTCTGAAAATGGGTGATCAATTCGTATCCTGCGCAAGTCCAGAAAGGTTCATTCGTAAAAAAGGCAATCGTGTCATTTCTCAACCAATTAAAGGAACCATAAAAAGAGGTGCAAATTCGAAAGAGGACGCGTTTCTAGTAAAAAAGTTAAAGAATGATCCAAAGGAGAGAAGTGAGAATATTATGATTGTGGATTTGGTAAGGAACGACCTTTCTAAGATAGCCATGAACAATACCGTTAACGTAGATGAATTGTGTGAGGTATATTCGTTTAGAACGGTACATCAGATGATTTCTACCGTTTCTGCAGAAGCGAATCCAAGCTATTCCAACACTGATATTTTGTTGGCTTGTTTCCCAATGGGATCGATGACAGGTGCCCCAAAAGTTCGGGCAATGAAGCTGATAGAAAAGTATGAAAAAACGAAGAGAGGCGTTTATTCAGGTTCAATTGGTTATTTTAGTCCAGATGGAGATTTTGATTTTAATGTAGTTATTAGAGCGTTGATATATAATGCGAATAAAGCTTATTTATCTGGTATAGTTGGTGGGGCAATAACCAGTAAGTCCAATCCAAACAACGAATACGACGAAACAAAATTAAAAGCACAAGCGTTAATTGAAGCGATAGAGAAATGCATAAAGTAGTTGAAACAGTGCAAGAGAGTTTGTCTGATATTGCTTCAGACTATGATTCGAAATCCTTCGTGCTTGCAGTAAGTGCGGGTATTGATTCCATGGCTCTATTAAATGCCTGTGTTACCTTACGGTTAAATTTTGAAGTTGCTCATTGCAATTATCATTTAAGAGGATATGAGTCCGATGATGACCAACGGTTTCTCGAAAAATATTGCGAGGATTTGGCAATACCGATTCGGGTAAAAGAATTTAATGTTGAGCTGGAAAAGCAAAAAGGTGAATCTGTTCAGATGACTGCACGGAGGCTCCGTTTTGATTGGTTTAATCAGCTCATTGAACAAAATGGCTACGATTTTTTATTGCTTGCACATCACCTGGATGATCAAATAGAAAGTTTCTTTATTAATTTTTTTAGAGGAACCGGTATCAAGGGACTGGTTGGCATTAGAAAATTGCATGGTAATCGACTTCGTCCAATGCTTGAATTGACGAAAAACGACATTGAGCAGTATGCCAATTATTTGGAGATGGAATACCGGGAAGATTCATCTAATTCAGACTATAAATATGTTAGGAATAAAATCAGGCACCATTTAATTCCCTTACTTAAAGAATTAAGGCCAGAGATACACGATGTTTTTCTTAAAAATAATAAGAAAATAGCGCTTGCTCAGCAGGCGTTGGATTGGAGTTTTAACAATCAATTTTCATCGATAAATGAGAAATCAATAGATAAAAATTGGTTTTTTCAATTGCCTGGGTATTATCAATATGCCTTTTTAGAGAAATTCGGTTTCAATTCGACACAGCTTCATAATCTTAAAACGGCTGGAGTAGGTACTGTTTTTGCGTCTGACAGTCATCAGTTGTTTGTGAATAGAGATAATCTCGAAATGCATACGATAGAGAAAAAAGAAGAAGTTCAGTACAATCTCACAAGTATTCAAAATTTGGAAACGAATGAGATTAACTTACTGGTAGAAGAGCGGGTTGGTAGTATCATTGAAAATTCGTCGAAGAATAAAATCAGTGTATCCAAATCAGAAATGGTTTTTCCATTAGTCTTGCGCAAATGGGCTGCTGGAGATTCTTTTGTCCCTCTTGGAATGAAAGGATCTAAAAAGCTAAGTGATTTTTTTATTGATGAGAAACTCGATCAAACAGAGAAAAGGGCTCAATGGCTTTTGGTAAACGGGGATGGCAGAATTATTTGGGTTCTTGGAAGAAGACTCAGTAATGAGTTTAAAGTTACTCATGAGACAAAATTATCGGTAATCTTTGAAACAAAATAAAAATACTCGACGTATACTTATTTTAGCATTAGGAAGTCACAATTTAACATTCACGAGTTATGAAAACGGAATCTCAGATTATCGAGAAGGAAGACATTTCTTCTCTGAACTTTCCTTCCTACTCACTTAATAAAACGCCTGAAGAAAAAAGAGAGCTTAAAAGAAAGCTAAGAAATGCTCAGATATTGGGAAATATCCATCACAATAAGATTCGGATAATTTTTCAAGACGAAACAGATACCAGAGAGGTTAGAACTACCGTTTGGGCTGCAGGAGAAAAACACATTGTATTAAAAGGCGGTGTGATTATCCCCATTAGAAGAGTTGTAGACATACGATTGTAGTAGCTTTTGTCAAGTAGTTACTGCAAAATGTTAATTATTAGGTATACCGTCATCGATAACAATCTTCGCGTTCTTTCGGGCTCTGTATTCGGTTAGGTTTGAGTTTAGCCATTCTTGAAACAATTCAACTTCACCATGGGTTTCATAGCTTGCTTTGATTCCACACATTTGGTCTGCTTTATCCAACATTACATAAAGTGGTTGACTTTGTTCGCCGTAAACCGTTCTTTCTAAATAGCTCCACTTATTTCCGATGCTTCTAACCCGATAACCATCAGGCTTGGTTACTTGTTGTTCTTTCGGTAATAAAGTCTTGTCATCAGCATGCAGGGACGCAACTACAACAGAATCTTGCATATAGCTGAGAATATCTTTGTGGTACCAAACGTTTTGCTCCATTTTTCGACAATTTTCGCATCCAAATCCAGTAAAATCTAACATGAGTGGCTTATCAACTTCATCAGCATATGCTCTCGCAAACGCTAAATCTTCAAACATTAAAATGCCCTTAGCGTCTCGATGGCCACCTTCTGGTATATCCCCATGCTCCGGAGGTTCACCTCCTATACCATATGGTGATTCCGAATAGCTAGGAGGAGGTGGGAATCCAGCTAAAATGTTTAAAGGAGCTCCCCAAAGTCCAGGAATCATATAAACGGCGAATACCAGAGCAATTACTGCAAATCCAAATCTTGGAATTGAAATATGGTTAAGTGGTGAGTCATGTGGAAATTTTATCTTGCCCAACAAATACAATCCGATAATCGTAAATAGCACAATCCAAATGGCTAAGAACATTTCCCGTTCCAGTAAATGAGATTGTGTCACTAAGTCTGCTTTTGACAAAAACTTCAGGGCAAAGGCAATTTCTAAAAGACCTAGAACAACTTTAACAGAGTTTAGCCAGCCACCAGACTTCGGTAATGAATTGAGCCATCCGGGAAACGCTGCAAACAAGCCGAATGGTAAAGCCAATGCTAAAGAGAATCCCAACATTCCAAAGAATGGACTGAGGCCTCCTTGATCAGCGGCTTCAACAAGCAACGTTCCGATTATTGGGCCAGTGCAAGAGAAGGAAACCAATGCCAAAGCAAAAGCCATAAAGAAAATGCCAATTAGACCTCCTTTATCCGCTTGACGGTCTACTTTATTGACCCATTTAGAGGGTAAAGTAATTTCAAAAGCGCCTAGAAAAGAAATACCAAAAATAATCAGGAGCAAAAAGAAAGCGATGTTAAACCAAACATTGGTTGATAATGCATTGAGCGCATCTGAGCCAAAAGCTCCCGTTACCGCTAATCCAAGCACGACATAAATGACAACGATAGAAATTGCATAGAGGATTGCATTTTTGATTCCAGAGGCTTTTGTTTTTGACGTTTTGGTGAAAAAACTAACGGTCATTGGAATCATTGGAAAAACGCAAGGCGTGAGAAGTGCTGCAAAACCACTTAGGAATGCGATAAAGAAAATGGCCCAATAGGATTGTTCTTTTTGAGAACTAGTGGTAAGCATTGTAGCATTATTCAAATCCGTTTCCATAACGTCTCCAAAACCCTCGAATGAATCAATTTTTGATGTAGCAGAATAATTTACCGTAAACTTGATGTTTTTCTCCTCTGTCTTTGCTTTCAAAAAGAAACTGTAGGGTGCTCCTGGAGTCAATGCTTCAAAGGGCTCTCCAGACACAGAATTAGTGGATTCATAGGTGATGGCATGAGTTGAATCTTGCAGTTCAAAATTGTCAGAAAGGAGATTAATACTCACATCAGTGCTGCTTGAATACAACACCTCATAGGTATTTGCTTCAATGGGAGTTAGATTCACTTGGTAATTGGTACTGTCAATTTTATACGCCTGTATTTTCCAAGAAAACGAATGATTAGATTCTACAAGATTCTGGTTCTTATCATCAATTGCGTTAGAATCTGCTACAGGATTATTGTTCTGAAGTCCGTTTTGGGGCAGTATTTTAGCCACTAAATTGGCTTGTGCATTAATGCATTTTGAATCATCACAGGTTTGGTATTCAATGAAAACAGGGATGTCGAACGCATCGGATGTTTTACGATTAATTTCTATTAGAAAGACACCGGGGTTACTAACAAATACACCTTCTTTTTCACCAATTGAATTAACATGCGTTTCAACGGTTTTTTCTTCAATTTCACCAATTTTTTCAAATTTATCCGAATCTTCTAATTCAATGTATGTCGGCAGTGGGCCAGCAAGAGGGTCTGGTGGATTCGTGGTGTAAATATGCCATCCTGGAATAGTATTGCCAGAAATAACAATGGTTTGTTTGTCTCCGTAATCTTCAACGGCAATAGACCAATTGACTTTTTCATCTTGACAAATTCCTAAGTGAGAAACAAGGCAAAGAAAAAGGGTTATTGTTATAAATTGAAAAACCTTCATTGAGTTGAAATATTTATGCATTCAAAAATAAATAAAATAAGTGGCTAGAATGCGTTTAATTTTAAGTAGTATGTTGGATTGTTAATCGAATTAATTTATTTAGCCATTTTAAAAGATGTTTTAACTTTAAACCGATGCAGAAATTCTCAAAAATTATTATTGTTTTCGGATGTTCTTTATTCCTGTTCTTGATAACTCAAAGTTGTACAGTGAATAAATCGACTTCCAATTCAGTATTGGAACGCAAAATCACTTTTAGCTTTCACGGTTTAGAAAACAACGTACTTTGGAAAAGTGAGGCGGAATGGCAGGCGAATAACGATACCATTGAATTAAGGATAAATGCTAAAATCGAAGACGGTTGGCATTTATATTCTCAAAACTTAGAATCTGATGAAGGGCCACTTCCTACTGTATTCAGTTTCAATAAGTCAGATAGCTGTATTTTTTTGGGTAAAGTTTTTGAAGGAACGGCAAAAGAGGAATACGATCAAAACTTTGGAATGAATGTGCGGTTTTTTCAAAACAGAACAACATTTACACAACGCGTAGTTAGAACAACGGATGAACCATTTACCATTTCGGGACAAGTTAACTATATGGTATGTGATGATGAGAAATGCTTACCTCCAATTGATCTCGATTTACGGATTGAAGTGGGATCAAAATAAAGGATTAACTCCTTTTTATAAATTTTTTCAAAAGCTTTACTTATCGATTGCTAGGTCTTTTTGACATCAAAATAGACGTTGGACTTGTTAATTATTTCAACATTTTAATTTAAAATCATGTACGTAGTACATCGTGTAGATTAGGCAATTTGATTTGTTTTTTATGGCAAAACTAAAGGTGCTATTCCATTACTTTTGCCAACCAAAATCAAATTATGTTAGTAAAAACTTATGGATGCGCAGTTTGTGGGATTGATGCGCTAAAAATTACAATTGAAGTTAATATTGCCCGAGGAAAAAAGTTCTTTATGGTTGGGCTTCCAGATAATGCGGTAAAGGAAAGTTGGTATAGAATTGCAGCTGCAACGACTAATATTGGCTTTCGAATTCCGGTAAAACGAACTACTGTCAATCTTGCACCTGCAGATATTAGAAAAGAGGGTAGTGCTTATGATTTGCCGATTGCTATAGGAATGCTAGCGGCATCGGGTCAAATAAATTCAGAAAACGTAGGAGATTATATAATTATGGGGGAGTTAGCTTTGGATGGGGAACTTCGATCAATTAAAGGGGGGTTATCGATTGCATTGAAAGCATTAAGTGCAGGGTTTAAAGGAGTGATTCTGCCGGAAGAAAATGCGAATGAAATAGCCATGGTGGAAGGTGTTGAAATACTGGTAGCCAAAAATTTAAATCAAGTAATAGCGTTTTTTAACGGTCAGGCAGGGTTAAACAATTGTGCACAGTATAAATCAGATTTAGAATTAACGAACGATCCAATTTTTGATTTGGATTTTGCCGATGTGAAAGGTCAAGAAAACGTTAAGCGTGGTCTCGAAATAGCTGCGGCTGGGGGACATAATGTGGTGTTAGTTGGGCCTCCAGGTTCAGGAAAATCAATGTTGGCTAAAAGAATGCCTACTATTTTACCACCGCTTTCATTAGATGAGGCGATGGAAACGACAAAAATACATTCTGTCGCTGGTACTTTGGGTAAAAATGGAGGATTGATTACAAAAAGGCCATTCCGAGCTCCGCACCACACTTCTTCTGGAGCTGCACTTGTTGGTGGTGGTTCCAATCCAAAGCCTGGTGAAATATCATTGGCGCACAACGGCATTCTATTTTTGGATGAACTTCCAGAATTTAACAGGCAAGTTCTGGAAGTGATGCGGCAGCCAATAGAAGACAGAACAGTTACAATTGCTCGGGCCGCAACCTCTGTAGATTTCCCGGCTAATTTTATGTTAGTTGCTGCGATGAACCCCTCTCCAAGTGGTGATTTTTATAATCCAAATCAAGCACATCCGGATTCGGAATATGCAATTCAGCGGTACTTAAATAAGATCTCTGGTCCATTATTAGATCGAATAGATCTGCACATAGAAGTCAACCCAGTTCCTTACGAAACATTAGCTGAAAAAGGCGAGCGCGAGTGCAGTGCTGAGATAAGACAACGCGTGTTAAAAGCAAGATTGATTCAAAATAAACGGTATTCTCTAAATGAAGGAATTCACGCTAATGCTCAGCTTACACCATCTTTGCAGGAAGAACATTGTAGAATTGATCAGGTTGGTGAGACATTACTGCGAAATGCCATGCAGAAATTTGGATTAAGTGCAAGAACGTATAGTCGAATATTCAAAGTTGCTAGAACAATTGCGGATTTAGAAGAATCAGCTGGCATAAAGGGAGCACACATTGCTGAAGCAATTCAATACCGGTCACTTGATCGCATGGGCTGGCAGAATTAAATGAAGATTGTTTAATCTTCGTCTACCAATTGCCAAAGTCCATTAGAAATTAATTGTTCAGCTTGTTTGAATTTCATTTCCTTCGTTTCGCCAGAACGGACATTGAGTAATTTTACTCTATCATTTCTTCCAATCTTTCGAACTTCTCGAACTTCGGGCATTCTTTTCTTTGGCGCACCATTTTGTTGCCTATTTGCAACTTGCTGGTTTTGCTGCGATGCATCCGTTAAGTTAGTTCTACCTGTTTGAAGTTTAGAAACATCTGTCTGATTAGGCATTTGTCTTTTAGAAGCCTGTTGTTCTTCTTCTGGAGATGGCAAGTGTGCCCGCATCAAAAAGGATAATGTATCCTTATTCAGTTGATCCATCATCCCTCGAAATAGTTCAAATGATTCCAATTTGTAAATAAGTAGGGGATCTTTTTGTTCGTATTGGGCATTTCTAACAGAGACTCTCAGATCATCCATTTCACGTAAGTGTTCTTTCCACTCTTGGTCAATGATGGCTAGAGTTACTGTTTTTTCTAGCTCTTTGGTAATATTCGCTCCTTGCTTTTCATATGATTCGACTAAATCAACTACCAAGTTTATTTTTCGTCTTCCATCAAAAAATGGAATAGCCATATTTTTGTAATTGTCTTTCTCGTTGGCATAAACATTAGAAATAACCGGCATCGCCTGAGCAACAATGGATTCATTTTTTCTCGAATATGCTTTTTGAGCCAATTCATACAATTCCTGTGTCAACACAGCTTCATCAGTTCTGAAAAAGACGTCCTCAGTTACGGGAGTTTCAACGGCCATATACATGATGCATTCCATTTTGAAATTATCATAGTCTCCATTTTCAACATTATAATCCACAATGCTTGCAGCCATTTCATTAAAAGAGGTATCAATATCGAGATCTAATCGGTCTCCAAATAAGGCATTTTTTCGTTTTCTATAAATCGCATTACGTTGAGAGTTCATTACATCATCGTATTCCAATAAGTTTTTACGAATACCAAAGTTGTTTTCTTCTACTTTCTTTTGGGCACGTTCTATGGATTTTGTAATCATTTTATGCTGAATCACTTCGCCTTCTTTTAAGCCAAGTCTATCCATCATTTTTGCAATTCGTTCTGACC
The DNA here is from genome assembly GCA_905480225.1 of uncultured Flavobacteriales bacterium. Classification (GTDB taxonomy): domain Bacteria; phylum Bacteroidota; class Bacteroidia; order Flavobacteriales_D; family Parvicellaceae; genus UBA10066. Next base: position 11,115 of record CAJQPO010000038.1, on the reverse strand, counting down.
CAAACAATCGCATTAAATTATCTTCTAACGAAACAAAGAACTGGGTCGATCCTGGATCTCCTTGTCGTCCAGCTCGCCCTCTAAGCTGTCTATCTACTCTCCTCGAATCATGTCGCTCAGTACCAATAATTGCCAAGCCACCTGCTTCTTTCACTCCTGGACCTAACTTAATATCGGTTCCCCTACCTGCCATATTGGTAGCGATTGTTACGTTTCCAGGTAATCCCGCTTCTGCGACAATTTGAGCTTCTTTTTGGTGTAATTTGGCATTAAGCACGTTGTGCTTTATTTTTTTCATCGAGAGCAATTTGCTCAGTAGCTCAGAGATTTCAACAGTAGTCGTACCTACCAATATTGGTCGTTTTAAGGCGACTAATTTTTCGATTTCTTCTATTATTGCATTGTATTTTTCTCTTGCAGTTTTGAAAACTAAATCCTCTCTGTCGTCTCTTTGAATAGGCTTATTCGTTGGGACACTCAAAACGTCCAACTCGTAAATATCCCACAGCTCCTTAGCTTCAGTTTCTGCAGTACCTGTCATACCTGCTAGCTTGTGGTACATTCTAAAGTAATTTTGAAGGGTAACAGTCGCATAGGTTTGAGTAGCAGCTTCTACCTTCACGTTTTCTTTCGCTTCAATTGCTTGATGCAATCCGTCAGAATATCTTCTGCCATCCATAATTCGACCGGTCTGCTCGTCAACAATTTTAACTTTATTGTCCATCAGTACATATTCGACTTCTTTTTCAAAAAGCGTATAGGCTTTCATCAGTTGATTCATGGTGTGGATACGTTCACCTTTGACCTGATAATCCCTGAACATGTTGTCTTTCATTTTGAGCTGCTCTTCATCTGATTTCCCCGAGTTTTCAATGTCAGCAATCATAGAACCAATGTCTGGCATGATGTAGAAAGTGGGGTCTTCTTGTCCTGAAATGAGGTCAATTCCCTTATCAAGAATTTCAATGGAATTATTTTTTTCATCAATAGTGAAATGAAGGTCAACATCGATTTTCTTCATTTCCTTACCCTGATCTTGTAGGTAATAGTTTTCTGTTTTTTGTAAGTGCGCCCTAATACCAGGTTCGCTCAAGTATTTTATCAATGCTTTATTCTTTGGTAAAGCTCTGAAAGCTTTTAACAGTGCGACTCCACCTTCTTCAACTTGCTTTTTAAGTACTTTTTTATCGCCCGTTTCATCATTAAGTCCAACTAACTTTTTTTTCGCTTCCGTTAAGTAGCTATGCGCAAGTTTTCGCTGAGCTTCAACCAATCTTTCAACTTTGGGCTTCAATTCTTGGTATTCATGTTGATCACCTCTAGGGGTTGGGCCAGATATTATTAAAGGTGTTCTGGCGTCATCAATCAATACGGAATCAACTTCATCTATTATCGCGTAATGGTGCTTTCTTTGAACCAAATTGGCGGGATCATTCACCATGTTATCTCGTAAATAATCAAAACCAAACTCATTGTTGGTTCCGAAAGTGACGTCAGCTTTATAAGCTTCTATTCTTTCTGGAGAATTTGGTGTGTACTTGTCAATGCAATCCACAGTAAGACCATGAAATTCATACATTGGCCCCATCCATTCACTGTCTCTTTTTGCCAAATAATTGTTTACTGTAACTACGTGTACCCCTTTTCCTGTCAAACCGTTAAGGTATACGGGTAGCGTTGCAACCAAGGTTTTGCCTTCACCCGTTTGCATCTCTGCTACTTTTCCTTTGTGCAAGGCAATTCCTCCAATCAATTGAACATCGTAATGAATCATGTTCCATTGTACTTCCGTTCCTGCAGCATCCCAAGAATTTTTCCAAACAGCTTTGTCGCCGACCAACGAAATGTGTTCTTTGGTTTCTGAAAGCTTCATGTCAAGTGAGCTTGCGGTAACTTCGATTTGTTCATTTTCCGAAAACCTTCTTGCCGTTTCTTTCATTACCGCAAATCCTTCTGGCAAAATTTCTTCTAGAATTACTTCTAATTTATTGTCGATTTCTTTTTTGATTTTGTCAATGCTGGCGTAAAGTTGTTCTTTTTCGGTAATCGCAGTATTGGTAGCATTAGCTCTTTTTTCAAGATCGGATAACTGTTTTTCTTCCTCCGAAATGTAAGCAGCTATTCTTTTTCTAAATGAAGCAGATTTTTCGCGCAGTTCATCATTGGTAATTTCAGATAATTTAGCAAATTCTTCTATGGACTTTTCAACTAATGGATTAATCTCTTTTAAATCTGCACCACTCTCGTTCCCACCTAGTAATTTCTTAATAATTCCGCCTATCATTCTACTTTTAATTTAAGGTTTACAAATTTAATTTAAATAATGACAGTGAAGGCCTTAAGGATTCAATTTCACTGCTATCCAAGGAATACTGACCTCTACAATTTGATATTCAGAAATTGTACCAAAAGAAAAATGCTGACAAAATGCCATAAAAAAGCCCTAGTGCAAACTAAGGCTCAAAGACTTATTAGATGAATAACGCTAATATTCGTCTTCATTAAAGAAGAAATCATCTTTCGTGGGATAGTCAGGCCATATTTCCTCAATACTATCGTACGAATCTCCCTCATCCTCAATGGCTTGAAGATTTTCAACAACTTCCAGAGGGGCACCAGTTCTCATAGCGAAATCTATTAACTCGTCCTTGGTTGCGGGCCAAGGTGCATCTTCAAGATACGATGCCAATTCTAATGTCCAATACATAATCTGTCCTCACTTTAATCAAAACTCAAAGAAATGCTTGAGTTTATAATTTTACGCAAAAGTAATTTTTTTGATTATATATGCAACAAAAATGTTAAAAAGGAATAAATCTCTTTGCTTTTCTTTTATGAATTGTTGTCTTCTTTTGGCTTCCATGGAGTTTCAATCGCCTTCAATTCGGCAGCAATCTTTCTGCTCAGAACAAATAGATAGTCACTAAGGCGGTTTAAATAAACAACGATTAATTCTGACACTTCTGTCTCTTCGGAAAGATCAATTACAGTTCTTTCAGCCCTCCTGCAAACACACCTTGCGATATGACAAAAGGAAACCGTTTGATGTCCCCCAGGTAAAACAAAATTTTTCATAGGAGCAAGGTCTTTTTCCATATTATCAATTTGATCTTCTAAAAAGTTGATGTCTGATTGATAAAGATTGGGACGTTTCAATTTTGTTTTATCAGGATCTGCAGCTAATTCAGCACCAATGGTAAATAACCGGTCTTGTATTTCCAATAAGTCGGCTTGAAAAATTGGATTTATTTTTTGATCTCTGATTAAGCCGATATGTGCTAAAAGTTCATCAGTTGTGCCATAAGCATTGATCCTAGCATGGTTTTTCCGAACACGCTTTCCACCATAAAGTGATGTTTCACCATGATCGCCAGTCTTCGTATAAATTTTCATAATTAACTTTTTACCAAATTTCTAACACAATCAAGATAGAAGTTGTTCGCCTTACTTGGTTTATTGTCAACCAATATCCTTAATTGTTTTTTAAAGAAACTTTATAGGTAGAGATGACCTGTAAAGAATCTCTCATGTTAAATTTGATTAATTATTCTTAATAATTAACTAAGAAATGCTCTTTCTTCAATCCTTTTTTTAAAAAAGCAATTCCTAAAAAGTGTAAATCTATAGTTGCCGTTACGGCAGGATTGTCTTTTATTAAATTCCAGGCTTGTTTCATTCCATCAGTCCAATTGATGTCGTCAAAAATAAATACGGTTCCGTCATGGCTTTTTTGAAGACAATTTTCAAAGTAATTGAGCGTTGCATTTTTTTCATGATGCCCGTCTATAAAAACCAGATCAACTTTATCTATCGAATCAAGCACTTCTGGTAAGGATTTGTTAAAGCTTTCATTGATTAATTTCACGTTTTCTAATTTCGAAAGACGGATTGTTTTCTGAGCAATTGCAAAAGTTTGGGGGTCTCCTTCAATAGAAAAAATGGTAGAACCTTTTGCGGCAGAGGCCAGATAAGCCGTTGTTATTCCAAGGCTTGTTCCCAATTCAATGACATTTTGAGGCTCACAATAATTGACAATTCTAAATAGTAATTGACCGTATTTTTTCGGTTTAACAGAGACCCGACAAATTTCCTTTATTTTTCTATAATCGGTTTTGAATTTTTTTGAGCCTGCTCCGAGGTCAATTACTTTTAATTTGGAAGAACTGGAAAGCCAATGCTTCCTGATTTTTTCAATTAACTGATAACAATAGTATTCACCATCCTCGTAAAGAACTTTTGTAACAAATTCAAAAATAAACGGGGAGTGAATCCCAAATTTATTTTTGCTTTTGAATTTATATAGCGCAAAATCTTTAAGTCTTTGAATCATGATTTTACAATCGTATGCGGATTTGGCTTTAAATGTAATAGGAATTTGTTAAAGTAAGGTTCTCTAGTTGTTTTGTTAGGAATTTAACATTAACTATAAAATCTGTAAAATAAACAACAAAGACACTACTAATTTTTGTTTGCCATTCTGTATGCTTAGATTTATCGAATTCATAACGGTATTTATCGATAAATATTAATGTTTTGTCGTTAAAAGTGTGTTGTGATTAAACCGCCTAACATGAAAACTACCTTACTCCCCGCTGGGCAATTTGTCCGTGTGCTCTATTATTTTAGTCAACGTAAAGCAGTATTTCTAAAACAATTTTTAGTTGGATTTTTGGTCTTTGGATTTGTCTTAAGCGGTTCAGCTCAGCATACCCCAACTCCTGATTGGTCTTTATTTCAAAAAAATACGGGAATTAATTTTCATGCAAAACTGTCTGATTGTCCAAGAAATGCGGGCTACGATAGAAGTAATGTTTTAATTAAGATAGAAAATACCACTGATTTGCCCATTTTGGTTGAGTATCATGTCGATTTGTTTTTGGCAGGTAAATGTTCAACCTGTGGAGATGGTGAAAATGAAAATACATTCCATTTTTCTGTAGGACCAAACCAAGTTTTAGTAGGGGACTGTGATATGAAGATTCCAGGACTATCATTGTTTGCGGATTGGCTTGAACCAAAAGTTGAAAGGGTTGGATTTTCTGGATTTGATTTGTCACAGTTGCAGGTGCATCCAGACACACAAGAAGTGCTTAATTCAAGAAATCCTTTCAAAAATATGGAGAGAGCTCAACTGATTTTGACCATACAATCGTTAAGAAAGGAAATTACTGCTTTTGAAAAAACATCCGGGTCTTCAAGCAACGGGTGGTACCGGGTTACACAAGACAAACTGATACTTGCTTTAGAAACCTTGATAAAAAAAGATGCTTCTGCATTATCACAGGAAGCATCATCGGATCTTTTTGTAATTCCAGTATCTGAGTTAAATAATCTAACACCGTCATCTGTAACTCACATAGAACAGCATCCAGAGCGATTTTTAATAAAACGAACAACCAAATAACCCTTGATTTAATGAAATTACTTAGCAAAATATTCGGTTTGGTTTTAGTGGTAGGGATGCTCTGTCAAAGTTCATTTGCTCAAGAAATCAATATTGCGTCTGGAGGAACGTTTAACACTTGCGCGGGTACATTTGTCGATCCCGGTGGAAGTGCTGGTAATTATGGGAATAATGATTTGAACGAAATAACGATTTGCACACCCTTGCCCCCTCCTTTGCAACTGATTGTAACTTTTACATCTTGGGATGTTGAGGCCGGCGCTGATTACCTGTATATATATGATGGTCCTTCTTCTGCATCGCCAGCTATAATTGGCAGCCCGTTTTCAGCCTTACCTCCAGGTATTGTTTCTGGAACTAGCGGGTGCTTAACTTTTGTTTGGGATTCTGATGCTGCAAATCCATTTGCAGGATGGGAAGGGACAATTTCTTGTGGTTTTGCTCCGCTTATTTGTGTTAATTGTGATTCTGCGGCTCTTATAACTTCCTTGCCACTAATTACAGCACAAACTACTTGTGAGAATTGTGATGATTATTCTAGTGCAGATGCGTGCGGTAGTGCCTACATGAATGGAGACGATTATACATACGAATACACTCCCGCAGTAAATGAAGTGATTGATGTGGTTTTAAATAATACTTCGTCTTATACAGGAGTATTTATTTTCGATGGTTGTCCCGATGTTGCTGGTACGAATTGTGTAGCATCCAATACAAGTATCGGAGGAGATCCGGAAATATTGAATGTTAGTTTAACCGCAGGAACTACTTATTTCATAACGGTTTCAACCAATCCTGCCGGAGGGCCACAATGTACAGACTTTGATATTACAATTACGGTTCCGTCATGTACTGATGGTATTTTAAATCAAGATGAAACAGGAATAGATTGTGGAGGAACAATATGTGGTCCTTGTCCTAATTGTTATGATGGTATACAAAATGGAACGGAAACAGGAATAGATTGTGGAGCTGTTTGCGGGATTCCTTGTCCATGTGGTATAACGATAACACCGAGTCCTTCTGATACTGTTCCATGTGGTGGGGGAAGTGTTACATTGGTTGCGGTGGGCTCTGGATCATCCACCGCACTTGTCAATAGTAGTTTTGATGGTGGTTCAGCTGGTCCGGGATGGTCGGTTTCATCAGCGGGCCAATTTGATAATCCCTGTGGTGCCTCTATTGATGGTGGTTCTTATATGTGGATGGGTGCTACTGCTCCTGCGCCAAGAACTCTTGAAACCAATCCTGTTGATGTTTCTTGCGGAGGTGAAATTTGTTTTTACCTTAAATTCGCGACTCAAGGAGGAGGTTCCCCTTGTGAAGGACCCGATCAGCCAAATGAAGGCGTTTACCTGGAGTATTCTACCGATGGAGGCGTAACCTGGACAACTATAAATTACTTTAATCCGAGTGGCGGTTATGATCCCACTTTAACGGGATGGAATCAATATTGTTTTATGATACCCGCTGCTGCGCAAACGTCTTCCACATTGTTTCATTGGTTTCAAGATGTTACAAGTGCGAATATCTATGATCATTGGGGGGTAGATAATGTAGTAGTTACGACCTACGCTTGTAGCTCTTATTACTACGATTGGGACCATGTAGCAGGTACTCCAGATGATTCAACTCAAGTAATTACTACCTCAGGGACAGCAACTTACGGCGTGTGGTATACTGATGGGATTTCAGATTCTTGCTATCAATCGATTACTATTTTTGTTGATACGCTAGATCCTTTAGTCGTTAATGCAACAAGTGGTGGATGTGGATCTACAGGTTCCATTACCATAGATCCTGCTCAAGGAGGTCTAGCTCCTTATACATATGCCATTTCTGGCCCCGCTAGCCAAAGCAATTCAACAGGTAGTTTCACAGGCTTGCCTGGCGGAACATATACAATTACTGTTATAGGATCAGGAGGTTGCTCGATTACTTCAACAGCAACAATTACCACATCAGGCGGAATAACAGTGACCGCCGGTGGAACAGATGAAAATTGTACTGGTTCTTGCGACGGGACGTTGTCAACAACGTCGACAGGAGGCACTGGAGCACTCACTTACAGTTGGAATGGCGGACCCAACCCTTCTGCACAAAATCAAACGGGGGTATGTTCTGGTACATACGAAGTAACTGTAACCGATGCAAGTGGTTGTGCAGGTACAGATCAAATAACCATATCAGCTGGCTTGGTGGTAACAGCTGTAATAGATCCGATTACAAATCAGTGTTTAACAGGGAATTCTTTTAGTTTTAATGGAAGCAACTCGACCATCAGTGCGGGTGCTATTACCACATATTCCTGGGATTTTGGAGATGGTGCGACGGCCACGGGTTCATCTCCGTCATACGCTTATAGTACTAGCGGCACATACACAGTTACACTGACAGTAGGTGATGGGACTTGTTCTGCTCAGGTTACCCAGAATGTTACTGTATTTGATATGCCTACGGTTTCGGCATCATCCACAGAGGAACTCTGTTTTGGTGATTGTGATGGTAGTGTAACCGCAGTACCAGCAGGTACCTCTGGTTATACCTCAGAATGGTTCATTTTTGCGGGAGCTTCGATTGGAACTGGAAATACTATTTCTGGTTTATGCCCTGGAATGTATCAGGTGGTTGTTACCGATGTGAATGGTTGTACAGCAAACAATACAGCTATAGTAATAGGCCCTTCTGTGGCACTTAACGCTTCTGCTACCGGAACAGCTGTAAACTGTTTTGGAGTATGTGATGGTACGTTGGACGGCTCGGCATCGGGCGGTACTGCAGGATACACGTATTCTTGGAACGGTGGACCTTCAGCTGGAACGGAAGACCAGACGTCAGTTTGCGACGGAACGTATATTTTGACAGTGACGGATGCTAACGGCTGTGTTGAAACAGCATCCTATTCTGTTACAGAGCCCGCTCAATTAACTGTAAGCTCTACTTCAACGGATATGACGTGTAACAGCGTTTGTGATGGAGCATTGGATGCGACGGTGGCTGGTGGAACGCTTGGTTATGCATATTCCTGGGATGGCGGACCCTCTGCCGGTTCTGAAGACCAAACAGGAGTTTGCGCAGGAACGTATATACTCACTGTAACGGATGCGAATAATTGTCAGGCGACTACTACCGAAACGATTTCTGAACCGCCGTTATTAACTGTAACAGCAGGCGGGACAAATTTAAATTGTAATGGTGTCTGTGATGGAACAGTTTCATCAACTGTAAATGGTGGCACGGGAGTAATATCGTATGTATGGGACAATGGTGCAGGTTCAGCAGCAACAGCATCCGGACTTTGCGCAAATACTTATGTGGTAACGGTAACAGATGCAAACGGTTGTCAGGCAACGGACTCATATGAAGTTACGGAACCTCCGGTCTTGAGCATCTCGGTGGTTGGGGTAGACAATACTTGTAATGGAATTCCATGTGACGGCTCGGCAACAACGACCGTCGTTGGTGGCTCAGGAAGCTATTCATATCAATGGGATGATCCGGGGTTATCTACATCAGCCAGCTTAACAGGTCTGTGTGCAAACACGTATAACGTAACTGTTACAGATGGAAACGGATGTACCGCTGCTGGTTCAGTAGTTATTGATGAGCCTGATGCTATTATCGTTACAACAGGTGTGGTCGATGCCAATTGTGGTGCATCTGATGGAGAAGTAAGTGCAAGTGCTTCAGGCGGATCAGGCGGATTTGCGTATTCGTGGCAAGATGCTGCTTCAGTTGTAATAGGTTCTGGTAGCACACTTGCCGGTTTACCGGCAGGTAGCTATACAGTTACGGTCACTGATGGTGCGGGGTGCACAGGAACTGCTGTAGCCATCATTAATACCACAACGGGAGGAACAGCTTCTGCAATAGTAGATAATCAAGTATCTTGTTCTGGTGATTGTGATGGGCAGGCCACTGCTTCGATAGTAGGCGGAACAGCGCCATTTACATATTTGTGGTCTGATGGTCAGCCTACGGCAATAGCCACAGGGTTATGCCCAGGGACTTATTCCGTAGATGTTACTGATTTCAATGGGTGTGTCTCGTCTGCTGCCATTATTATTACCGAGCCATCACCTTTAAACGTAGCCATTATTTCACAGTCGGATCCACTTTGTGCTGCTTCCTGCGACGGGACAGCGACGGCTACTGAAATAGGTGGAACAGCACCGACTACTTACGCCTGGACGACGGGTGGAACTGCCTTGATAGAGACCGGCATGTGCTCGGGGACGCATACGATTACGGTGACTGATGCAAACGGATGTGTTGCATCGGTGGATGTCACACTAACCGATCCACCGGTTTTGACCGCCGCTATTTCAATGACGCCGGCAGATTGCAGTGGGGGTTGTGATGGAGTGTTAAACTTGACCACTGCGGGAGGCACCCCTGTGCTGACGTATTTGTGGGATAATTCCGCAACAAGTGAAGATATTTCTGGATTATGCGCAGGAGCATATAACGTTACTGTAACGGATGCAAACGGATGTACAGCAAATGCAAATGCTACCGTAACTGAGCCGTCAGCGATAGTATTAATACCGTCTGGCAATGATGAGATATGTAGCCAGAGCAATGGAGATGCAGGCATTGGGGCTTCTGGAGGAACAATTACAGCAGATTATAGCTATCTATGGACCGATGGATCTGGTGCTTTAGTAGGAACCACGTCATCAGTTACCGGATTATCAGTGGGAACATACACTGTAGTGGTGACAGACGACAATGGATGTACGGAGACGGTTGATGTAACCATCAACAATCAGCCTGCCGGAACGGTTACAGTTACGCTGGATAGTAACGCTTCTTGCTCAGGGGTTTGTGATGGTGGGGCAACAGCTGCGATTACAGGAGGAACAATACCATTTATTTATTTGTGGGATAATGGAGAAACTACTCAAAGTGCAACTGGCTTGTGTGTAGGGCCTCATACCGTGGATATAACTGATGGCAACGGATGTCTTGTTGTTGGCAACATTGCTATCACTGAACCGTCAGCACTAACGTTGGCAATTACGGGGACAGATCCTTCATGTAATGGGGGTATGGATGGATCAGCAGATGCGATCATAACAGGGGGTACAGGACCATTTACGACGACCTGGACGCATGGCCCAACTAGTGAGGACCTGAACGGAGTGCTTGGGTCAGGGACCTATACGCTTGATGTAACCGATGCAAACGGCTGTACGGTTTCGGGTAGTGTTACAATTACGGACCCAACTCCGATCACTTCTTCAATAACAGGAACCGACATCAGCTGCAATGGAGCAGCAGACGGTACTGCTACAGTAACAGCTTCAGGTGGCACTGGAATCTTGACCTACAGCTGGTCACCGACACCGGGTGGTGGTCAAGGCACGGATGCTGCTACAGGATTGACTTCAGTTGCTTACACGGTGACAATTACAGATGATAATGGCTGCTTTGTTACAGAGACCTATACACCGGTTGAGCCGACAGCATTGGTACTATCTCCTTCGTCAACGCAAAGTAATTGCGGACAGTTAGATGGAGAAGTTCTGGTTGGTGCAATTGGAGGCACTGGTAGTTATACCTATTCTTGGGAGGACGCCACATCTGCGGTTGTAGGCACGAGTTCTAGTATAACCGGATTGGCCTCTGGAACCTACACCGTAACGGTTACTGATGACAACGGTTGTACAGAGACAACCACCGCTACGATCACAGACGCTACTGGGGCT
>CAJQPO010000037.1 GCA_905480225.1 uncultured Flavobacteriales bacterium | reverse complement strand
GCCATGTCCATGCCGTCTTTGTTTTCTCCAATATCTCCTTTTTGTTTCAGGGATTTAATAATTTGGTCGCGCATGCAGTCTAGTATTTTTGCAGGATCATGAATGCCATTTTCAACTATGTTTTCATTCAGTAAAGACGTTCCAATCATGCTCATAAATGCTCCAGGAACTCCATGGCCGGTGCAATCGGCAACGGTGAAAAATAGTTGATTATCATTGGTCTTGTACACCCAATAAAAATCTCCAGAAACGACATCTTTCGGAGAGAAGAAAACAAAGCTGTTGGGCATGACTTTCTCCATGTAATCTGCAGATGTCATCAATGCGTCTTGAATACGTTTCGCATAATTGATACTGTCTGTTATTTCTTTGTGCGACTCATTGAGCTTGTCGTGCTGATCTTCAATAATGATGTTTTGAGCTTTCGATTTTTTTAGCTGCTTGAAAACGAAGACAAGCGAAAGTAGAATCAGCAAAACAATAGCGATTAAACTGTATTTGGTGCGCTTTTCAGTTTTTAATTTTTCTTGGTCCGCTTTGTGCTCAGCGGCTTGTATCAGTCTTTCATGATACAGTGTAATGCTGTCTGTTCTTTTCTTGGTTTGGTATTCCTTGTCTATTTTAAAACGATACAGTTTTTTTTCTAAGTCTTGTTGAAATATGGAATCCTTGGTTTTTGTATGTAGTACATACATTTTAAGCGCTTGGTCATAGTTGCCCCGAACAGCATGAATTTCGTATAAATTTTCAGATACTTCATCTAACCCTTGCAGAGTGCCGAGTTCTAGTTTAATGTCAAAAGCTTGATTGAGGTAATGCAAAGCTTTATTGTAATCTGTCTGAATTTTATAAATGTGTCCAATGTTTGCATAGCAATTAGCCATGCCTTTTTTATCTGCTATTTCTTTTCTAATTCGTAAGGATTGTTCAAAAAAATCAAATGCTAATTTTAGCTGCCCGTTTATTCTTTGCAATTCGCCAATATTACTAAGGCAAAGGGCCATGCTTCTCTTGTCTTGGATTTTTTTACTGATTGCCAGTGCTTTTCTAAAATAATCCAATGACTTTGAATAATTTACTAAATCCTTATAAGCGGCACCCAAATTGTTATAAGAAGTGGCAATTTTAGATTGGTCGCCAAGCGCTTCAAAAATGAACAGGGCTTTTTCAAAGTACAACAAGGCCTCAGAGAAATTTTGTTGTATCGAATAGATTAGTCCAATATTAGAACAAAATGCGGCCTCACTACTCTTGTCACCGATTTCTACCTGTAAGGTTAATCCTTTATTAAAATAGTACAGGGCTTTTTCATAATTGGATTGTATGTAAAAAGAAGAGCCTTTGATGTTAATTGCTTTGCCAATGAATTTCTGATTGCCAATTCGTTTTGCAAATTGTTCGAGTACATCTGCATAGAAATAGGCGCTGTCTGGCTGCGAGAATAAGTAACCATCCCAGGCGATGTCATGAATTGCTTTTAAACGGTTCGTATCGTCTTGTTCACTATCGTTCCATACTTTCCATAGCTCATCGATATTGATGTTTGCCGCTGCATGCAGACACAACGAAAAGGATACAATGCAAAAAAGTATTTTCATCAATTAAAAGTAGCAAAAGAAATGCGTATTAATAAGGTGCAGTAACTTTACTTTTTTACGCGGGACTTTCTGCTGAACAAATGTGTCGCAGCATTCCATTGAAAATGAAACCATGAAAAGGAAGTGCGGCGTACCAATATAGACGTCCTGTCAAGCCGCGTGGCCTGAAAGTCGCTGTTTGTATTAGGATTCCGGATTGTATTCTGAATTCTAGCCAAGCTTCGCCAGGCAATTTCATTTCTGCGTAAAGCAACAAACGTCCATCATCTCTGTCGGCATAAATCACTCTCCAAAAGTCTAAGGCATCTCCAACGTGCAGCGCTTCGGGGTTGGTTCTTCCTCGTCTCAGGCCCACACCGCCAACCAGTTTGTCCATAAATCCTCTGATTCGCCACATCCAATTGCCGTAATACCATCCATTTTTACCGCCAATGCTCCAAATCTTATGAATGGAACTAAATACATCTTCAACCGTACTTTCTCTGCGATCCTTAAAACAACCATGGGTAGGAACGTTGATGAAGTCAGAAACTGTTTTTTCGCTTCCACTGCTGACATATGCGTCTTTCCAGCTCGAAATAATTTCGTTGCTTTCAATTTTTGAGAAAGCCCTTTCTAGTGCGGAACGATAGCTCATTGGTTCAACTTCCAATAGCTCGTTGATGATGTGGTCTCGACAAATTACTTCTATTTTCATGCTGTGAACAAGTGCGACAGCCAATTTGTAGGAAGTGGATGTTACAAAATAAAGCCAGTAGGAGGAGATGCGTGGAGTCATAACCGGAACGATTAAAATTTTTCTTTTAAGATTTCGTACGGCACCAAATTCAAGCAGCATTTCTTTGTAAGTAAGCACGTCTGGGCTACCAATGTCATAATTAGCATCGTAAACTTTTTCATTAAAAATTGACTTAGACAAAAACGTAATAACATCAGCGACACCAATTGGTTGACACTTGGTAAGCAACCACTTAGGGGTTATCATAATTGGTAGCTTCTCAACCAAGTCCCGAATGATTTCAAAAGAAGCGCTTCCAGACCCAATAACAATTCCAGCGCGCAATGTAGTGAGGTGAAATTGTCCTTTTTCGAGTTCGGATTCTACGTTTTTTCTAGAGGTCAGGTGTTCGGATAGTGCGGACTCATTCACGATTCCACTTAGATAGACCACATGTTGCACATTCGTCTGTTCCAGCGCATTTCTGAAATTTACCGCCGATTCGGTTTCTAGCTTTAAATAATCATTCGATGACGACATGGAATGCACCAAGTAGAACGCGCCATCAATGTCTTTAGGTATCTTCTTTAATGTACTGGTTTTCAGTAAATCTAATTCAATCACATCAATTTTTGATTTAATTGAATCTGGCGGATTGAATCGATTCACATCTCTGACGCAACAGGTCACTTGGTGTCCACTTTCAATCAATACGGGTAACAGACGCTTTCCAATATATCCAGTAGCTCCCGTTAACAGAATTTTCATTGTAGGTTGTGTTTCTTACATGATTAACACCTGCAGCGGTAATAGTGTTCTAGATCAGGATGAAATAAAAAGACACAAGTAATTTACAAGTGTTTCATGATTCCTTTAGGGAATAGGGCAAATATGCCCGTTTTGACGCCGGCTGTTTTAAGTGCGCTGTTGGTCCAACGATTGCATGTCCTGAACAAATGATAGGAATGGTTCGCTTCATAGAAATTGTCATTGTACGTGTAGCTTTTGTGTTTGATGAGTTGAACAGAATTGTTTTTAAGTTGAAAACTTTTTTTAATGTATGCGATGAGTTTAATGTAGCCTTCTTGGTCAATAAAAACTTTTTTTCGAAACGTTGTAGTTTCAGGTTCTGAGGAATAAGAAACGTGCATCGCTGTAGGACTTGGCAAGCATGCGGCGTAAAGGGCGGTAGAAATTTTCAGATCAGACCAGTTCGGTGTGTCCAAGTAG
>CAJQPO010000036.1 GCA_905480225.1 uncultured Flavobacteriales bacterium | reverse complement strand
GAGATGCACTGGCTGGTTAACCTTTCCATTATTGGCCTCTGTGCTATTATTATTCTATATTATTTTTTGATTTATCCAGTAATAGTGGCCAGGCGTGAAAATTTCAATTCGCGGCTTGAAGAGAAGCCAATATTCATACAGGAAAAAACAATTCAATGGCATCGTCTTCGTTCCTTTCAAGATATTTTTAATGATGCTTTTGTTTTTTACAGGAAAGGCCTTGCTTTATTTGGTAAAGCATTCATTTTTATTTTCTTAATTTCTATTGTAACGGTTTATTTTGCCTTTATTCAAAGTGGATTTAAGGATTATGAATTGGGATGGACGGACAAGGTGCGTATTGCATTTAGTTTTAATGATTACTTCAATCCTTTTGTTTTTTGTGCGCATGTATTCCTGCTTGCCAGTAATTTCCTTGCTGTACTTCATGCGCTGGTTACTTTCAGACAAAAGGAACATGTTGTACAAGGATTTTCTTACTTTAAATCGTTTGTGAAGTTTTATTATAAGCAGGTTTTGAAGGTTCTTCCTGTCAGTTTTTTATTGTTGTTTTTGATTGCCTTTCTTCCCTGGTGGCTTCTTTTACTTTCCGTGTTTATAACACCTTTAATATTCCATTTAGCGTTACCTGGTATTATCGAAAAAACATCGTATTTCAAAGGGATTCAACGGGGCTTAAAAATTGCTTGGAATAGCTGGATGAAAGGGGTTGGTATCTTCACTGTCTTTCTGGTGCCCGCTATATTGTGTGCATTTTGCCCGACAATGATCGTTGAAATTTTCAAGACGGAAGTATTAGGATGGTTTATTGAAACTCAAGCAGCAAGCCCAGAAGCAGTATACAACATTGTAGATGGTTGCTATTACACCATAATTATTCATCTAATATTGCCTTTATTTACGCTTGCTTTTGTCTTTCTGTATTATTCAACAGTAGAAAAGGAAGAGGCGTATGGCTTGTTTGAAAGATTGAAATCTTTTGGAAAAAATAGTCGATTGTATGAGACACCGGATGAAGGAGATTATTAGCGGCACATTACTATTCATAGTGGCAACTTTTGCTTTAGGGCAAAGTGCCATCGAACCAACGAATGAATTCGGTCTTTCACATCAAGAGTACATCAATGATGAGGTCAAAATTGTTCCTTTTGATAGAGAAGAATATGAGAGGATCAAAAAGCTAATGATTCTAAAGTCTAAAGGGCTTGTGGTGGCAGATATGGATAATATAGATCCTGATTTCGATCCAGAAAGGTATGTAGAAAATAATCCAAATGAAGAGAGTTATTGGCAAAGGAGTTATGACGCAGAGGACGGAGAATTTGTGGATGATTGGGATCGTTACTACGAAGGAGAGTATGGAAATTACGAGCGTTTTCGCAAACAGGATTACAAGGAAGTTCAGCGTTTAGAAAGGGAGCAAAGAAGTGTGCGCGAACGAAGTTTTAATCAATCTCAGAATAGCGGTAGCGGGCTTTTTCTAATTATCATGCTTTCTATTATTCTTGCTGTTGCAGTAGCGTATTTATTTTTCCAAAATAACAAAGATTCCTCCATTGTGAAAGAAGACATGGATGATTTAGCACCAACTGAAATTCCAAAATCTGAATTGGAAAGAATGTTAGAGGAAGCTGTTGCCAAAAAAGACTTTAGAAAAGCGATTAGGATATACTTCATTTTTATTTTAAAAGACCTAACGCAAAAAGAATGGATTGTATGGAATAAAAAGAAAACCAATTTGCTGTACATGAGAGAAATGAAAGGGAGACCTTTCTATAAAAAATTTAGAAAAGCAGTTAGTATATACGAGGTTGTTTGGTACGGAAAAAGAAGTGTAGCAGCAAACGAATATCATGAAGTAGAGCCCTTTTTTAAAAATATGCTTGAAGATTTAATAGCACACGACAGATGAGCAATTGGATGAAATATGGCACAGTTACGGCAATCATGGTTGTCTTCGTCCTTCTGTTTTTTTGGGTTGGGGCAGATGCTACAGAAGAAGAGCAGGCTGTCGATGAAAAAACAGAGCAGGAGCGAAGTGATAATGAACGCAATGCGTTTAATCCAAATAATAGACGACCTATACCAATCAATCCAGATGGCATGTTTTTAATCCATCATCTTTTTAAAAGCTATGATAAGGCTAAGAAGATGAAACCAATGCGCTCTCCGATTGCTGCCAATTTACCAAAGAAGAGCACCAATGCATTCCCGAATATTTATATTGTTTTAGGTGACGGCAGTTATCTGGATTACGAAGACGCAGACGAATTGTTGGCATTTGTTGAGGTAGGTAATGTCGCTTTTATTTGCGCGAATGACATTGGATACTCCTTAAAAAATCAGCTTTTTTGGGGAGACGAGTATGCCAACCAATTTGATGAATGCATGCATGTGAATTTTTTAAAGGATTCATTGTTGCTGCCAGTGTCTTACCATTGGCTTTATGAGTCAGATAACGGTGAGAAATATAAAGATTATTGGCATTTTTGGAATATAAAATCTTTAAAATACAATGATTATGCGGTAATAAGTGCTGCTACTATGTGTGACGACAATAGCGGAAAAGCCCATCCTATTTGTCTACGTATCAACATAGGTGAGGGACAACTTTTCTTACACACGGAGCCCCTGATGTTCATCAATAGAATTTTGATGGGCGATAATCAAAGCCTGGCGTATGCGGAGAGAGTTTTTAGTCATTTGCCGAGAGGGAATGTTTATTGGCACGAGCTTAATGGAAGAAATTCAAGGAAGTACTTAGCAGAAAAAGGAAACGAAGAATCAGCCCAGGGAGAGGGTGGAGGTAGCGGTACTTATGGTAAAAGAAGAGATAGCCCCTTGCAATTTATTTTGAGCTCTAATTCCTTAAAGTGGGCATTGTATTTATTGTTGGCAGGATTAATTTTCTATATATTATTTCAATCAAAAAGAAGGCGAAAAATCGTTTCGGTAGCGGAAAAACGTACCAATTCAACGGTAGAGTTTGCAAATACGGTAAGCCAACTGTACTACCAGGAGCGACGACATGATAAATTAATTAGACACCAAGAAGTGCTTTTCTTAGATTTTATTCGAGGTAAATATTATTTAAACACAACGAACCCAGACCATCAATTTATAGAAGGGCTATCAAAAAAGTCTGGGATAGACGAAAAGCAGATAGAACAAATTTTCAAGGCATTTCGTCATGCGAAAAAAAAGGATAACATAAACGATTCGTTTTTAATCAAATTGCATGAAAACCTTGATAATTTTTATAAAAATTGTAACTAATGAAAGATACTGAACAAAACAGTTCCTCCAAAGAAGAGGGGCAAACGGAAGGATTCAATTCGAAACAGGAGCAAAAAATTCCGGATATCGAGAAGGCAGAAAAAGAATCAGAGGATACAGGAATTGATGATAAGACTGTGGAGAGCCCCCGTGCTGAGGAAAACTTCAAATCTAGTTTGATTGATCTTAGTCCAGTAACCAGTAAGGTTGAACAAATTAGGGCCGAGATGGAGCGATTTATAATTGGCCAACACGAAATGATTGACCTGTTGTTAATTGGAGTTTTCACCGGGGGACATATTTTGTTAGAAGGTGTTCCGGGTGTCGCTAAAACATTAAGTGCAAGGGTAATGGCTAAAACTATTTCCTCTGAATTTTCGAGAATTCAATTTACACCAGACATGATGCCTTCAGACATTATTGGTACTTCTGTTTTCAATATGAAAACGAGTGACTTTATGTTTAAAAAAGGGCCAATTTTCACCAACATTGTACTTATCGATGAAATAAACAGATCTCCAGCTAAAACACAAGCAGCTTTATTTGAGGTAATGGAAGAAAAGCAAATAACTTATGACGGAACGACCTACCCCATGGAATTTCCATTTTTAGTTGTCGCTACGCAAAACCCAGTAGAGCAAGAGGGAACCTATCGTTTACCCGAGGCACAGCTTGATCGATTTTTATTTAAAGTTAATTTAGAATACCCAACCCTTGAAGAGGAAAAAAGAATTCTTGATCGGTATAGAAATAGTGTTTCGGCTCCGGACATTTCTTCAATCAAAGCAATAATTAGCGCTGAAGAGATTAAATCTATTTTAAGGTTGTTAGAGCAGATTAGAATTGAAGACCAGCTTTTAAAATACATTGCAGAAATCACCCTTGAAACAAGAACTCATGGAAAGCTTTATTTGGGGGCTTCTCCAAGAGCTTCGCTTTCCATGATGAAAGCGTCTAAGGCGCTTGCGGCAATGCGAGGAAGAGATTTTGTAATTCCTGATGATGTGCAATATGTTGCGTTTCATGTGCTCAATCACCGAATCATTTTAACCGCCGAAGCAGAAATGGAAGGAATGACTGCTCAGAATATTATTCAAGAAATCATTCAAAAGATAGAAGTTCCAAGATAAATGTTTAAAGTCGTTAGGGCACTATATTTTACATCGAGATTTTACATCAGTCTCCTGATTGTCATCTTTCTTTTCATTGTCAGCTACAGTTATGCGCTGTTATTTCCCATTTCTCAAGGATTATTAGGCTTATTTTTAGCGTTAACAATGGTAGATGTTTTTATTCTCTTTTTGGCTAAAGGAGAGATAAAAGCGGAAAGAAAATTCAATAGGCAACTTTCTTTGGGTGATGACAATCACATCGAAATAATCTTGTCTAGTTCCTATACAATTCAAGTTAATACAGTTGTGATTGATGAATTACCTGATGTTCTTCAAATACGGAATAATCAAGAACGCCTTAATTTTCTTCCAGGACAACAACAGACGATATCATATTCGATAAGGCCCGTTCGGCGTGGAATATATAAATGGACAAAGGTCAATGTATTTGTTTCTTCAATACTGCAGTTTGCCGAACGTCGTTTTGCTGTAGGAGAAGACATAGAAGCTCATTGCTATCCGTCAATTATTCAAATGAAAGGTCAAGAGCTAAAGGTATTTTCAAAAACAGCCGTGTTTCAGGGTATAAAGAAAATTAGAAGGCTGGGTAACAACAATGAATTTGAGCAGATTAAAAACTATGTTCAAGGAGACGATTATCGAACCGTTAATTGGAAAGCTACGAGCCGCAGAGGGGAGCTTATGGTGAATCAATATCAGGATGAACGATCGCAGCAAGTGTACTGTGTGATAGATAAGAGTAGGTCCATGCGCTTACCATTTGAGGGAATGACGTTGTTGGACTATTCTATCAATGCGGCATTATCCATGTCAAATATTATTCTTCGAAAGGGAGACAAGGCCGGTCTGATTACATTCAGTGATAAGCTGGGAGCGCATTTAACTGCTGAACGAAACGCTGGGCAACTTTCTAAAATAATGGAGGTTTTGTTCCGTCAAAAGACTCAATTCCTAGACCCTAATTACGAACGACTGTACTATGGAACACGAAACTACATAAAAGGAAGAAGCCTTCTATTGTTATTTACCAATTTTGAAAGTGCTAACGCCATGTCAAGAACCATTTCAATTTTTCGCAGACTAAATCAGCAACACCTTCTAGTAGTAATCTTTTTCGAAAATTCAGGTTTAAATGAGCAATCTAAAATGGACATTTCGAATATCAATGATATTTATAAAAAGACAATTAGTGCCAAATTCGCATTGGAAAAAGAAGGAATTGTAAGAGAACTGAGTAAATATGGCATACAAAGTATTTTGACAAGACCAGAAAATTTATCAGTTGTTGTGATTAACAAATATCTTGAAATGAAATCAAGAGGAATGCTATAATACGAATTACTCCCGAAGATATTTAATGAAAAAAAGGGAGCACTAGAGGCTCCCTTTTGTCAAGAAATTTTGAATAGGAAATGGACGTTCAGTTCTTGCTTCCCAGCATCAATAAATCTTGCATGACGATTTCGGAAATGTATTTTTTATTTCCTTCAGAGTCTTCATATGATCGTGTTGTTAACTTACCACTAATGCATACTTCTGCTCCTTTTTCAAGATAATCTTCTGCAATCTTAGCAGCCTTTCCCCAGGCTACAACGTTGTGCCATTGTGTTTCTTTTATTAACTCTCCTTTTAGGTTTCTGTACGAGTCGTTGGTAGCTATGGATAATCTTACCATTTTCTTTCCTCCTTCAAATTCTTTGACCTCTGGAGCTAGGCCTAAGTTTCCAATTAGCTGTACTTTGTTTCTCAAATTTGTCATGTGTTTCAGTTTAAAATTAATTGTTATGTATGATGTCGCGGATATAAGTAAGATACTTTAGTCGCGGAATTTCAGTGTGATAATTGGTTGTTCAAATCATCGGTGCAAAGAAATGGCAGGAAAAACAATTGATTCGGTCATTACTCGATACTTAGTCGTTTGTAAACGCTTAAAACTGGCTATGCATCAGTAATTCAGTTTATTATGATTTTATAATAAATAAATTATTCTTTTAGAAAGGGTAAAAGGATGGTCAGTTTTAATTTTTCACCAACTTAATGGTGTGCGAATATACAGGTGAATATACAGTTACTAAATAGATTCCTGATGACAGGGATGAAAGTCCGTCAATATGGTCAGAGTAGAAAATCTTTTCGGAATTTGATTCATAATTTTCCTTTATTATTTCATTCCCCAAAAGGTCCATTACTACAATTTTAAATTTAGTCGAGGCGGGAAACCCTTGCATGCATACCTGAAAATCCGTCGTAAATGGGTTAGGAAATAAGTGGCATTTTAAATGGCCTTCAGTAAAATGGGTCGACAATATTTCTGAACAGTTTATCGCGGATCCAGGAAGGTTATTATCAATCCATATAAATCGATCAGAAATCCAATTTTTTAAATAATTTAATTCATCCGTGTAGTTGGAACCGACATAATAGTTGGGCCAAACATAGGATCCCAGTACTTCCCAGCGATTGAAGTTTCTACTTGCAGCATCTTGTAGTATTAGACCAACACTATCAATAACCGAATAAATGGAATCAAGATGAAAAGGGCCAGAACGAAGTTCTTGCCAACGGCATTGCATTCGATTAGTAAACGAAGCATCTGTTAACATACGGTCCCACCAAAACGGAATTTGCCAGTCATCTGATGGACAAACATTGTTGAGGTGAAACGCCCATCCGTCTATTCGTTCACCATTACAATAATCCACATTGCCAAACCCCAGATTATAATCCCAGGGTGGTCCAATAAAGAGCGTATTGTTTTCGCTGTCTCTGTCTTTATATAGGAAGGTGCTTAATCGATACCCATCCACATTGCGTGAGGCTTCAGTCAGAAGCAAATAATCAACAAACGAGTTAACGTCAATAAAATGCCCATAACCGGTCGTGCTGTCTAAATAATCAGGACCAGCTAATGCGTCTTCAAAAGCGGTGATGTACGATTCAATATACGTTTTTTGCGATGGCACAATGTCGTCGGGTTTTGGGTAATGATAGAATATCTCAATGTCGCTCGGGAATAGCGAATTACTTGGGTAAGGAGATACCCATGAATCATTATTGACCCCAGTAGCTTTGTCAATTTTAATAATGTACCCCCCGGTTAACGAGTCGCCCGCAATATCATCATTATCTAGCTTAGCAATGTCTACTCTTCCTTTGTCTCGTTTTATTTTTTCTTGAAATAAGTAGACTCCTTTATATTCTTGGTTCAGTAATAATTCGCAGAATTGCGTCCGAGGGGAATAATTATAAAGTCGGCTACCCATGTAATAGGCAAGAAAATTTCTAAGTAGAGATTTGTCAGAGTATGGGCCATGCAATACCCAGTCATTTTCTGCTGGCATACCAAATAAGGCTACATTATTATTACTACCGACGCTGTCTCTGGTTTCAAGACCATATCCTTTTTTCGGAAACATTGCAGAAGAAGAACCTCTTTGTTCTATACCAATATTCCCAAAGTACTCGTTGTAGGGATCTGTTGGTCTATTGTAATTGCCTGAACCATTGTTGACGATGCCCATTACTGCATTAATCTTGGGTTCGTCTGGAATAGGGACTCCATAAGTATTGATTGCAATTAAAGGAATCAAACTTGAATCTGGCGCAGATAAGGTCGTATTTGTGCTTAAGTCTAATTGATAATTTCCATGTGAACCGGAAGAGTAGCCATCAATAACAAAATAATATGTGGTATTTGGCTGCAACACAACGGCATCAATTCGAGAGTTATAGGGTGAAGAATACGCAGGAGATTCGCAGCCGTCTTCTTGGCACCACACTGGTGTTGAGAGACAGTTATTTTCAAAAATGTAAAGTTGAGAATCATAATCAGTGATTGCTTCACAAAGGCTAGCGTTGATGAATTCAAATGAACTGTCTGTTGTATAGGTATACACCTCATCTGGAGCACCGCCTGTATTAGAAACATCAGGGCACGACGCGAATAAATCATCATTGGAACCCGACGTTGTTCCAATGCCCACGAATGGAATGGATGTAATGATAGTGGCAGTTGCACAAGTTTCTCCACCACCTTGACCAAAGCCAGTTAAAGAAAATACAATTAGAATGCCGAGTAAAACCTTTTGCATATAATTATTCTGTCAGGGTAATTTGCGTACAAAACCTAACGATTCTTATTCCCTTTCCGCTTGTTTTGCTGTTGTCTTTTGTCCGCTAACCATTTGGGGATTTCTTTCTTTTTATTCGCGGGAGACAATAATATTTCGGCCAGTTCGGGCCTACCAGATTTTGATAGCTTATTTCTAATCCAACCATGGTTTTCTTTCTTATGCCAGAAGAAGAATTTATGCTGGTCTTGTTTCTCTTCTTTGGTTTTTGCTGTAGCCATGGGCTTCAGTGTATATGGATGGTAACCAGAGTAATAAATTACTGTAGCAACAGTCATGGGTGTTGGAGTAAAGCCTTGAACTTGTTCAAGTTTAAAACCCATGTCTTTTGTTTCAACGGCAAGGTCAGCCATATCTTCTTCTTTACTGCCAGGATGTGATGATATGAAATAAGGAATCAATTGTTGATTTAGTTGATGTTTTTTATCAATGGTATCAAATTTATTTTTGAATTCATGGAAATGCTTAAAAGAGGGCTTTCGCATTACCTTCAATGTTTCATCGGAGGTATGTTCCGGAGCAACTTTCAGCCGTCCCGATACATGCTTGGTGAGTACCTGCTCCATATATTCGTTCAACGATTTCTCATCCCCATTTTTATTGTAAGATTTAACAAGTAAATCATATCGGATACCACTTCCGACAAAAGCTTTTTTCACCTTCTCGTGCGCATCTACTTTTTTATAGATTTCCGTCATTGGTGTGTGATTTGTATCCAGGTTGGAGCAAATTACCGGATGTATGCAAGATGGGCTGACACATTTGTCGCAGATAGACTGTTCAATACCTTTCAGGCCATACATGTTGGCCGATGGACCGCCAAGATCAGAAATATATCCTTTATAATCAGGCATTTTAGTTACCTGATCTACCTCTTTCATAATTGATTCTTCACTTCTCGAAGCAATGAATTTTCCTTGATGTGCAGAAATGGTACAGAAACTGCAACCTCCAAAACAACCGCGATGCATATTAATGGAAAACTTGATCATTTCAAAAGCAGGGATTGCACCCCTCTTTTTATATTTTGGATGCGGTAAGCGGGTATAAGGTAAATCGAAAGAGGCGTCAATTTCTTTTTCCGTCATGGTTTGAAATGGCGGATTGATGACCAAGTTTTGGTCTCCAGTTTGTTGAATTATTCTGTTGGCAAATGTCTTGTTGGATTCTTGCTCAACGTATTTAAAATTAGACGCAAATGTTTTTTTATCATTCAAACACGCTTCGTGCGATGCCAACTCTAAATCGGACCAGTTTTTATTCTTTAAAATACCATCGGAAGATGAGCGCATGTAGGCGGTTTGTTTCACCATGGTCAATTGATGAAACGGCACTCCTTTTTTGAGCAATGTTAATATTTCACGTAGTGATTGTTCTCCCATTCCATAAACCAAAAGATCAGCCATAGAAGTAGCTAAAATAGAAGGCATGAGCTGATCTGACCAGTAGTCGTAATGCGTAACTCGCCGCAAAGAGGCTTCTATTCCGCCAATTAAAACCGGTGTTTCTGGATAAAGTTCTTTTAAGATTTTCGTATAAACAGTAGTTGCATAATCGGGACGGAATCCGGCAACACCATCGGGAGTGTACGAGTCCGTAGATCGTTTTCGTTTATTGGCTGTATAATGATTGACCATGGGGTCCATGCAGCCCCCAGTTACACCGAAAAAATATTTTGGAGCTCCAAATTTTTTAAAGTCACGTAAGTCGTCTCTCCAATTGGGTTGAGGAATTACACCAACTTTAAATCCTTCACTTTCAATAATTCGTCCGATTACAGCAGTTCCAAAAGAAGGATGATCAACGTAAGCATCACCAGAAATAAGAACTACATCGAGGTATTCCCAACCTCTTTTTTCAACTTCCTTTTTGGTAATTGGAAGCCAATCTGTTATTGGTCGTTTGTTTTCCACTGGGTAAAGTTACCCCTATATTCTTAGATTTACTGCGTGAATCGTTATTTTGCCATTTTCAAACCAATGAATATGCTTTCTCAATTTACTGAGGAACAAGGAAGTTCAAAATCATGCCTTGCCGATTTGGGTGACTTTCCGAAAGACGTTTATCCCGTTGGAAGATTGGATGGTGACAGTGAAGGATTGCTCCTTTTAACCAATGATAAAACCCTGAACGATCGGCTTCTTAATCCAGTCAATAGACACATGAGAACTTATCTCGTTCAAGTAGAGGGTTTAGTTACCAAAAATGCTTTAAAATCATTAAGATTGGGTGTACAGATTCGAATAAGAAAAGAGAACCATTTTACGGCACCTGCGGAAGTAAAAGTGGTAGATCCTCCCTCGTGGCTTTCCGAAAGAAACCCTCCAGTGCGTTATCGCGCAGATATTCCAACGTCTTGGATTGAGCTAACAATAACAGAAGGAAAAAACAGACAGGTTAGGAGAATGACTTCCGCTGTTGGTTTTCCTACTTTGAGACTGGTGCGAATTGCAATAGGAAAATTGTCGGTACACCAAGTTTTGCCAGATACGATTAAATTAATTTCTAAAGAAGATGTAGAGCTCGCGCTTAAATGCATCTAGGACAAACACCGTGGGCTTGAACTTCTATATAGTCGACGCGATAGCCAGCTAAATTAATATGCGGCAAATCATTATCTACACAAATTATTTCATCGCACATTTCACAATGAAAGTGAACGTGCTTGTGATGGTGTGTATGGTGATGCTCATCGTCATGTTTGTTTAAGCAATCATTACAAAGCGCTAGTTTTTTTAGATCACCAGGCATCACAATCTCATGAATTACACCAGCATCTATGAATGTTCTTATTGTTCTGTATAGCGTAATTCTATCATGACTACCTAGAGAACTTTCAATTTGTGCTATAGTTACTGCGTTTTCATTGTTGTAGAAAACATCGAGCACTTTTTGTCTAAAAGCTGTCTTTCTTATATTTTTTTCTTTAAATACCGCCATACTTATGCAACACTGTTGCAGAAAAGAATTATACTTGCATCGTTGTTGCAAATATAAGAATGAAAACGATATCATTACTCATAGTATTCATGGTTATTTCCAAATGGGCATTTCTCGCAGAATTTGCTGGTGTTGTGAAAGACAAAAATTCGAAGGAACCCATACCTTATGCTTCGATTAGCATTGTGGATTTGAACGTGCTAATTGAATGTGACTCGGCGGGAGTTTTTCGACTGAACATAAATGTTCCGAGTAGATTTTCTCTCATTGTTTCGGCTGTCGGTTATGAAAGTGTGCAATTAGTGCTTGAAGAAAATAACCCAGCGAGCTTAGAGATTTTTCTGGAAGAGAGTCACCTGGAGTTTGAGGAAATAATAGTTTCCGGGTTCAGAAACTCTTTAAGTGCAAAAACAATTGCCAACATTGAGTCAAGAAGCTTAGAAGACTTAAAGCTCTTAACGTCTAATTCTCTTGGTGACCTAATAGCCAATATACCTGGGGTTTATCAAAACAGTACTGGTGCAGGGATCAGTAAGCCTGTTATTAGAGGTCTTGGTTTAAACCGAGTAATTACCTATATGAATGGTTTAAGAATTGAAAACCAACAATGGGGTGCCGACCACGGATTAGGCCTAACAGATTTAGGTATTGGTCGAGTAGAAATAATAAAGGGTCCTGCGTCTCTATTGTATGGTTCTGATGCGTTAGGGGGTGTAATTTATTTTGTAGATGAGGCGTATACCAAGGTCAACACAATTGCTGCCGAATTGGGTTCACGATTCGAGTCGGTATCGATGGGAACTAAAAGTTATGCCAGTATAAAATGGTCTAACGCAAATATTCGATTCAATTTATACGCCAATCATATTAATCATGCTGACTATAAACTACCGAGTGGTCTTTTTGGCGCAGAGTCAAGATTCAAAGGAAAAAATGCAAAACTTTCGCTAGGAATAAATAAGGGAAAGTGGGTAACTAATCTGCGCTATAATTTTCTTCAAAATCGATTAGGAATTCCAGGACATACCCATGATGAAACAATAATTCCAGCGGAATTTCAGATTACCACACAAGGTAGAGAGAACAATTTACCGGCTCAAGAAAATCAAAATCACTATTTGCTGTGGGAAAACAAGTTTTATTTTGATTACGGAAAGCTTGAAATATTACTGGGTCATACGCGGAATCTACTAACAGAATTCGAAGAGAAGTTTACCAAACCTGCTCTGCAGATGAACCTGAATTCAACAACTTACAACATTCGATTCAATCGTTCTTCGGATAAAAAATGGAAGTGGACCATTGGAGCTCAGGGAATGGCGCAATCTAATCGAAATTCAGAGAAAGCGGAAGAATCGCTCATTCCGAATGCTAATGTTTTTGATAATGGAATTTATGGATTAATTAATGGACAATTCGGAACATGGAAGATAGAATCTGGTTTAAGATGGGATTCGAGAATTTTAGCCGCATTTGATTCATCCGAATCTGTATTCTCTAATACTTATCAAAGTATAAATTATTCTTTTGGCGTGGCAAAATTCGGAAAGAAATTTACATTTAAAACGAATTTGTCGACAGGTTTCAGAGCACCGCATTCGTCTGAATTGCTTTCAGATGGGATACATCACGGTGCACTGAGGTATGAGATAGGAAACGAAAATCTAGTTTCAGAAAAGGCGAATCAATTAGATACCTACTTGGAATACAAGGCTGAGCATATTAATTTCGTTTTAAATCCGTTTGTAAATTTTCTCCAAGATTATATCGCAGTAGAGGCCATGGATACATTGATTGAAGGCCTTCCAGGCTTTAAATACAATCAAGTAGATCGAGTCATTATGAGTGGTGTTGATGTGGGGTTTCATTACCATCCGCATTTTGCTCATTTTATCCATTTAGAGTCTAGTTTCTCAATTGTATTTGGAGAAGCTTTGGATGGCCAACCTTTAGGTTTAATTCCTCAACCTCGTGCTAATTCCTCTTTGAAATTCGAATTTAATAGTGAAAACTCTTTTCGGTTAGAAAACGTAATTGTACAGCATCAGTATTTATTAGCTCAGGATCGTGTTGCTTCTTTAGAATCCCGGTCTAGCGCATATCAATTATTTAACATTGCTGCAAACTTCAATTATAAATCACGAATTAATTTTTCATGTGGCATAAGAAACCTTCTTAATGAGCAATATATAGACCATTTATCAAGGTTGAAAAACATAGGGATGTATCATCCTGGTCGAAATTTATTCGTGCAACTAAAATTTAATTTAACAACTAAACAACTAAACAACTAAACAAATGAAAGCACTATTTATAACAACCCTATCTTTTTGTCTCATTTCACTTTTTTCGTGCAAAAAATCAGAATGTCACGATTGTCATTATGATGATGCAGCTGGTGCCGAAGTCGAACTTGGCGAATACTGTGATGATGAACTGGAGGCGATAGAAGCTAGCGGATACAATGATAATGGAACGATTAGAACTGTGCATTGCCACGGGCATTGAGCGGTTTCATAGAGATATATTTTTGTTTTTAGAATAATTTCCATTAGGGGCCTTTTTTAATGAATCTATTGATGATTTTCACATGGATGCCATTGATTTAGGCTCCTTAATAAAACGGGATTGGAGCAAGCATGAATCTGATTCTTTAGTAGCAATCCATGTGGCACTTACCTTTTGATATCGCTCATAATTCACTAGAGGCCAGTTAATTTATTTATAAATAAAATCAGTAATCTTCTGATTTTCAATTCAATTATTTTGTAATTTATACATGGATTAATTGAATTTTAAAGTGAGAAATCTTATCCGTAATTATTATGATTTACCTGGAGACTTTCAAATTGAAATGATGAACTTATTGAAAGAAGGAGAATTGGAGCGGACGACTTTTCCCAAAAGTGGGGAAATTGTAGATGGGGTTATTTTTCTAAAGGATGACAACAAGTTCTTGGTTCCAATGCAGTCTATTGCGCGGATTAAACCTGAACCTAGCTTGGATGCCTTGGAAACGCATTCTTTTGAAGGAGAGGAGTAAGTGCAATAGTCTCTTTGACGTAGATTAAAATTTAATGACGCAAAAGTCGTCCTTAAATACTATTGTGCTAATTCTAGCGATTTATTGTAGGTGTTTAATGGATACTTTTGAAACCCCACCTTGAACCATTTTCAATATCTTTTTTTGCAGACCAATTTTTTTCAAAACAGGTAAAATAAGGAAAAAGAAAATTTTACTCTGCCATTTAGGTGCTCCTAACATAAAGTAGCCGAATTTTTGTTGAAATCGTTGCATAATCTTGATTTCCTTTATTCTTTCATTTTGTATAGCGATAAATGTTTCAGCTGGTAGGGATCGATTTTCTTTTAAAAATGGAATACAGTGATTGGCAGCAACAATACTATCTCTAATGGCTAAATTGATACCTTGACCAGCTACAGGAGACATCGTGTGCGCTGCATCTCCAAGAAAAAGAACATTCTTATAATGCCAGCTTGATAAGCGGTCACATTCGACTTTTAAAAATTGTGATCGACTCGTTTCTTGATAGCCTTCTTTTACCAAAGTTTGATAGTTAGAAGGGATTTCTGACAATAAGGTGGCTTTCCTTTTTTCAAAATCTTTTTCTCGAAGTTTATTTTCTTCTTTTCTGCCCCATGCCATCTGAATTAAGCCGTCGGAATTGGTATAAAGAATAAAAAGATTATCACCATTTAAATAAGCCCTGAAGCCTTTAGGTATTAAATCATCTTGTTTAGGCCTAGGCAATAAAATCCAAAGTATGTTCCAGTGTGTGGCCACCTGGGTTGCTTTTAGATTAAGTTTCCTTCGCAGTGCAGTTCCTCGACCGGTTGTTACGAAAATTACATCTCCCAATAGCTGTTTTTCTCTTCTTTCTTTGTCTCTTAAAGTTATGCTTGAAACACCATGATTATTCTCAACAAAATCGATTGCGGTATGCCCCAAATAGGATTGGTACAAAGAACTCTTTGAAAGCTCTTGATGCAAATACTGTAAAAATTTTTCTTGATGAAGTACGAGTCCAAAATCAGAATTCGGATCTATCCCTTTTAATACAGCAACTGGCTTTTCATTAAAGAATACTCGAGCTGCTTCAGCCGGAACTCCCATTTTTAAATCCATAATGGGACCCATTAAACCCAGTTCTTCGAGGTGCTTCATTACAGAAGCTTGAATTCCTTCTCCTCTAAATTCTCGTGAAAAATCAGGATGCCGTTCAATTATTGTAACCTGGATGTTATTTCGAACAAGAAGCCATGCCATAATCATACCTGCTGGCCCTGCACCAACAATAATAGCATGAGATTTATTCCTATCCATTGGATAACAATTTTTGACTATTTATCGATGCCAACAAGATCCATTAAAAACACATATTCTAACGCTGTTTCTTTTAGTGCTTCAAACCGACCTGACGCACCGCCATGACCAGACTCCATATTACAGTCAAAAAGCAATAAATTATCATCTGTTTTCATTTCTCTTAGCTTTGCAACCCATTTGGCAGGCTCCCAATACTGCACTTGGCTATCGTGGTAACCTGTAGTAACCAGCATATTTGGGTAATTCTGGTTTTTTACTTGATCATAGGGTGAATACGACAACATATAATCATAATATTCTTTGTTATTCGGATTCCCCCATTCGTCGTATTCACTCGTCGTTAGAGGAATACTTTCATCCAACATCGTAGTTACAACGTCCACAAAAGGTACAGCAGCAATTACGCCTTTATACAGCTCCGGTTGCAGGTTAATTATTGCGCCTATTAGCAGGCCTCCAGCACTTCCACCCATGGCAAATAAATGATTAGAATCGGTGTATTTCCGTTTTGTTAAATATGAAGCGCAATCATTAAAATCTGTGAAGGTGTTCATTTTCTTCAGAAGCTTACCGTCTTCGTACCATTGCCTACCCATTTCTTCTCCTCCACGAATATGAGCAATTGCATATACAAATCCACGATCTAATAGACTGAGGCGTGTTGACCTAAAGCTAGGATCTGTGCTGTAACCATAAGACCCGTATGCGTATAGCAGGGTTGGATTAGTGCCATTAAGTTCAAGACCTTTTTTGTAAACAAGTGAAATTGGAATTTCATTGCCGTCGGATGCGGGTGCGTAAATCCTTTTAGATTCATAATCATCTGGGGAAAACGTTCCAAGGACCTCCTGCTGTTTCAGCAGTACTTGCTCCCGAGAATTCATATTATAGTCGTAAGTTGACCAGGGTGTTGTCAAAGAGCTATAAGAATAGCGCAATACATCCGCTGAAAAGTCAGGGTTGTAGCTAGTCATCGCTATATACGCTTCGTCCTGAAATTCGATATAATGGTCTTCTTTATTAAGCTGATTGATAATCCGAATACCTGTTAATCCTTTTGTTCGCTCTTCTAGAACTATAAAGTCGCGAAAGGTTTCCATTCCTTCAAAAAGAACATCATCTCGATGTGGAATAACGTCGACCCAATTTTCTTTGTTTGTATTCTTATCCGCACACTTCATTAATTTGAAATTTTGCGCGTCCCAATTTGTTCGGATGTAGAATTCATCATTAAAGTCAGACACATGATACTCTAATCCTCTTTCTCGCGGCGTAAAAACCGACCAGTCTCCATAAGGGCTATTAGCATCAATATATTGATATTCGGAAGTAAGGGTGCTGGTAGAACCAATGATTAAATACCTAGATGATTTCGTTTTATAAACACCGGTGTTAAACGTATTGTCTTTTTCTTCAAAGACCAAAATGTCTTCCGATTGTGGTGTGCCTAAAACGTGTCTCCATATTTCGCCTGTCCTCAAATCGATCGTATCTTTTTTCGCATAAAAAACGGTTTTGTTGTCATTAGCCCATGCTATCCCTCCATCTGTATTTAGTAATTCATCTGGAAGTAATTCTCCAGTCAATAAATTCTTAAAGTGAACTTTCCAAAGTCTCCGTGATTCATCATCAAAAGCATAGGCCAGTATGCTGTTATTTCCACTACATTCTGTAGAGGCTACCTGAAAAAAATCTAATCCTTCTGCTAGCTTATTTGCATCAATTAAAACTTCTTCATCAGCATCTAAACTTCCTTTTTTTCTCGTATAAATCGGATATTCTTTTCCTTCTTCATAGCGAGTAATATAGAAGTATCCATTTTCTTTGTACGGTACGGATTCATCAGATTCTTTAATACGGCCTTTCATTTCTTCAAATAAACTTTTTTGAAAGGTTTCTGTATGCGCCATTTTTTCTTTTGTAAAGGCGTTTTCTTCTTCTAAGTACTTCAGAACTTCAGGAGAGTCCCGTTCGTTCATCCAGAAATAGTTATCTGTTCTTGTGTCCCCGTGTATCTTCATCTCATGGGGTTTAATTGTTGCAACGGGGCTTTTAATTTTTACTGAATTATTCACTACTTCTGTATTTTTTTCACCGCAACTCATTAAAAGAATGAGGGCGACGAAAGGGATTAAGTGCTTCATTGAATTTTATTTAAGCGAAATATAATTAATTAATAAAGTTCTGAATCCGAAAAAGTAAAGGAAGGCGTAAATAATTGAGATGACCATGTACAAAAACTGGATAACTTTTAGCAGTTCAGCTTGTAGTTGTTTTCAGGATGGTTAGAGTACTTTCAATTCCACTCTTCTATTGAACATGTGCTCTTCATCGGTACACTTGATTCCGTTAGCGCAGCGATTCCGCAGCTTTTTTTCACCATAACCAACAGGTAAAAGACGTTTTACGTTAATGCCCTTATTGATTAGGTATTTCACTGTAGATTCGGCTCTTTTTTGAGAAAGCTTTTTATTGTACGAATCACTTCCTCTAGCATCGGTATGGGCGCTTAACTCAACGCGAATATCAGGATAGAAATTCAGATATTCGATTATTTTTAACAATGCGATTTCAGATTCGTCTCTGATAGTGGCTTTGTCATAATCGAAATAAATTTCATCTATTTCTAAAACAACATCTTTAGTAGCAATTGGAATGAGCTCCAAGTCACCAAATTTAGCGATGACATCTTCCCTGTTTTCAGCCGGAACAATCACCTCAATAGGCTCATAACCTTTTGCGTAAAATGTAATTAAATATTCGATATGTTTGGGTAAAATAAGCTCTAGTTTCCCATCGCTACCGGTGGTTTTTATCTTCATAACATTTGCGACGATATCTGGTTCAACGGTAAACTTGACGCCAGGAATTGGCTTCCCTGTTACTTTATTTAAGGTAAGCGTATTGATCGTGTCAGGATATTCTGGTTGATTCTTTTCGAAATAATAAATGTGGTCGTAGCCATGTGTTCCTTCTCTGTTGGAAGATAAGTATCCTCTTTTCTGATCTTGCGTAATTACAAAACCAAAATCATCTTTTGGAGAGTTAAAGGGATGCCCTAGATTTTTCACACTCACGACTTCTTGTTCGGCAAGAACGGCTATAAAAATATCAGAGCCACCAAAACCCATGTTACCCTTGGACGAAAAGAACAAGGAATCTCCTAAAGTAAAAGGTGTCATTTCATCTGCAGCAGAATTTATTTGTGGACCTAGGTTTACGGGGCTGCTCCAACTAGAGTCTGTTTTTGTTGAATAGTACAGGTCGTAACCACCATAACCTCCCGGCATGTTGGATACAAAAAATAAAGTTTTGTTATCGTCAGAAATAGAGGGGTGCGTGCAGCTGTATTCTAAACTGTTAAAGGGAAGCTCTGACGAGTTAATCCACCCCGTATCTGAGTATTCGGCCACAAATACTTTTAAAATATTTATGCCTTCCTTACTCAGCTGAATGTGTTTTTTTTCTCTATTTCGTTCGCGAAAAACAACCCTTTCTGATGCATTCCCTGTGTAAAATAAGCGTTGACGATTTCTGGAAATACTGGGTGCACCTTCATAAAATGCTTTGTTCATAGAACCGGCTAAAATTTGGGGAGGATTGAATGTCACTGAATCTACATTTGAAGCAAAACAGAGATTGTAAAACACAGTGTGATCTTCGAAATCAGACGTTTGGGCTTTTGAATAAAGTAAGCCATTATCAAGCATCGCAACGCCAAAACTTCGACCACCAGTTTCAATATTTGTTAGACTCATGGCATAGTCCGATTCCATTTCTTGATGTTCGATGGCCCAATTACAGGCCATGGTGTAATAGTCAACCGCTGAAGCTTTCCCTGTCTTTTCAGCAAAGGCAATGTATGCATCTAGCGCTTCTTCGTATTTACCATTGTTGCGTAAAACATGGCCATAGTTAATAAAAACCACATGATCGTGGTTGGCAGTATCAACAGATAACGATTGGTATTGCTTTTCAGCATTTTCATAGTCAAATAAATGGTGATACGTGTAGGCTAATTGTTGTTTTACGTGAAGACGGTTTTTGTCTGATATTTTGTCAGATTCCAATGCTTCTAAATAATTCGATAACGCTTCTTTAAAATAATGATGCTCATAATTAAAGTCGCCTAAAGACACCAAATTTTTCTGTGCATAGATCACTGAAAAAGTAAAAATGCCAAAAAGAAGAAATAGTGTTTTAATCATTATCAGTTGAATTAAAATCTAGGGACTTCAATAATTGGAATTTTTTTATCGGCAACAATATTATAAATCAACATAATTTCATGTGTACCGTTGGAGTACAGTCCTATGGTTCCCAGATTAAGGTCGTAAGCATAGCCCATTTTTAATTCTGGAATAATCTGGTAATTGACCAACAGAGTTAGCTCCTTGCTCGTTCTGTAAGCAGTTCCAAATCCTATTTTCTTCTTATACAAAAGCTGACTATTAATTCCCAACTGCAGAGGCGCACCGCTAACATTTTTGGCAATTATTGAAGTCATAAGGTCTAAATCTGAATTAAGTATAAACTGGTAACCACTGTGGATATACAAGTGAATGTTTTTGCTGTCAAATTCTGTCGATCCTTGCAGTTCATTTCCAAACGTTATTCGATTTTTTAAAAGGTTAGGCGTCGTAATTCCCGCGTAGAATCGATGAGCATAGAAATAAGCACCAAATTTAAAATTAGGCATAAAAAACACTTTTGTGTTTCCTGAAAACACAGGGTCACTGGCCATAATTGTATGGATTTCAGATGTATTGCTTTGCATCATCATTAAGCTGGCACCAACTCCAAGTACAAGATAGTTCTTCTCACCAGTTTTCAATCTGTAGCTGTAGTTACCAGAAACATCGTAATTATTGTTGATTCCGATTTTATCTTTAACCATGGTTAAGCCTAATGAACTCTTCTGTGCCTGACCTAACGGTCCGTTAATATTGAAACCTGCTATTTCTGGCGCACCCGCAAAATTGGTCCACTGAGTTTTATAAAAAACAGCTCCATTAAGGTTGTTATAGCTTCCTTGTGCAGCTGGATTAATAAAGGGTTGGTGCATCATGAATTGACTCAGGTGGTATTGATTTTGAGATACCATAGAAAGGGAGAAGAATACATTCAAGAACAAGAAACAAAGTAGTTTTTTCATGTTAATTCCTCCTTAATTCGATAAAGCCATTTTTAGGATTTTCCCCGACTTGGTTTAGATTAAGCACAAAGTAGTAGGTGCCATCCACTACCACATCCCCGCTGATTTTTAAGGTATTATTGGTCGTTCTACCTTCCCAATTATTGTCATAAGGTTGAGCTGAAAAAACTTCATCTCCCCAACGGTTAAATATAATAATATCGTTATTTGGATAGTTTTCTAATCCTTCGATGTAAAAAGCGTCATTGATGCCATCGCCATTAGGTGAAAACCCATTTGGAATATTTAGAATAACCTCTTCTTCAATTGTAATGTAAATCGTCGCAGTATCACAAATGTCGGCACACAAAGAATCGCAGATGGTGTAAATAATTATATCGGTTCCTACAAAATTGGTGCTGGGGAAGTACTGCATATTACCTGAGCCATTATCGATGGCGGTGCCGTTTGTTGGGCCCGTTAAAATTGAAATAGTACTAAAATCGCCTATATCATTGGTGCTGGAAACAATGGTAATTGGAGTATTGATAAGTGTGGATTCGTAATCGTCTACCCCATCAACTAGCCCTATAGCTAGAGAACCTATTGAAATAGATGCTACAGTTTCACAACCGTTGGTGTCTGTTACAACAAGGGTGTAGGTCCCGGCAGAAAGGTTAGAGATGGAAAGTGTAGTATCACCATTATTCCACGATAAATCGAGTATAGATACAGGGGTAACAACCAGACCTGATATGGATCCATTAGGTAAATTACATGTACTATTTGAAGAGATTAATCCAGTGCTATCAATAATTGGTCCGGGTATATTTTCAATGGTTACAGGCCCATAAGTAGCGGAGCAATTATTACTATCTATAATGGTTAAAAAGTAATTCCCATCGATTAAATTTGTAGGAATTAGAAAGCTGTCAATGATGCTCGTTCCATCTGACCATTCAAATGTGAACGGTGCAGTTCCTCCCGTTATTGCAATACCACTAATGCTTCCATTTGCACTATCACAGGTTTCCGAAATAGTATTGATAAGTGAAGCATCGATTATTGGAGCCCCAAATTCTGAAATAATGTAAGGTCCAGAACCGGATGAGCATCCATTAGAATCGGTAACGACAAACGAATAGTTTCCTAGCCCAACATTTAAAAGGTTTAAATCTGTACCAACTGTACTGACTCCATCGTCCCATGCGTAGGTATACGGAAGGGTTCCTCCTGAAACCAATAGCCCAATAACATTACCGTCTGACCCGCCACAAGATGAAAGATCAATCATGACTGAACCGCTATCAACGAGTGGGCCATTCAAATCCCCTAATGTAATCGGAGAGCTTGTGGAAATGCACCCTGCGGAATCTGAAATGGTCAGTATGTAGGTTCCCGTGGGAACTCCGGATAAATCTGGAAGTGTGCCAACGATTGTTGAACCATTAGACCAAGAATAAGATGTTGAACCAGTGCCGCCTAATGCAACAATGCCAGTAATGAAACCATCTGATTGTCCACAATTAGCATCAGATACAGATAACAATGAGGAGTCCAATACCGGCCCATTGATTGTTGATATCAAAAACGGCCCAGCCAACGCTGAACAACCAAGACTGTCAGTAACCAATAAGGTGTATGATCCAGAAGATACTCCGGTTAAATTGATAACACTGTCAATGATTGAAGATCCATCATTCCAAGAAAAGGAATAAGGCATTGTTCCTCCTGATACAGTAGCCCCCGTTATTGAGCCATTTCCTACCCCACATGTATCCAGAGCTAAAATAATACCTGAGACATCTATTGATGGCCCCACAACTTCTAAAACACTAAAAGGACCTGCACCTGAAGAACAGCCTAAACTGTCAGTTACATGAAGTGAATAATTGCCTGGTGGAACATTAAACAAGTCGAGGGAGCTTCCAACGGATGTAACGCCATCGCTCCAATCGTATATCAGTGATCCGCCACTACTAGAAATGACAACTCCAGTTATATTCCCAAGTGTTTGTCCGCAGGTATCGGGAGCGCTTACTGCTGCACTAATGTCAATTGATGGTAGCGCATTGACAGTAATAAGTATAGAATCATTTTGCGAGCATAAATTGCTGTCAGTTACTGTAAGAACATACATTGTAGTGCTAGATGGCGAAGCGTCAACATCAATATTGATAGAATCGCTTAAAAAGGTGTTCGGTTGCCAAAGATAGTTGAGCGCTCCGGTTCCCCCAGAAGAACCCGATGCTGATAATAGTATGGAGTCTCCAAAACACATACGATTACTTGAGCTAGTTGCTAATGCAATGGGTGATGAACTTACTGGAATTGTAACCGTATCTTGCATTTGACAACCTAACGAATCCGTGACTGACAGAATGTAATCTGTTGTAACAGACGGATAGACAGCTGGATTGGCAATACCGTCATTACTGATGTCAGAATTTGGTGCCCATGAAAAGGTTAATGATCCAGTACCGCCAGCACCACTAGGCGAACCTCCTATTGAAATCGTATCGCCCTCACAAAGAGTTCCAATTGCATTGCCGGCATCTGCTAGAGGATTGGTTCCAATAGAAACGACAACGCTATCTGTTGCTTCACAATTATTTAAGTCGGACACAGTTAAAATGTATGTTGTGTTGGAAGTGGGGAAGACGTTAGGGTTGGCAACGGTGTCCTCGCTAATATCGAAAACAGGAGACCAAGAGTAATTCAAAGTTCCTGAACCTCCAGAACCAGCAGGAGAACCACCAATAAAAATTGTATCCCCTTCGCAAATTGTCTCAGAAGCGTTTCCAGCATCTGCTAACGGATTTGGGTTAACAGTGATTTGTATCGTGTCATTAGCCGTGCACATATTAGCGTCTTGCACTTGCACAATGTAGGTGGCACTGTTCGATGGCCAAATATTGGGATTTGAAAAAGAATTATTGTCGATGCTTATATTAGGGAACCAAGTATATGTTAGGGTTCCTGTTCCACCAGTTCCAGTTGGAGCACCTCCAACAGATACGGTATCTCCTTCACACAAGTTTGTAGTTGAAATTCCTGCATCAGCTATCGGAAGCGGGGAGAGGGTAATTTCAACCGAGTCTATATTTGTGCAAGCTCCTGAAGTAACAGTAATAAAAAACCAAGTATCAGTTGAAGGAAATGCAATTGGATTCGCAATGCTGAAATCGTCAATTTCTAGAGATGGGAACCAACTGTAAGAATAACCACCAATGCCCCCCGAAGCGGTTGGGGTATCGCCAAGAGTAATCGAATCACCTTCGCAAATTGACGTTGAATTCCCGGGGTTTAAGGTGGGATTTTCGTGCACCGTAATAGTAATCGGCCCTAGTTCTGTTTGACAAGTTAATAGCGCGAGTTCTGTAGCAAGCACATTGTAACTCATAGTAGATGCTAAAGGTCCAGTGTAGAAATTAATTGTGCCTCCTGTCCCATTTATTGCTGGACCAATCAAAGTATCATTCCCATCGTCCCTTAATTGGTAGGAAATACCTGTCTGAGTGCCACTGATGGATATAACTGAACTGTCGCCTTCGCATATAGGATTGGGAGTTGCTGATAAGGTCAGCGCTAATGGTGGCGTGCAGACTATCGTGTAACAAGAACCAACCTGTATTGGGCAATTGGTGGCAACCATAGCGGTCATC
Source organism: uncultured Flavobacteriales bacterium (assembly GCA_905480225.1). Classification (GTDB taxonomy): domain Bacteria; phylum Bacteroidota; class Bacteroidia; order Flavobacteriales_D; family Parvicellaceae; genus UBA10066. The sequence goes on along the minus strand of CAJQPO010000036.1, from coordinate 55,368 downwards.
GAAGTAGTGTTGATGACATTAATTCCTGCGCCTGTCGCCGAAGGAGTTCCTGAATTTTGAATGTTAACTGAAGCTGTGTTGTCTTCTCTTATGTCGAGTGCAGTGCCTGAAAAAGAACATTCATTGATGTTAAATGTGGCGGGGTTTCCAGAGCCAACTCTTGCGTACAAATCGTTGCCTTCGCTACTTGCAGAGTTGCTAGAAAAGGCGCAAGTGTCTATGTTCACAACAGATGCTGAGCCAGAGCCAGAAAAGCTAGTATTGATTGCGATTGCCCCTCCTTTTCCACTTGAGGAACAGGAATTCCCGGAAAATGTACAATTGGTAAGTGCCAGTGAAGCGCCTCTCCCGACAGAAATTGCTCCACCATAAGCTGGGCCGCCCGAGTAAGAATAAGTATTGTTGCTAAAGCAAGAGCTGTCAATGAAAAGATTAGATCCAGCAAGATAAATGGCAGATCCACCAGTCGAGCTGCCATTTCTGTTGTCTGCAAAAATGGAGCTAATAACTGTTACGGTCGTTGTATTGTCTCCGGAAATGTAGAGGCCAGAACCTCCTTGCCAATCTTTGGAGTTATTCGAAAATGAGTAGTGACTGAATGATACTAAATTCCCATTGCCTTCTACATTCACACCTCCTCCAGCAACCGATAATGCCGTATTACAATTTGATCCACCGTACAAGAAATCTACTTGAGACCCACCGCTTACAACAATGGAGCTTGCTCCCCCGCCTGGTTTATTCTCGTCGGCAAGTACATCGATTATTTGTATTCCGATAGCGCCTGAAATATTCAGGGCACTTGCTCCTCCAAATCCATAATTGTACCCAGTGATTTTTATTCCTTGAATGGTAATGTCGTTGGCGGTGATATTGGCCCACTTGTTAGCATCTATGCTGCCTTGGTCGTTATCAAAAGTTGTCAATGAGCTTCCTGCTCCAATAATGGCAATATTGCTCACATTTAAATTAAGGTTCGCATCCGTTTGATAAAAATAACCTACATCTATAAACACGGTGTCACCAGCAATCAAACCGACCGTGCTTATTGCGTAATCAAGTGTGGCAAAAGGCAAACTTGCACTACCAGGATTGCCATTATTACCTACGGCCGATGTGTAAACATCAGCAATGGTAGAATTGTCGTTAACATAATAATTAGCCGCCTTGAGAAGACCCGAGTAAGTTAACGCGAATAGAATGAGTATTGTAAGTTTCATCTAAGCCGTTGTTGCTATGTTAAAATTGTCATTTTTCAAAATTAAAGTCAAATTTATTTATATTTATTATTAAACGTCTGAATTATGGTAAAAGAAGCTTTGTATGATTTGATTCACTCAATGACGATGTCAGAAAAAAGGTATTTTAAAATCTATTCTTCTAAGCATGTCATCGGTGAGACGAACGATTACATTCAATTGTTTAATGCCATTTCGACACAAACTGTTTTTAACGATGGTGAGCTCAAAAATAATACATTCGTTAAAAATTTATCGGCAGAAAAAAATTATTTATACAGACTAGTTCTTAAAAGTCTGAATGCATTTCACGATGACTCATCTGCAAAAAATAAAATTTATGGTTATTTGAAGAGTATGGAAATCCTTTTCCATAAGGGATTATATGGGCAAGCCCTGAAGCTCGCAAATAAAGCGCGAAAAATTTCCCAAGATAACGAGTTGTTTGTTCAAGAGCTCGTAGTTAATGAGTTGGAAGTGGAGTTAATGTCAAAGCAATTTGAATATCAGCAAGCATCTAATTCCATTGATGTAGCTGAAGAGCTCGTTCAGAAAATGTCGAATTTCAACTTATACCAAAAAGTCACTACTGACTCATATGCTGCTCGGCTAGAAATTGGAACATCACGGTCCGAGGAAGATACGCTTAGGTTACAACAATTTTTGCAAATAGAGGGTAAAGACGAGGCCAACTATCCAAAAACAAAGCGAGCTGAAATGTATCAATTAGGACTTCATTTGACTTATTACTATTTCATAGGAGATGAAAATAAAACGCTGACATTAACCGAGCAAATGACTCAGTTGTATGAAACGAACCCATTTTTAATTGAATATTCTACAATCGGATATGTTTCTTCTTTATATAATCTGCACAATGCGTATCAGAATTCTGGTCGTTTAGATGATGCCAGTAATGTACTTGACCGTTTAGAAGATTGTAAATTGAAATATGGCATTCCTACATCAGATAATATAGGAGCCAGGGTTTTCTTTTATTCCACAAATATTAGACTAACCAATTATTTGAAGCAAAACAGGATTCAAGAATCGGGGGAAGTAATTGCAAATTCAGAAAAGGAATTTAAACGATTTCTGGGACACATTGGCAAACCTCAGCTCTATGAATATTATTTTTTAGTAGCTAAGCATTCTTTTATTTCCCTTGACTTTCGCAAGGCATTGAGGTTTACAAATTTGATCTTAAATGATTTAAAATTTAAAGTGAGGGCTGACCTACTCTCAGCGGTTCGATTACTGAACTTATTGATTCACTATGAGTTAAAAAACGATTTCACGATAGATTATATGGCTAAAAACACGTTAAGTTATTTGAAAAAGAAGCAACGATTATTTCAAGTAGAGGATGAACTTATTCGTTTCATTTTGAATCACCACAAAGCAGAGAATTTTGCGCAGCAAGTTGCTGATTTGAAACAGCTTAACACAGAAATGATGCGATATAAGCGAGATCAATTTGAGGGCAGGCCTTTTGATTACTTTGATTTTCAAGAATGGGCGACCTTTAAATTAGACAGTATTGGTCAAGTTTAATTGAGAATATTTGCACTTAATCTGACCGATTTAACAACCATGTTTTAAGAAAGACACGCAATTTTGCTCAAGTCAACCATAGGCTACGCTTGACTTACACAAAATAGGACAAGTGCTCCGGCTGATTATTGATGTATTCGTGATTGAAGCCCAGTTTATTCATTCTTTGTTTTAAAGATTGAAGTTCAGATTTATGAGCGAGCTGAATGCCAATTTTTACTGGACCTTTTTCCCTGCTATGCTTTTTTTGATATTCGAATAAGGTGATATCATCATTAGGGCCAAGTACATCATTAACAAAGTCTTTTAATGCGCCAGAACGTTGTGGAAAAGAGACTAGAAAATAATGTTTTAATTTTTCGTGCAGTAAACTCCGTTCCTTGATTTCCTCCATTCGGGTAATGTCATTGTTGCTTCCCGAAAGAACAATGGCCACTTCGGCATTTTTCGGAAGGCAATAATTACATGCTCCAGTTAGCGCTAAAGCGCCTGCTGGTTCAACTACGATAGCATCCTTATTGTATAGCTCAAGAATAGTGGTGCAAACCGCTCCTTCTGGCACCGTTATAACATCGTCCAAAAGCGCTTGGCAATAATTAAAATTGAGACTACCAATTTCTTTAACAGAGGCGCCATCTATGAATTTATCGACCTGATCTAATTTTACTGGACTTCCAAATTTTAATGCCGTCAGTAGCGATGGCGCTCCCTCAGGCTCAACACCTATTATTTTTGTTTTAGGAGAATGTGTTTTTACGTAGCTGGCAACACCAGCAGCTAGTCCACCACCACCAACTGGAACAAAGATATAATCCAAAGGCCTTTTGCTTTGTGCAAGTATTTCTTTGCCAACCGTGCCTTGACCTTCAATGACTTTGCAATCGTTAAAAGGATGAATAAATGAAAGGCCTTCGGATTGGCAGTAGTTTAAGGCTGCATCTGCCGCGTCATCGAAAGTGTCTCCATGTAATAGGATTTCAATTGCATTACCGCCGAACATTTTTACTTGTTCTAATTTTTGATTCGGAGTAGTTGTAGGCATGAATATAACACCATTAATATCCATAAGAGCGCAGGAATAAGCGACTCCTTGTGCATGATTTCCGGCACTAGCGCAGACTACACCGGCTTCTTTTTGTGCTGAAGTTAAAGAACTGATTTTATTAAACGCACCTCTTATTTTATAAGAGCGCACTACTTGTAGGTCTTCTCTTTTAAAATAGACATTACAATTTAGTCGGGTAGACCAATTTGTATTGGTCATCAAAGGCGTAGTTACGGCAACTCCTTGAAGAGTTGCCGCAGCTCCATCAAAATCTAACATTTCTATTCCTTTTGTTGTCTGCATCTTAAAACAACGTTGATTCAAGTATTTCCTCGTTTTTTTCTGGCCTCAACTGTCGTACTGTTTTACCTGCTAACCACATTTCGGAATTCTGAATTTCATTCAACTCTGCTTCTAATTTTTCTCTGTAGTCTGGTTTCTGATTCGCCGTAATTACGACTTCGGCTTCCAAGCCACTTGCAACTCGGGTATAAAGTTCTTCAAAAACAGGCGTTGTTGCCGCTCTAAATTTGTGTCTCCAGTCAAGTGCTCCGCGTTGTGCTGTTGTTGAAGTATTTGCATACATCCAGTCCATACCATTTTCCGCTACTAACGGCATCAGGCTTTGTGTTAATTCTTCTACAGTTTCATTAAATGCTTCCGATGGAGAATGTCCATATTTGCGTAACACGTTGTATTGAGCTTCGAAAAGTCCTGCAAGTGCACCCATTAGGATTCCTCTTTCGCCCGTTAAATCAGAAAAAACTTCTTTCTTAAAATCAGTTTCAAATAAATATCCCGAACCAATCCCGATTCCGAGGGCAGTAATTCGATCCCAAGCTCGACCAGTCGCATCTTGATAAACAGCCATACTGGAATTCAGTCCTTTTCCTTCTAAAAATAATCGGCGCAATGAGGTTCCAGATCCTTTTGGAGCGACTAAAGCAACGTCTACATTATTTGGAGGGACGATTCCGGTTTTTTCATGATAAGTGATGCCAAAACCATGAGAAAAATACAACAAGTCTCCTGAGTTGAGGTTTGCTTTTACTGTTTCCCATTGTTGGATTTGACCAGCATCGGAAAGCAAATACTGCACGATCGTCGCTTGCTTTACAGCGTCTGCCAATTCGAAAAGTGTTTCACCCGGAATCCAGCCATCAGCTATTGCTTTTTCCCAGGATTTTGAGTTTTTACGTTGCCCGATAATTACGTTAAATCCATTGTCTTTCAGATTCAATGCTTGACCTGGACCTTGAACTCCATATCCGAGAACTGCGATAGTCTCATTAGTTAATACTTTAAGCGCTTTTTCTAAAGGAAATTCCGCTCTTGTGATTACGTTTTCTTCTACTCCGCCAAAATTTAATTTCGCCATGATTTTTAATTTAATTCGATTTCTTTCTCTAGTTCTTCTAAATAATTTGCCAATGTTTTCATTGGCTTTGTAATTGCAACGCTTCCTGAGCGAACAAATTCTAAAATGCCATAAGGAGACAGCGCATTAAACAGGGCAGTAGTTTCGCATGGGTGACCTGTTTTTTCTACCACTGTGAAATCACTTTCAATACTAAGGATTCTCGCATGGTGCTCACGCACAATTTCTTCTGCTTTCCCTCCCAGAAATAAGGATTGTGTAGGAAGTTTGTACAGTGCTATTTCTTGATGGATAATGTCTTGATCTTCATGAAAAAAGGCTTTCAGCACTTCTACTTGCTTTTCAATTTGAGCGGTCACTTTCTTTACCAATTCTTTTGATTCTTGAACGACAATTGTATACCGGTGAACACCTTTTATTTCACTAACCGATGCGGTAATGCTATCGATATTAATTTTTCTCCTAGTGAAAATGATAGTTACTCTATTCAAAAGTCCAACTCTGTCTTCCGTAAAAACGGAAATGGTATATCTTCTTTTTTCTATCATTTTAATCTTATATCTGATACGGCTGCACCAGTTGGTATCATTGGAAATACATTATTTTCTTTGCCTACCATTACCTCCAGTAAATAGCTGCCGTCATGATTAAGCATTTCTTCTACACCATTGGCGAGCTCCTCTCTGGTTTGTATTTTTTTTGACTTCAGGTGATATCCTTTTGCTATCGTTTGAAAATCAGGATTTACAAGTTGGGTAGATGCGTATCTTTTATCGAAAAAGAGCTCTTGCCACTGCCTAACCATTCCTAAAAACTCATTATTTAGTATGATAATTTTTATATTCGCACCTGTTTGAAAAATAGTTCCTAATTCCTGGATAGTCATTTGAAATCCTCCGTCACCAATTACAGCAATTACTTCTCTGTTTGGTTGTCCTAGTTTTGCACCCAATGCCGCAGGTAAACAAAACCCCATAGTGCCAAGCCCTCCAGATGTAATATTGGATCGGGATTCTGAAAATTTGCTATAGCGGCAGGCAATCATTTGATGCTGACCAACATCGCTTACTATGATTGCTTTTCCTTCAGACTTTTGGTTAATCCCGTGAATAACTTCCGCCATGGTTAAGGTTTCTGTAGTAGGATAGAATTCCTTATTAATCACTGTTTCTACTTCCAGCTTTTCTAAACGGCGAAATTCTTTGAGCCAATCTTGATGATTTCTTTTTTCAACTCTTGGAAGCAATTCATGAAGCACTTGTTTAGCGTCGCCGAGTACAGCAACGTCAGTAGGTACGTTTTTTCCTATTTCTGAGGGATCAATTTCTATATGAATGACCTTAGCTTGCTTGGCATATAAGTCTAAGTTACCAGTCACTCTGTCGTCAAATCGCATACCGATTGCGATAAGTAGATCACATTCGTTGGTTAATTTGTTAGGGGCATAATTCCCATGCATTCCCAGCATACCAACATTTAAATGGTGATCTGATTCTAATGCAGACAGTCCGAGTATTGTCCATGCCGATGGCAGACCGGCTTTTTCTATAAAAGTTTTAAATACCTCTTCTGCTTCCGATAAAATAACTCCCTGGCCAAAAACTACTAATGGCTTTTTAGCTGAATTGATCAGGTTTGCTGCCTCTGCTATTCTTTTTAAGTCTAGTTTATATATTGGCACATAACTCCGCATGGATTTAAACGGTTTGTATTGAAATTCAAACGTTTCAAATTGGGCATCTTTTGTTATGTCAATTAATACGGGTCCAGGCCTCCCCGATTTGGCGATGTAAAAAGCTTTCGCTATTGCTCCCGGAATTTCGGCCGCTTTCGTCACTTGAAAATTCCATTTGGTTACAGGCATGGATATACCTACTACATCTGTTTCTTGAAATGCATCTGTGCCCAGAAGAGCACTCGCGACTTGGCCAGTAATACATACAATGGGAGTCGAGTCAATTTGGGCATCAGCGATGCCTGTGATTAGATTGGTTGCGCCCGGTCCTGATGTTGCCAGGCAAACGCCTACATTGCCGGTTGCTCGCGCATAGCCTTGCGCGGCATGAATTGCTCCTTGCTCATGCCGTGTCAAAACATGGTTTATCTCGCTTTGATAGTCGTATAGCGCATCATATACAGGCATTATGGCTCCTCCTGGATATCCAAACATAAGATCAACTCCCTCAGCTATTAGGGTTTCTACCACTGCTTTGGCTCCGCTCACAACTGAAGTTGAACTTAGTTTCTTAAGGGGATCTGATTTTAATAGTGTTTCCATTTTAAAAGTTATCAGTTACACAACCTTCTGATGCACAGGATACTGTTTTAGCATACTTGTATAAAACGCCTCGGTCAACTTTTAATTTAGGCGCTGTCCAAAGCTGTTTTCTTAACGCAAGTTCCTCGGTTGACAATTCGACTTCCAAGGTGTTTTTATCAGCATCAATTTTTATTATATCTCCATTTTTTAGAAGGGCAATTGGTCCACCTTTTTGAGCTTCTGGCGCAACATGACCAACGACAAAACCATGAGTTCCTCCCGAAAATCTACCATCAGTTATAAGGGCAACTTCGTTACCGAGTCCAGCGCCCATTATTGCGGCTGTAGGTTTTAACATTTCAGGCATCCCGGGGCCTCCTGTTGGGCCTTCATATCTAATTACAATGACTTCTCCTCTTTTTACCTTTCCATTAGCAATTGCTGCATTTGTTTCATGTTCACTGTCAAATACGCGAGCTGGCCCCCTAAATTTCACGCCTTCTTTTCCCGTTATTTTAGCAACAGCACCTGCCGGAGATAAATTGCCTTTCTATATCCTTAAATGGCCAGTTGTCTTTATTGGTTTTTCAATGGGCTTTATTATTTCTTGACCTGGAGATAAGCTCTCAACTTCTGCTAAATTCTCTGCTAAGGTCTTGCCAGTTACCGTTAGACAATCTCCATGGAGCATACCGGCATTTAGCAGGTATTTTAATACTGCTGGCACTCCTCCTATGGCGTGAACGTCTTCCATTAGGTATTTCCCGCTTGGTTTGAGATCTGCAAGAAATGGCGTTTCGTCTGAAATCTTTTGAAAATCGGCTAGGCTAAAAGGTACATTAGCAGCTTTGGCGATTGCCAGAAAATGCAATACGGCATTGGTAGACCCTCCAAGCACTGCAATTAATCGAATTGCATTTTCCAATGATTTTCGATTAACAATATCAGAAGGTTTTATATCGTGTTCAAGCAAGTGTTTAATTGCGAATCCTGCTCGTTCAGATTCTTTTATTTTTAGCTCACCAACTGCTGGGTTTGAAGAGTTAAATGGCAGCGCCATTCCGAGTGCTTCGATAGCAGATGCCATGGTGTTAGCTGTATACATTCCTCCACACGCTCCAGCTCCTGGGCAGGCTTTTTTCTTAACACTTTTATATTGAGCGTCACTGATTTTTCCTGCCACTTTTTCGCCCCAAGCCTCAAAGGCCGACACGATATTTAATTTTTTTCCCTCATGGCACCCTGATGCAATCGTTCCACCATAAACTAGGATGGACGGTCGGTTCAGTCGGAGCATAGCCATTAATGCTCCAGGCATATTTTTGTCACACCCCACAACAGTAATTAAAGCATCATAACTGAGTCCTTCCACTACGGTTTCCATAGAATCTGCAATAACATCTCTAGATGGAAGAGAATAGCGCATGCCGGGTGTTCCCATTGATATTCCGTCACTAACTCCAATAGTATTAAAAATCAAACCGACTAGATGGGCATTTTGCGTTCCCTTTTTGACTGATTTTGCCAGGTCATTTAAGTGCATATTGCAAGGGTTTCCTTCATATCCGGTGCTGGCAATTCCTACAAATGGCTTAGAGAAGTCAGAATCATCAAGACCTAACGCATGCAACATCGCTTGGGCAGCAGGTTGTGATTCATCTTGCGTTACCCTTGAACTGTATTTATTAAAGTGTTTCATGTCAATTTTAATTACCGATTATACCAGGTCAAATTGAGCAAACTCATTTTTGGCTACTTTGTGCTTATATAGTCGAGCAAGTTGGTAGCCTATTGTATCTTCCCATTCCAGGTTAAAACCATTGTTGTCTAATGCTCTAATTCCTGTTATTTCAATAGCTGTACCTGTAAAAAACGCTCCATCTGCTTGATATACTTCTTTCGGTGTAAACCATTTTTCTTCAACGGACACCTGCATCTCTTTTGCCATTTCAAAAACCGTCTCTCTTGTAATTCCAGGTAAAATATTACCTGTTGGACAAGTAAAAAGAGTGCCGTCTTTTTCATAAAAAAAATTGGCTCCAGGCCCTTCTGCTACATTTCCGTTCATATCTGTTAATAGTGCTTCATCAAATCCTTTTGATTTGGCTTCTGTTGAAGCAAGAATGGAATTAGTATAGTGTCCCGTAATTTTAGCATCAACAGGTACAGATTTAGGATTTGGACGCTCATAAGAGGAAGTCATTACGTTTAATAGTTTGTGCCCAAGATATTTCTCCCATTTCCAAGCACATAAGAATAGATTTACATCGTCTGTTTTGGCAAGATTCATATTTTCTCCTAGAAAAACTAGGGGCCGGATGTAAGCATCTTGTAATTGGTTTTTATCTAATAGATTGTATGTTAATTCCGTTAGCTGATCTACTGTGTAATTCAACGACAGGTGCATTTTTTTAGCGGAAAACAACAACCTTTGGTAATGTTCTTTGGCTTTAAAAATTCTAACTCCGTCTGGTGTTGAATAAGATCGGATTCCCTCAAATGCGCCACTGCCATAATGCATTGTTTGATTGAACAATCCAGCATTAGCAGTTGAGGCATTTACCCATTTGCCATTTAAAAATGCAATTGAATGATGATGATAATACATGGTCATTTATTTTTTAAATAAAGAAAGCCCTACTCAATTGAGAAGGGCTTTAACTTTTTCACATAAGCAATGCCTTCTCACTCTTTCGAATGAATAATCACAATATTTATGTTTTTTCTACCTAACACTTACGAGATCAAATGTCTTGAATTTAACCATTGTGTACAATAGTTTTTAGGCAAAAAATAAAAGGTCTGATTGTATTTTTAGCATGGACAATTAGATGATATTGTAATTGCTTTTGAATTATAAAAATGATTTTTTATTAACAGTCAGAATATAGATTGTTAATGCTTTTGTTGTACAATTTTTATGGCTTATGGTCCTTTGGGATGAGATTCAATAGAAAAACAGCCAGAATCACCAGTCTTATTGGCTTCGATAATATCTGCTTGTTTCACGTAGTATTCATTTTTGGTTTCATTGCAAACAATAAATCCAAACCTTGCTTGTTATATAGAATTTTGCTATTCCCCGTACGTTCGAATCGATTAATTCATGCTATTAAAGTATAAATATTTTTATCTGTTCTTATAGACTCTATTATCTTTGTTTATGCGAATACTAATTTTGATATTGCTCATTTCTTCTTGTACCGCTGCCTGGAGTCAAGAAGTTCATCGAAAAGGGAATTTTTATGGATTGTGGGGGTATAATAGGTCCATTTATGCGCCTAGCGATATTAAATTTGAAGGAACGGAGTATAATTTTATGCTCTATGATGTGAAAGCAGTTGATTTCCCTTCGGAATTCGATCCAAGCGTGTATTTTGGTCTTTTTACATTTACAATACCACAATACAACTGCCGAGTCGGATATTTTGTAACCAATGACATCAGTATTTCGATAGGATTAGACCACATGAAATACGTGTTGGCTTCGGATCAGAAAGTTTTAATAGATGGGGTTATTGGCAGTTCTTACCAAAATCATAGCGGACATTATGATGACGTTCAAGTTCCCTTAGAATCTACCCTTGTGACTTTAGAACACACAGATGGCTTTAATTATGCCAGCATTGAGTTTGACAAGCATTGGTTAATGTGGCGACACTCCAATGGGAAGCATTATGCGGATTGGTACTTTGGAGGGGGAGTTGGCCTTATGATTCCTAGAAGTGATGTTACTGTACTAGGTGAAGCAGCAGCGAACGAATTTCATATAGCAGGAGAAGCAATTTCTATACAAACGGGATTTAAGTCTACATTTTGTGATCATATTTATATTTCAGGCACACTAAAAGCTGGGTTATCAAGGCTTCATAATATTTTAACCACTCAAAGTCGTGCCAAAGCAAAACAAAACATTGGATGGTTGCAGGGCTATTGGCAAGTAGGATACATTGGCCATTTAAGATGGAATAGAAATAAGTCGACCAAATAGTTCTTGAGTTTGATCCAAAAAGGCATGCATGATAATAGGTACGGGTAATAAAAGCTCAAACATTTGTTCTTCGGACAACTAAAGTATTATTGAATTTCAATTTGTTATAAATAGGAAGTGATCAATCGTTGATTTGCTGCTAAATTCAAATATTTTTAAGCGAATTTAATTCAAGTCTCGGTTCCTTGAATTTTTTAAGAAAATGGATGTGATTTTGACGTGGTTATAAGAAAATAGAGTAGAGAAGGATGCGATTTGCACGTTCATAAAATAATGCACGGAAATCCGTGGCAAAACAAACACCAAGAGTTCCTTATTTTGAATATTATTCTTCAATTGATTAAAATTTTACTTGTGTTCATTAAGCAAAGACTCGGTCGTAAGGTTTCAGAAACCCTTGTCTTTCAAGGTTTTTTGTCTTACTTTTACTGCAATAATAACGCGTTTAAAACGAAACTACATTCTATTTTTATGTCAAGGATTTTTGCCTCTTTCCTTGTTTTAGTTGCTATATCTCTGTTGTCAGAAGGTAAAGCGCAGACCATTGAGTTAGGTTCTGGAACCGCAGATCAATATCAACTATCTTCGGGCCCTGTAAATATCTACTTTAGGAGAACAGTATGCCAGTTTGTTTATACGCAATCAGAATTGGCTGCAGCTGGTGCTTCTTCCATTAGTCCCATTACAGAATTAGGGTTTTATATTACTGGAGCTCCAGCTAACAATCTTCCAAATTATACAATTAAAATAAAGCATACTTCGGCAACAGATGTATCTGCAGCGCTGGGTTTGACGGGCTGGACAACAGTTAAAAACGGATTTACCTATGCTCCAACAGCCGGGGACTGGGACATGTTGACCCTTGATGATCAGACATTCGTTTGGGATGGGATTAGTAGTATTGGAGTAGAAGTATGTTGGAGTGCGGTTTCTGCTTGGAGTCCATCCGGTCAATCCAGAATTTATTCAACAACCAATGGATATCGATTCAGTTGGACAGATATGAATGGGAGTTCATGTGGATCAACACCAACTACGGTAAATTCGAATAAACCACAAATCAGAATCGTTTTTGTGCCAGGAACATCGACAACTTGGATTGGTGCTGTAGATAGTGATTGGTTTAATCAAAATAACTGGAGCGCCGGAGTGCCGAGTAAATCTATGGATGCTGTTGTGCCTGCTACAACCATTTTTCAGCCAATAATAACGGGTTCTGATGCGACTACTAAAAGCATCAGTGTAGAGACTGGTGCAACCTTAGGAATTAGTGGTTCTGAAACGTTAAATATTTACGGTGATTGGCTCATGGATGGTTTGTTTACAGGTACACGGTCTACAGTTCGATTTAAGGGAGTAAGCTCTGGTCCTAATCAAATGAACGGAGCGAATAATCAGTTGTTTAATAATCTTGAAATTAGATCAGATGCAGGGGTTACGTTGAACTCTGGAACCTATGAAATTTTGGGAAGTCTTCGCTTAAAAGGGGGTAATTTCACTTCAAATAATTTAGTAACGCTAGAATCTAATTCATTTGCAACGGGCAGAATGACAGCAGTTAGAAATTTATGTCAATATGAATTGATAATGAGAGATGCTTTCGGTGATGGTTGGGATGGTGGCACAATTCGAATAGATATAGACGGTGCTGAATATGGTATATTTAATGCAGAAGGCCTTGGTTCAACAGAAGTAATAAACATACCTAATGGTTCAACATATGAATTGACTTATTCTGCAGGTTTATACGAAAATGAGAACTCTTACAGGTTTAACGATCCGTTAGGGAATATGGAATTTAATGATGGACCAACTCCTACTCAAGGATTGGTGCATGCTGGAGTGGCTACATGTGCTTTTAATAGCCCTTTTGTTGGAGAAATAGCGATTCAACGATACCTGGAAATGACGAATCAGGGCTGGAGAGAAATTTCATCTGGAGTGTTAAATCAAACCTTGTCAGAGTGGCAAAATGACGGTATTATAATGACCGGATTTTCTGGTTCTGATTATCCGGGATTTGGTTGGACAAGTGTCTATACTTATGATGAAAATAATGCGGATGGAGATAAAAATAATGGCTGGTCTAGCGCGGTTAGTATTGCTGACAATATTGATTTTAACCATGGACATAGGGTATATATTGGCGCAGTTACAAGAACGCTAGAAGTTTCAGGTTCTCCTGTTGTTGGAACCCAAAGTATAGCATTAGATTTTCAGGATGATGCTGGAGCAAGTGACCAGGAGGGATGGAATTTAATTGGGAATCCATACGTTTGCTCGGTAGATTGGGACAATATCTCTAGTTTTAGTAAGGAGGCGATTGACAATGCCTTGTGGATTTGGAACGCAACGGCTGCGAATTATGGCCTATATGTAGGAGGAACTGGTGGCTTTGGAACAAATGGTGTTGGTGCGAATATTGCTTCTTCTCAGGCTTTTTGGGTGCATGCTAATGACATTAATCCTTCGTTGACTTTTACAGAAGATGACAAAACCGAAATCGATGCAAGATTTGTTAAATCAATAGGTCATCAATCAAAATTAAGAATACACCTTTCGTCAGCAGTAAACACATTTTATGATGAAGCCATATTAGTATGGAGAGATGATGCCTCAATTGATGTTGATGATAAAGATGGTTCTAAACTTTATAGTCCTGAAGAGACTGCGCCCAGTTTATCTTTTGATCTTGGTGCGCAGGATTATAGTATTAATGCTATTCACAGTAATTCAGCTCACTATTCCACATTTTTAAAAGCATATGCAGGAGAAACGGGAATTCATACAATGAATTTTGAAGGAATTGAGTTGCTCGAGGAAATTCCGTGTTTAATATTGGAAGATATGGTGCTGGATTCTCTAGTTGATTTGCATCAAGATTCAACGTATGAGTTTTTATTGAGCGAGCTATATACGGGTACTAGATTCAAATTGCATACTGGTCAATGGTATAATGGTGATAAATGGGAAAGATGTGAATATTTGCCGGAGCAAACTATCCAGGAGGAATTGGCTCTAAATATTGAGGATCAGAACCTGGAAAATGCGCTGATATATCCTAATCCAGTAGACGATTTTATTCACATTGATTTGCCAGAGGAATGGGATAATTCTAACAAGCTTGATGTGCTTTCTGTGACAGGTCAAGTGCTTCTCACTTATCAAATAATTGACAACATCTCCTTAAATGTTCAAGAACTTTCTGCTGGAACTTATATTTTAAAAATCACTGACAATTCAGGCAAGTTCTGCATGAAGCCTTTTATCAAAAACTAACGAGCGCATCAATTTTAATTTTTACAGGAGTGTTATCAAGATTCTCGTAACCATTTCAAGTACAATTGTTCTACTTTAGCCCTTGCCCATGGTGTTTTCCTTAAAAATTTTAAACTTGATTTAATAGAAGGGTTGTTACGAAAACAATTAATGTTAATTTTTGAGGAAAGTGCTTCCCATCCATAACTTTCAACGAGATTGGTTAGCATATCAACCAATTTTACGCCATGTAGCGGATTGTTTGGTTGTTCATTACCTGAATTTAAAGCGTTTTTCATTTAACGAATTCCTCGAAAGATTATTTTTAATTTGCTTAGAATCGCATATACTAAGATGCAAATTATTTATTCATTTTCTGTTTCTACCCTGCGTACTTCTCCATTTCGCAGGAAAAACATCATTTTTTAACAAATAGGTATAGTTCCAAATTGGTACAAATTCATAGGAGTCCATATTGCACGGATTTCTGTTTCTGTTTTTAGAACGGGGCATTAATTTTGCTGAAAATAATATTTGCTTCGTAACGAAGCAGAGGTTGTATTACAAGAATTAATTTTTTAAAAGAGTAATTATGATAATGTCTTGTACATCCAAGGTCTTTCCCTCGGGCACTTATAATTTAAGAATCGGAGATAAACGAAGGGGATTTCTAATGAAAACTTTTAACAAGAAATATAAGGTTTAATTCACAAATTTCGAT
Source organism: uncultured Flavobacteriales bacterium (assembly GCA_905480225.1). Taxonomy (GTDB): domain Bacteria; phylum Bacteroidota; class Bacteroidia; order Flavobacteriales_D; family Parvicellaceae; genus UBA10066. Next base: position 39,923 of record CAJQPO010000036.1, on the reverse strand, counting down.
TTCAGAATAACAAATAAGGATTAATCCGCAACTGTGTAATCATTGTTTATATTTGCATCGATTTAAGCAATGATATATGATTCGACCAAGGCGCAATAGAAAATCCGGAACGGTACGTTCCATGGTTCGAGAGACAGCAGTTTCTGTAAACGATTTAATTTACCCGTTGTTTTTAGTTGATGGTAAACAAATAGCTGATCCAATTTTAAGTTTACCTGGTCAGAACAGGTGGTCTTTAGACATGTTATTGCCTGAGTTGGAAAGTTGCGTCAAATTGGGTATAAATTCATTTGTATTATTTCCGGGGTTGGATGATAGCCTAAAGGATGCAGATGCCAGCTACTCCTACAATGAGCGAAATTTTTATTTAAAGGCAATAAGTGCTATCAAAAAGGAATTCCCGGATAGTTGTTTAATTAGCGATGTCGCCATGGATCCTTATTCTTCTGATGGTCATGATGGGCTAGTTGTAGATGGGAAAATCTTGAATGACGAAACACTGCCGATTTTAGCAAAAATGGCCATAGCTCAAGCCGATGCTGGAATAGACATAATAGGTCCGTCAGATATGATGGATGGCAGAGTCGAGTACATTAGGGAAGAACTGGATGCTCATGGACATGAAGAAGTATCTATTATGTCTTATACAGCTAAATACGCTAGCGCTTTTTATGGGCCGTTTAGAGATGCATTAGATTCAGCTCCTAAAAGCGGAGATAAGAAATCGTATCAAATGGATCCTGGTAATAAATACGAAGCAATTCGAGAAGCTGAACTGGATGAAAGTGAGGGAGCCGATTTTTTAATGGTGAAACCTGCACTGTGTTATTTGGATATTATACACATGCTGAAGAAAGATTTCAATATACCAATTGCCGCTTATAATGTTTCAGGCGAATACGCAATGTTAAAGGCAGCCGCTCAAAATGGCTGGCTGGATTACAATGACTCCATGCAAGAAATGTTGTTAAGTATCAAGAGAGCAGGCGCCGATGTTATTCTCACTTATGCAGCAAAAGAATTTGCACTTTTAAATAAGTAATACGCATTTTTAAAAGGATATATCGATGCGTTGATTTATTAACTTTAGGCCCATGAAAAAATGCATCTTACTATTTGAGCTCCTACTACTTGCTACGATTATCAATGCACAGAAAGTTGATATTTCCCAATTTAATGGAATCCAGACACATGCGATTGGCCCCGCGGGGATGAGTGGCCGAATTACTTGTATTGATGTCGTTAACAGCCGAACCAATGAAATTTATATTGGAACAGCCTCTGGCGGAGTTTGGAAATCAACGAATGCAGGTTTATCATGGGACCCTTTATTTGATAAGCAGTCGCTTCAATCCATTGGTTCAATAACAATACAGCAATCAAATCCAGATGTTATTTGGGCAGGAACAGGTGAGGGAAACCCTCGAAACTCTCATTCTTCCGGTGCTGGAATATATAAAAGTATTGATGGTGGCAGAACTTGGGAATTAAAAGGATTGGAGAAGACCAAGACGATCCACCGGATTATTATTGACAGGGACAATCCGGATATTGTTTACGCTGGAGCTCTTGGAAGTCCTTGGGGTTCTAATGCTGAAAGAGGGGTTTATAAAACCATTGATGGGGGCGACAATTGGAAAAAAGTACTTTATATCAATAGTCTTACAGGATGTGCGGATTTAGTTGTTGACCCTTCGAATCCCAATAAGTTAATTGCTTCCATGTGGGAGCATAAAAGGGAACCGTGGTTTTTTAATTCTGGCGGAGAAGGTTCAGGCCTTTATGTTTCTTTTGATGGAGGCGATACTTGGACAAAGCGGACAGAAAAAGACGGGCTACCAAAGGGGGAGCTGGGAAGGATTGGCTTGGCAATTGCTGCATCAAATTCTAAAGTAGTTTATGCATTAGTGGAGAGTAAAGAAATTGCGTTGTATAAATCGCTTGATGGAGGTTTTAACTGGGAGAAAATGGCCACCAAAAATGTAGGAAACAGGCCATTTTATTACGCAGATATTTTTGTAGATCCATTGAATGAAAATAGGATTTACAGTCTACACACCTACATTACACGTAGCGAAGATGGGGGAAAAACTTTCGAAGTAATTATTCCTTACACTGGGCAAGGAGTGCATCCCGATCATCACGCCATCTGGATTAATCCAAGTAATTCCAATCACATTATCGAAGGTAACGATGGGGGTTTGAATATTACCTATGATAGAGCAAAAACTTGGAGATTTGTGGAGAACATTCCGGTAGCCCAATTTTACCACATAAATATTGATAACGATTTCCCGTATAATGTTTATGGTGGCATGCAAGACAATGGATCCTATGTAGGACCGAGTCAGGTTAATAAAAATGGTGGTATTTCTAACTTTGAGTGGCAAGAGGTCATGTTTGGAGATGGATTTGATGTGCTCCCAGATCCTGAGGATAACCGATATGGATATGCGATGTATCAGGGAGGCAATGTTTATTATTATGATTCAGAAACAGGTCATACTGAGTATATTCAACCTGTTCATCCAGATGGAAACTATTTAAGGTTTAATTGGAATGCGGCAATGTCACAAGATCCTCACAATTCAAAAGGTATTTATTTTGGAAGTCAATTTGTGCACTATTCTCAGAATAAAGGAAAGGATTGGCAAATTATTAGTCCGGATTTGACGACCAACGATTCAACAAAACAAGAGCAACATAAAAGTGGTGGATTGACTATCGATGCTACAAGAGCTGAGAATCATACCACTATTTTATGTATTGAACCAAGTCCGATTAATAAAGACATTATTTGGGTTGGCACGGATGATGGGAATGTACAATTGACACTTGATGGCGGTAAAAGTTGGAACAACTTATCCATGAAAATTGCAGGTCCAAAAAAAGGTTTTTGGGTACCGCAAATATTCGCTTCACCGCATTCGGAAAAAGAAGCCTATATCGTTGTTAATGATTACAGAAGAAATGACTGGACGCCTTATCTATTTAAGACAACAGATTTGGGAGAGACATTTGTTCGCATAGCTGATGAAAAGAAAGTCAGTGGTCATGCTTTGAGTTTTGTACAAGACCCAAAAGAAGATAAGTTATTGTTCCTAGGTACTGAAAATGGGTTGTACTTTTCTATCAACAAAGGTGGGACATGGACCAAGTGGGATAAGGACTATCCATCTGTTTCTACCATGGATATGAAAATTCAGGAGAGAGAGGATGATTTAGTGCTAGGAACTTTTGGAAGAGCAATTTATATTTTGAATGACATAAGACCGTTGAGGGAGCTGGCAAAAACGTTTGGAGAATGGCCTAAAAATGATTTTTATGTATTTGGTGTTGAAGAAGCTTATCAGATGAATACGCTGCCGGCATCAGGTGTTCGTTTTAGAGCTGACGGCTATTTTGAAGGAGAAAATCAATCCAATAATGCGGAGATTAAAGTTTGGATCAAGAACCCGAAAAAAGAAATAGACGAAGTAGACCAAAAAGGTGCTGAAGTAGAAGTCGATGCAAGTAAAAGTAAAGATGAAAACTGGAAAGAAATACAAGTAATGGTTTTGAATACGGTGGCGGACACTTTGTATACTTACACACAAGAAGTTGATACGGGCTTGCAAGTTGTTCCATGGTACTTGAATGAAAAAGGAGTGCATTATCCGTCTAGAAAAAAAGTAAAACCTGATGCGAAAGATAGCTGGGGGCCTAAAGTAATTCCTGGTAAATATAAACTTCTTTTAACCTATGGAACATATTCTGATTCTGTTACCATTGACGTTAAACCAGACCCTAGAATTACTTCAAATTTGGAAGACATTCGAGCAAATAGAACGCTTTGGAATCAACACAAAGAAACTATTGAGCTGGCCAGATTGGCCATGGAAAGACTCATTGATGCGCAAGAAACCATTCATCGAGTAAATGTTCAATTTGAACTTGAAGAGGACACCATTCAAGAAGCCATTAAAACCCTTGGGAAGAAGGTTAATGATACGATTGTGAAAATGCAGGAAATTTTTATGCAGGCAAAAGGCCTTTCAGGATATCAAGACAATTCTCGCAAACTCAATACGTATTTATATTCGGCCTCATCTCATATTATGTCATCAAAGGGTGAACCAACAACGACAGCTGCGTTTGCTGCTCGAACTGCCAGGATTAAAACCGATTCCGTTGTCAACATGATTAATAGCCTTTTTTCCACAATATGGGTAGAATACCAGGAAGAAGTTGCTAAGCATACGCCTAAATTATTCAATCAATACAAGGACCTTAAGCGAGACTAAAATGAAAATTGCATTGATCCAAACCGGCGGAACAATAGATAAAGACTACCCGAAGTCAACCAAGGGTTGGGCTTTTGAAATCCATGATCCTGCGTTTAAAAGAATTTTAAAAAAAATAAACCCTTCTTTTGAATATGTGTTGTTAACAGCTTGCAAAAAAGACAGTCTCGAAATAACAGAGGAAGATAGAAGCGCGTTACATGGCTTGATTCAAGAAGTAGAATGTGATAAGGTAATAGTAACTCATGGCACGGATACTATGGCAGAAACGGCTGCATTTCTGGCCAACATGAATACAAAAACGGTTATTATCACGGGGGCAATGCGACCCGAACGATTTGCAAATACAGATGCCGATGTCAATTTGGGCATGGCACTAGCAGCCGTCCAAACCTTACCTGTAGGTATATTTATTTGTATGCACGGCTTGGTAATACCTGCGAACAAAATTGGTAGAGATATGGATACGGGTCAATATTTGAAAATGGAGTGAAATGACTACACAACAAGAACTTATCGATACTGCAAAACGCATTTCTGGCTACGTTCACCAAACACCAGTTTTAACTTCGGAAAGTATAAATGAAATTTTTGGTGCAAGTATTTATTTGAAGTGTGAAAATTTTCAAAAAATGGGCGCTTTTAAAATGAGAGGCGCAACTAATGCTATTCTATCCTTATCTATCAAGGAAAGGGATCTGGGCGTAGTAACTCACAGTTCAGGTAACTTTGCGCAAGCAGTTGCTTTGGCCGCAAAGAAAACTGGAACGAAGGCAACGATTGTTATGCCAACTAGTGCGCCGGAAATTAAAAAGAAAGCTGTTTTGGGTTACGGTGCTGCGGTTATAGATTGTGCTCCAACACAGGAAGCTCGAGAGCAAGCGGCTGCAAAAGTTCAGGAGGAGACAGGTTCTGTTTTTTTACACCCATCTAATCAAATTGAAGTGATTAATGGAAATGCAACAGCTGCTATGGAACTCATGGAGCAAGTGGATCCTTTAGATGCTATTTTTACTCCTGTTGGTGGTGGTGGCCTACTTGCAGGCACTGCACTCGCAGCTTTTCATTTTGGGGAGAAAACATCTATTTTGGGCGGTGAACCCGAAGGTGCAGATGATGCTTTCCAATCACTTATGGCTGGGCAAATTGTTCCTGTTGAAAATCCAAAAACGATTGCAGACGGTCTCAGAACTTCCTTGGGAGATGTAAATTTTCCGATAATAAAGGAACTAGTAGAAGCAATTTATTTAGTCAGTGAGCAAGAGATCATAGATGCGATGCGCTTAATTTGGGAACGAATGAAAATTATTATTGAGCCATCTTCTGCCGTTCCTATTGCCGCACTCTACAAGCACAAAGATCGATTTAAAAATAAAAGAATAGGTGTAATTGTCTCTGGCGGAAATGTTGATTTAAATAAATTACCTTTTTAAAAGAGAATGTTAGACCCTCAAACAATTTAGAGGGTATCTTGTTTATAGGGTATGAAAAATGTCCTAATTATTGGCGGTTCCTCGGGTGTGGGTGCTGCAACAGTAGAGCTTTTGCAAAAAAACAATTATGTGGTTTACTCCACCTTTAATCAAAACGAAGTGGTTACAACCAGTGCAACCACTTCTTTTCATCAGCTAGATGTCCTCGATACGGATTTGGATCTTTCCTTCTTGCCAGACGCGATTGATGGTTTGGTTTATTGTCCAGGGAGCATTAATCTTAAACCATTTTCAAGAATAAAACCAGCAGATTTTCTGGAGGACTTGGAATTACAAGTTTTAGGGGCTATTAAAGTCATTCAAGCCGTCTTGGCAAAATTAAAAACTGCAGAAATTAGCTCTATTGTATTGTTTTCCTCAGTAGCTGCCCAATATGGATTTAATTTCCATAGTCAAGTTTCAGTATCGAAAGGAGCCATAGAAGGGTTAACCAAAGCACTATCAGCAGAACTAGCTCCACGCATAAGAGTGAACAGTATTGCACCGTCTCTATTAGATACGCCTTTGGCGAGCAAGTTATTAAGTAGTGACGAGAAGAGAGTAGCGAATGCTGAAAGGCACCCACTAAAAAGAATTGGTACAGCACAGGATATTGCCCAAATGGTAGAATTTTTGTTGTCTGAAAAATCCAGTTGGATAACAGGACAGGTGTTGCCTGTAGATGGTGGCATGTCTCGATTAAAATCTTAAATAACGATAGAAAGATGCCGCATTATCAATTACATAAAAAGCAAAAAATTGCAGTAAGTATAGACGAAATCTGGGATTTCATCTCAAATCCAAGTAATTTAAAAAGAATTACACCTCCAGAAATGGGATTTGACATCACTTCTGGAAATGGCGCAGCAGCTATGTATGCTGGTATGATTATTACCTATAAAGTAAGTCCTCTATTGGGAATAAAAATGAATTGGGTGACCGAAATTTCTCAGGTGGAGGAAAAAAAGTTTTTTATTGATGAACAGCGAATAGGACCTTATAAGTTTTGGCACCATCAACATAAAATAAGCGCTATTGAAAACGGTGTTTTAATGGAGGATATCATCACTTATCAGCCGCCATTGGGAATTCTGGGCGGGTTTATGAATGTTGTTGTTATCAAGAGGAGTCTCAATAAAATTTTTGACTTTAGAAAGGAAGTATTGAAGGAGTTGTATGGCGAGCTACCTTGAAGTTTGAAAGAAATTATCCCACATGTGCGAAATCAGCTTCGGTCTCCTTTTTTTTTGTTTCCATAGCAAAGTGAATAAGACCAGTTAATAGCGGATGAGGCATAGCTACAGTAGAACTTAATATTGGGTTGAACATGGTTGAAATAAAAAAGCTGTTATTTGCATATTCCATGGCTTGTATGAATTGTTGATCATCCGAGCCGCTAAAGTTTACTCCTTTTTCTTTTAAATTATGAGCAAAGTTTGGATCTAATTGAAAAGCTTCGGAAGTATATTCAAAACTCGTACGTCTGCCATAGCAATCGTAAATTTGACTGCCTTCATCAAAGTAAACTAATTTTTGTTCTACTAGATTATGAATGTTTAGCTTTTGATTTTGCATGTCAACATCCGGTTTAATCGCTCTAAAACCGATGACATGTTCAAACAAATCAATCAAAACAAACTTATAGGTTTTATCGGTTGCCAAGAAAGGAATATTAGCCTCTCGAATCTGCTTGATTGCTTTTAAAATAGCATAAGGATGCTTATAGGGACCATTAGCCAAATAAACAGCGCTGTATTTTTTCAACTTATCATCGATGTTATCTTTAAGCTCAGAGGAATTGATCCAGAAAGTATTGATTCCGAATTCAAAGTGATCTTCACAATGTCTGAACACAGCATTCGTTTGATTATGACTTTTAATTTTAAAGTTATAATCCCCTATAATCGCAATATTCACAAATTTACTCATAGTTTGTCGTCGTAATCAACATGTAATGAGATACATGCGTTAAAACTAATGCTAAGTTAACGAAACAGAGGTCAAATGGTTTCAACATTGTGTTAACTAATTGATATTTAATGATTAAGCATTGTTATGGGAGGTTATGATGCATTTTTAGTCTAAGTGATAATAAGCTCACTAAATATTAATTGGTATCGAATCGGACCATTACTCCACTCACTTCAAAATGAACGATAATAGATCTTTATATCACGCAATTCTCATGAGAAGAATAAATAAGCGAAAGGGGTTATTGCACTTCCCTGAATACTCCTAAATTTGTTTATGTCTTTTTCAAGGTTTCTTTTTTTAGCAACAATTCTTTTGGGATGGTCTTGTGAACAGACCGAATTGCCAGAAATTTTTGAAAAAAGAATTGAACATTATGATGTAGACCCTGCTTGGGCTGATTCGATGTTAATCACCTTACCACTTCAGGATAAAATAAGGCAACTATTTTTAATTAAAGCGAATTATTTTGACAGTCTTTTGGTTCAAAAAAATTATGCAGGCGTTATGCTGGATGGCAAAGTTGAAAATGTTTTAATGTATTCAAAATTAAACAGAGGATTAAAGGTTCCCATGTTCATCAGCACCGAGCAGTTTGATTTTGCAGGATTACTTCCAAAAGACAATCAATTGGTTAATGGCTTTACGCTTGACCAAACAACATTAGACAGTCTGCTGTTTTTAGAATCAAAACTTAAATCATTTTTGGGCGTTAACTTTTCAATTTCAACAAATGTTAATGATAAAAAGAGTTTCAACCCGCTAATAGATTTTCAAGAACGCCATGCCTATGTTCAGTTAAAAAGACACCGAGTCAACTACCTCAATAAAATTGTACACGTTTCGGAGCCTTATTTTTTTCCAAATGGTTCACCTCAAATGGCTCCTGATGAGCAAGTAGCTAATTCAACTCTTTTATCGTTGCTTGATTCAGGTTTGTTAAATGTTCTTTTTTCGAATCCTAAAGCGCAAAAAAAACCTTTCCTTGAGCACAAGAAGTTCTCTAGTGAGAGGTTGGATTACAGAGGACTAGGTGTCTGGAGTAATTCGGAAATCACAGACTCTAATGAGTTAATGCGTGTATTTCTGCGTGGTGCAGACTTAATTCAAGTTTCAATTGAAGATTCGAACTTGATTAATAAGTTTATAAAAGATCTGGTTCAAAAAGTAAAAGACCAAGTTGTCAGTTTGGACGAGATTAACGCTAGAGTAAGAAAAATTTTGATTGCAAAAACATGGATGAACAAAGAGACACAAGTAGAATCCTCTGGTGAATTTAATCAGGCATTTAAAGTCGCTTTGGTTGGCATGGAGGAGCAGCTGATTAAACAGTCGATTGTTTTGGTCAACAACAATCAGAATCGGATTCCCCTTATAGATATTAATCGAAAAGCATGTTTTATCAACTATGGCCATCCTGCAAGAAATTCATTTACAAAATGGGCCAACAATTATCAAAAAGCTGAGGTTAGAAAAGTCGGCAGAAATAAGCTCAAACTAAGCCCTTTCAGTCGATTTGAAAACCTTGTAGTTGCAATCCATGAGGAGCTAGATAATCAGCATTTAAAAGACCTGTCAGTACTGTTAAAAATGGATCAAAGCAAAGAGCTTGTCGTTGTCAACATCAATCATCCAAAAAATTTAATCTTATTAGACAGTCTTTCAACAGTTATACAGGTTTTTAATCAAAGCGTAAGTAGTTCTGCTAACTTGATGGAAGCAATATATGGCGGAATAGCAATAACAGGATGTCTGCCAAAAACATACGGTAAATTTTTAGCTGGCCACAGCTTGAAATCAGAAAAAATTAGGTTAGAGCAAAGTTTGCCCGAGGAAGCTGGAATAAGCTCTGATTCGCTTTCGAAAATCCGTCGGATTGTTAGAGAGATGATATTTTCAGGAGCTGCGCCTGGTTGTCAAATTATGGCGATAAAAAGTGGTAAAATAATCTATAATCAATCTTTTGGGCACTTAACGTATGAAAAGATAGAACCGGTTACAAATCACGACATTTATGACCTTGCATCGATTACAAAAATTATAGCGACAACACCTGCATTCATGCATTTTCACGATAAAGGACTGTTGCATTTAATGGATTCTATAGGACAATACTTGCCGGATTCGCTAACACGAATACTCCACCGTCCTAGTGCTTTTAAAGACATCACTTTTAAAGAATTGCTTTTGCATAAATCTGGTGCTCCCTCAGGTTTGAGACTGAAGCCTTTTATAGAGTATCAGCATGACTCAATTGGACGGTGGGATGCTTTTTATTGCGACAAAGAAAATGAAACATACACTGTTCCCGTAGCTGAGAATTTTTTCTTAGATCGTAATTATTTGGATACACTTTGGTTGATGATGAATGCGGCTAGACTTGATTCAGCAAAATTATATAAGTACAGCGATATCAATATGAATATGTTGTACAGCATTATGAAAAGTAAATTGAACGCGACTACATTTTCAAATTTTGTTGACAGTGTCTTTTACCGGCCAATGGGATTAAGCACATTGGGTTATTTTCCATTACAAAATACGGATTCCATAATCAATGGGATTGCTCCAACAGAGTATGATTCATACTGGCGAGGGAGTATTCTTAAGGGTTTTGTGCACGACCCTACGGCTGCATTATTTGGAGGTGAAGCGGGTAATGCTGGTATATTCGGCGCTGCTACAGATCTCGGTGTGTTTTGTCAGATGCTTCTTAATGGAGGAACTTATGGCGGACACCGATTCATTGAAGAGTCTACGGTAAAATTATTTACAGGGCGACAACAACAAAGTCATAGAGGTCTCGGATTTGACAAGCCGACAAGTGAAAGCTCTAGTACCCGATCATCAGATTGTCCGGTCTCATCCTACGGGCACACTGGTTTCACTGGTATTTGCACCTGGATAGATCCTGAGAACGAATTCATTTTTGTATTCTGTAGCAATCGGGTGTATCCAGATCCATTAAACAATAAAATCAATACGATGCAAATTAGGGCAAGGCTGCATCAAGTGTTCTATGATCAGATTTTACACTGAATCTTGTTTAAAAAGATCATTTAATCCATTCAAAAGTGCGGAACTTCATATTTTAACCGGGTGCATTAGACATTGTAACGTTGCAATGTTAAAAGGTTATAAATCAAAATCACTGGCGTATGTTTTCTGTTGCTACTTTAGCAACTGGATAGAATTGAAAATTTCAATGAAGCAATTATTACTTATTTGTATCGTTTCGCTTAGTTCATTAGCTCATGGGCAAAACGAAGAATATTCTAGTTCAATAAATGGATTACTTGGGAAGGAGAAAGTACTAACCTACTGGGATTTTGACAGTACTCAGGTGCGAAGTGCGGGCTATCTCAACAATAAAGGATGGAATGACATTGGATCGAAACAGGGCCGTTGGACGTTCTATTATAAAAATGGGAATAAAGAAGAAATCGCAATTTACGATCGTGGCTACTTGAATGGAAAAGTAACTCGCTTTTATGAAAATGGAAAAATTCAGCAAGACGGCTGGTTTAAATGGGATTTACAAGACAGTACCTATCGTGCTTTCTTCAATGACGGGAGTAAGGCAGAAGAAGGGCATTATGAAATGGGCGAAGAAGTAGGGGTTTGGACAGTTTGGTATAGGCCTTCAGATCAGCTTTCTACGCATCAAAAGAAAGAACATTTTGAGTACAAAGATTCGATAAAGTATTTATGGAATTATTGGTCTGAAGATGGTCAGCAGCTCATTGAAAATGGTAACGGAATTTTGAAGTCGCATTACAGCGAACTCAGGATTAATGAACAAACTACCTATGTGAACGGATTGATGACAGGTGCCTACGAAAAATACAATCCAGCAGGAAAACCAAGGGTAATTGGAACACATTTAAATGGAAAAAAGACGGGCAAATGGAAATTCTACTTTGTGGATGGAGGGGCATTAGATCGAGAAGCATACTTCAAGAATGACTTGCTTCATGGAGAATACAAAGCATATTTTAAAAGTGGTATTGTTTTGAGAGAGGGTGAATGGAAAATGGGTAAAAAAGTGGGCCATTGGATTTGGCGGGACAAAACAGGTCAAAAAGACATGGAAGGTGATTTTGATCAAGACATACAAGAGGGGAAATGGACTTACTATTACCCCAATGGGAATGTACATTATACTGGTTTATTTGCGAAAGGGTTAAAAACAGGCACTTGGAATTATTTTTATAAAGATGGATCTAAATGGAAGACAGGGGATTATAAAAATGACTTGAAACAAGGAAATTGGCTTACTTGGTTTGAAAATGGAAATGAGCTTCAAAAAGGGACGTATCTGGATGGTATGGAGGAAGGAAAATGGAACAGTTGGTATGAAAGTGGGAGCGAAAAAGATGAAGGTTATTTCCAAAATGGAGCGATGGATGGTCAATGGAAAGGATGGTATCCAAACGGTCAGGTTTCTTATCAAGGGTCGTATGAGCGCGACATGAAAACAGGTAACTGGACTTATTTTTTTGACGACGGTAAATTGAGAGACCAAGGAGGTTGGAAAATCATAAGAAAAAAGAGTGAAATGGAAGCCCTCATTACCGAAAATGAAAGATTTTCTGAAGGCAGCTATAAAGATGGTTTATGGATTTCCTTCAGTCAAGTCGACGGAGCTAAAGTAGCTTCAGGTTCGTATAAAATGGGTGTTAAAGAAGGTAAATGGCAACATTATTATCCTGGCGGCATTATCGTTGCTTATGAAAACGAATTCAAAAATGGAAATCTAAACGGTAAAACCACGCAATATTCAAGAAGAGGTAAAAAGCTTTCAGAAACAAGCTACAAGAGTAATAAACGACACGGCCCTATGATTATTTATGGAAAAAGGAACAAAGTAATCTATCATGCGGCTTATAAAAACGGAAATCTTGAAAAGGTCATTGTTGAGCGTGGACAATCAACGCTTAAAGCAAGGTAATTTGGAATAAAAATATTATTGTGTATATTTGTGCAATCAAATATTGAATTGAAAATGAGTGGGGACGAAAGTCCCCCTTTTTTGTACCAATAAATAACGATTATTTGATAAGCCTGTGATAGATAAAAAGACAGTAATAGCATTAGCAGAGGAACGAATAAATGAACTTGATAAGGGTTTGTTCATCGTAGATATTGCAATCTCAAGTACTAATGATATTAAATTGTTTCTTGATGCTGAACAGAGTAAGGTGTCCATTCAAGATTGCGTGTCGGTAAGCCGTAATATTGAACATAATTTGGATCGAGAAAAAGAAGACTTTCAATTATCTGTTTCATCGGCAGGTATGGATCAGCCATTTAAAGTGCACAAGCAATATGTTAAGAATGTGGGGAGAGTAGTTAAAGTTGTGCTAAATGAACACGGTAGTCAAGAAGGCAAACTGATCTCGGTTAATGAGGACTTTATAATGGTAGAGCAGGAAACGAAAGAAAAAATTGAAGGAAGAAAAAAAAAGGAAGTGGTCGTGAATAAGTACGAAATTCCTTTTAGTAATATAAAGCAAACAAAACTTGTTATTTCATTTAAATAAAATATGCAATGAACACTGCAAACTTGATTGAGTCATTTTCAGAATTTAAAGAATTCAAAAATATTGATCGTACTACCATGATGAGAATCTTGGAGGATGTATTTAGGTCAATGCTCAAGAAAAAATACGGAACGGAAGATCACATTGATGTCATCATCAATGTAGACAAAGGAGATTTAGAAATTTGGTTGAACAGGGAGATCGTTTTTGACGGTGAGGTCGAAGATGCCAATACTCAAATCGCATACAAGGCTGCGATTGAAATAGAACCAGATTTTGAAGTTGGAGAAGAGGTTTCGCAAGAAATTAAATTCGAAGACTTTGGAAGGAGAAACATCCTTTCATTAAGACAAAATTTGATAGGTAGGATTTTAGAGTTAGAAAAAGATCAGATATACCGTAAATACAAAGAAAGAGTTGGCGAAATCATTACGGGTGAAGTTTATCAGATTTGGAAGAGAGAGATATTGATTTTGGATGACGAAGGCAATGAATTAATCATGCCTAAATCTGAGCAAATACCAACAGACTACTTCAAAAAGGGTGATAGCATTAGAGCCGTTGTCTTAAAGGTTGATTTAAGAAATAATAACCCTATTATTATTTTGTCTAGAACAGCTCCGGAATTCTTAGAGCGATTATTCGAGCTGGAAGTTCCTGAGGTATTTGATGGATTGATAACGATAAAGAAAATTGTGCGGGAACCAGGAGAGAGGGCGAAAGTGGCGGTAGAGTCTTATGACGATCGAATTGATCCGGTTGGAGCTTGTGTTGGAATGAAGGGCTCAAGGATTCATGGAATAGTACGCGAATTGAGAAACGAAAATATCGATGTAATTAATTGGACGAACAACATGCAGCTGTTAATTACAAGAGCTTTAAGCCCTGCAAGAATTGTTTCCATGGATATTGATAACGATAAAGAGCGAGCAGATGTATATCTAAAGCCAGATCAAGTGTCTTTGGCTATAGGTAAAGGAGGCCACAATATTAAATTGGCAAGTAAGCTGGTTGAATTAGAATTGGATGTTTACCGAGAAGGTACGGAAGCTATAGACGATGTAGATTTAGAGGAATTTGCAGATGAGATCGATCACTGGATTTTAGATCAACTTAAGTCGATTGGTTGTGATTCAGCGCGCTCTGTGTTAGAAATTTCTGCAGAAGAATTGGCGAAAAGAACAGATTTAGAAGAAGAAACAATAGGAACTGTAATTAAGATTCTTCAATCAGAATTTGATTAAAAAATGGCGGACATTCCGCTCAATATTAGCTACTAAAAATTGAAAAGTAGCCCAATGATTATTAATTTAGTCGACAATTATTATTTATGGCAGCACCAAAAAGGTTAAGCAAAGTAGCACGAGAGTTGAATGTTGGTATCAGCACAATTGTGGAATTTCTTGCAGATCAAGGACAGGATATTGACACGAGCCCTAATACAAAGTTGGAGCCCGCAGTTTACGAAATGCTACTTGATGAATTTCAAGCAGACAGAGGTGCGAAGGAAAAAGCAGAAGAAGCAAGTCGCCAGAAAAAAGAGGAGCGCAAAACAATTACGATTGACCGTGCTGAGGAAGTTGTTGAAACCGTTAAAGTTGAAGTTCCTAAACCGGAAGAAAAAATCGTAAAGCCATCAGTTGTTGGTAAAATTGATCTAGACAAAGTAGAGAGTTCGACTCGACCAGTAAAAAAGGAAGAGGAGCCCAAAGTAGAACCACCTAAACCGAAGGAAGCAGTTAAAGAAGTAAAAGTTGAAGCTGAAAAAGCGCCTGAGGTGGAAGAAGCGGATAAGCCAATTGAGACCATAAAAGTTCAAAAAGTAAAACTTTCGGGGCCAACAGTCTTAGGTAAAATCGAGTTGCCTGTTGAGAAAGAAAAACCGAAGAAGGACAACGATGCCAATAAGCGCAAAAGAAAGCGAATCAAAAAAGTTAATATTGAAAAAACGGGGGCTAACGTTGCAAAACAAGTTAGAAAAACTACTCGGAAAGATCAGCAGAAAAACGAAGTTTCACAAGAGGAAATCCAAAAAGAAATTAAGGATACACTAGCCCGTTTGAGTGGTAAAGGAAAGTCTAAATCGGTTAAGCAAAGAAGAGCAAAGCGAGATGCTCATGCTGAAAAGCGAGAAGAGGAAATGATGATTCAGCAATTCGAAGATGCAACACTCAAGGTTACTGAGTTTGTTACGGTTTCGGAGCTGGCAACGATGATGGATAAAAGTCCTACTGATATTATTTCAACGCTAATGTCTATAGGAATTTTTGCATCTATCAATCAACGGTTGGATGCTGAAACTTTAACTATGGTGGCTGAAGAGTTCGGATACAGTGTTGAATTTGTGGGCGCAGATGTTCAAGAAACGATTGAAGAGGAAGAAGACGATGTTGCAGATTTGGAACCAAGATGTCCAATTGTAACGGTGATGGGGCATGTAGATCATGGTAAAACTTCATTATTGGATTTTATTAGAGACGCTAAGGTTACTGAAGGAGAGGCTGGAGGAATTACTCAACACATCGGAGCTTACAACGTACAGGGAGAATCTGGGCGTAGAATTACATTTTTGGATACCCCTGGGCACGAAGCGTTTACAGCAATGCGGGCAAGAGGTGCACAGGTTACAGATATTGCAATAATCATTATTGCTGCGGATGATGAGGTAATGCCACAAACGAAAGAGGCAATTAATCACGCGCAGGCGGCAGGTGTGCCCATGGTTTTTGCGTTTAATAAATGCGACCGAGAGGCATCTAATCCGGATAGAATTAGAGAGCAATTATCTGCGATGAACATTTTAGTTGAAGACTGGGGTGGAAAGTTTCAAAGTCAAGAGGTGTCAGCAAAAACTGGTCAAGGTGTTGATGACTTGCTTGAAAAAGTACTTTTAGAAGCCGAATTGTTAGAACTTAAGGCCAACCCGAAGAAAAAAGCAGTTGGTACAGTAATAGAGTCTACGCTTGATAAAGGTAGGGGTTATGTCACTACTTTATTAGTGGAGGCAGGAACTTTACATGTCGGTGATGTTTTGGTTGCAGGAACTCAAATGGGTAAGGTGAAAGCAATGCATAATGAGAAAGGTGAATTGCTAGAAGAAGTTCTGCCATCTTACCCGGTATCGCTATTAGGTATGAATGGCCCGTCCTCTGCAGGTGACCGTTTCAATGTTATGGCAGATGAAAAGGAAGCAAAAGGAATTGCTACAAGACGTCAGCAATTGCAGCGCGAACAAGGTATTAGAACAACCAAGCACATTACTTTGGATGAGATCGGAAGACGTCTCGCAATTGGAGATTTCAAAGAATTAAATCTTATTGTAAAAGGAGATGTTGATGGATCAATTGAGGCCTTATCAGATTCATTGATTAAATTAGGTACTGAGCAAATTCAAGTTAATATTATACACAAAGCGATTGGTCAGATTACAGAATCAGATGTATTGTTGGCAACTGCATCCGATGCAATTATTATAGGATTCCAGGTAAGGCCTTCGGCGCAGGCAAGAAAGATTGCCGAAAAAGAAGAGATTGATATTAGATTGTATTCCGTTATTTATAAAGCAATCGAAGAAATCAAAGACGCGATGGAAGGTATGCTTTCACCAGATATTGAGGAGAGTATTACTGGTTCAGTCGAAGTTAGAGAAACCTTTAAAATATCTAAAGTTGGTACTATTGCTGGATGCTTTGTAGTTGAAGGTCAAATAACCAGAAATTCGCAAATACGGCTTATCCGAGAAGGTATTGTTATTTATACTGGCGCTCTTGGTTCATTAAAACGTTTCAAAGACGATGTTAAAGAAGTCAAACACGGTTATGAATGTGGTTTGAATATTGACAAGTTTAATGACATAAAAGAAGGCGATATTATTGAAGCATACGAGCAAGTTGAGGTTGCTAGAAAGCTAAAGTAATAAGTTCAGTTGATCCAGTTTCTGGGTTTACTTTTGTAAAATGAAGAATCCTTTTGAATTCTGCTACCGGCGTTTTTCAATCCTATAGTTTGGGTAGAATTATATTATCTTTTACCACAATGGCAGCTGGAAAGTGCTTTACGATTTCGTATTTAAATTCAACAGCTTGTTGTCTCGTATAAAAATCACCAACTTTTAGACTGAAGTTAGGTTGTTGCCAAATAATATGCGCGTTGTGCTCATCATAATAGCGCAAAAATTCAGCCCGCTTTGTATTGACTTCATTTTTTTTGTGACTGAGTAAAATTTGAACGCGATACCCGGGCTTAGATAGATTTATATTTCCTTTTTTTAATGACGTAATCGAATCAATTCGGCTATCCTTGTAAACGTTGACTACGCCAGTATTGGAAAAGTCTAGCGCATAAATGGTGTCGATTTTAATAGTGTCAGTTGTTGCTTCTGTTGTCGAATCTACTGGGCGATATAGCGTCCAAGCTTCTTGGGCAAAAGATTCTAACGCGAACATGACGGCCAACAATACAATTGTAGTTTTCATAGATAACCTTATGGAATCAAAAGTAGTCAATTGAATCATTATGTCATAAATCGTGCCGAGAGTTTTCCCCATTTAATTGACGAACTGGTTTTATTTTTGTCCCTTAAAAGGACAATAACTTCCCAATCCTTTATTTAGAATCATTATAAATTGAATAACTGTCTGACAATTTCATGACATTTTCCACTCAGGCTATACAATCTCTGTTATTTTTGTGACCAAATTGTTGAGGATTCGTTAACAAAGAACGGAAGATGAAGATATACATTCGTAAACCTTTCAGAGGTAATTGGGTAGTTTTAGCCCTTGTAATTTTTCCACTATTCTTGGGTTCAAGTTGGTCTTTTGCTGTTGAGGGTGATGCTGAGGCAGGTGCGGCGTTGTTTAAAAACAATTGTGCGTCTTGTCACCATCCGCTTAAAAGGCAAGTTGGTCCTGCGTTAAAAGGTGCAGTGCAACGTTGGGCAGACGCAGGTGAGGGAGAGCTTCTTTACCGCTGGGTCAAAAATGCAGGGGCATTAATCAGCTCTGGAGAATCGGCAAGAGCGAAAGAACTTGAAAGCTACGATCCCAGTGTCATGACTCCTCAGGCTGTCAATGACCAGGAAATAGATAATATTTTTGCATACGTTGAAAGTTTTGTTGAAGCGCCAAAGGCTGCTGGAGATGATGGGTGTGCGACACCTTATTTAATAGAGGTAAAAGAAGGTAGTGGTAGATGGAAAATGTTGTTAGTGATAGCTGTTATCCTTGCTTTTGTAATCTTCGCTATTGCAGGTGTAAATAGGAAGTTGAAAGAAGTCTCTGATGAATTTGAAACAGATGACGATCAAACTTATTTAGAATTACTTAAAGATTGGCTTTGGAAAAACAAAGTTTTAGTGGGTCTCATTACAATCATTGTTATATTGGTAGGTCTAGCAGATTTGGGGTGGCGAGCTGGTCAAATAGATGTCAATGAAGGATATATGCCTTCTCAGCCTGTAAAATTCTCCCACATTATTCATGCTTGTAAGAATGAGATTGATTGCAAGTATTGCCACAGTAGCGTGGAAAAATCAAAACATGCAAGCATACCTTCTGTTAATATTTGTATGAATTGCCACAGAAGTATTCAAGAGGGAACTTATTTTAAGGGAGAAGAAATTGGTAAAATACATGAGGCAGCAGGTTACGACCCTGAATCGAATTCGTATCAATTAGATGAGAACGGCGAAAGTGTTGGTCATCCTATTGTGTGGAACAAAGTTCACAATTTACCCGATCACGTATATTTTAATCATTCGCAACACGTAAAGGTAGGAGGTATTGATTGTATCCAATGCCACGGAGATGTCCAAACATATGACGGAGGTAAGGTTGCAAGTGTAGATGAGATTAATAAATTGGAAGGTGTGACGAAACTCACTAAGCCCGTTTTAACAATGGGATGGTGTATAGAGTGTCACAACGAAACCGGTGTGGACATAGAGAAAAACGATTATTATAATGAAATTCACGCACGACTTAAAAGTAATCCAGAATTGCTGAAACAATTCAAGGGTGACGACAAAATTACCGTTCGAGAGCTCGGTGGTTGGGAATGTGCAAAATGTCACTATTAATCTATTTGGAAGAGTAGGCCATGGCAACAAACAAGAAATATTGGAAAGGTTTTGATGAACTGAAGGAAACCCCTCAGTTCGTAGAACGAAGAGATAATGAATTTCCTGCAGAACTTTCTGTAGAGGAGTTTATTGGTAGTGAGAAATCAGCTGCATTTAAAACGGACAGACGAGACTTTCTGAAGTTCTTAGGGTTTAGTGTTGCTGCTGCATCATTAGCTGCGTGCGAGAAACCAGTCATAAAGTCTGTTCCGTATGTGAACAAACCAGAAGAAATTACACCAGGAATCGCGAATTGGTATGCTTCAACATACTATGATGGTAACGATTACGGATCTGTTTTAATTAAAACGAGGGAAGGTAGACCCATCCTTATTAAAGGAAATAAAAATTACGGAATCAATGGTGTTGCAACTACGCCTAGAATTATTGGTTCAGTTCTTTCTTTATATAACGAAGCGAGATTACAAGAGCCACACAAGCATGGTGAAACAGGTTGTGTTGCGGTTTCATGGTCTGATGTGGATGCGGAAATTAGTACAAAGCTTACTTCCATTGCGTCAAAAGGAGGTACTATACGGTTGGTTTCAAGGTCAATCATTTCGCCTTCTACGAAAATCGCTATAAACGCATTTTCTGCTAAGTACGGAGGAAATGAGCCTTTCCCAATGGGGCCGATAAACGAAGATGTTCAAGTGCTAGATGAAGCACTTCCAATCGTTGACACTAGTGATTCTTCAGAAGAAGTTAGCAGTCCTGATATTAAGCATGTTGTACTGGATGAAGTTTCGTACAGCGGAATGAGGCAAGCCAATAAAGCTTCTTTCGGAGATGATTTTATTCCTAGCTACGACTTTTCAAAAGCAAAAGTAATCGTTGGAATTGGTTGTGATTTCTTAAACGGTTGGTTGTTAAGTACAGAATACTTAGGTCAATATGGCTCGACAAGAAAACCAGAGTCTGGATGGATGTCAAAGCACTGGCAATTTGAATCTATTATGTCACAGACAGGTTCTAATGCCGACCAAAGGGTCAGGATTAAGCCATCGCAAGAGGGTGCCGTCGCTGCTGGAATTCTACATGCAATAGGTGGTGCTGGTAAAGCTGCTGAGGGGGTTCTTGGAACTTATTGCGAACAGGTTGCTTCGGATCTTAAAGCTGCAGGGTCGAGTGCATTAGTTGTATCTGGATCTAATGATAAAAACATTCAATTGATAGTAAATGCTATCAATAACAAATTGGGTAGCTATGGCGAAACGATAGACGTAAGTAAAAAAGTGGAGCTTGGTAGAAATGATGATGCTGCAATTAAGCAATTGTCTGACGAATTAGCATCGGGAAGTGTCGACGCGATTATTTTTTACGATACAAATCCGGTTTATTCAATGTCGAATGGATCTGATTGGGAAAATGCAATCAGAAATTGTGAGTTATCCGTTTCATTGTCGCAATATGAAGATGAAACAGCAAGTGCTTGTCAGTATGTTTGCCCGGATAATAATTACCTGGAATCATGGAATGATTACAATCCAAAAACAGGTCATTACAGTTTAGGTCAGCCAGTAATTCGCCCACTTTATGACACGAGACAAGCGCAAGAGTCTATTTTGGTATGGGCTGGAGAAGCAACTAGAAGTGCTACAAAAGACAGTACCGTTTGTTACGACTTTTTGAAGAGTGTCTGGGAAGAGTATGGATTCTCGAGACAAACAGAATATGCCGCATTTAATGATTATTGGAATTGGGCTGTGCACAATGGTTCAACAGAAGCGCAAGGAATGCCAAGTGCTGAAGTTCCAGTATTCAGTGGAGATGTTGGTGTAGCGGTTGCAGCAGTAGCCAATATGGAGATGAGTCCTGTTGAACTAATTGTATATCAAAAAGCAGGTATCGGTACTGGGAAAGATGCTGCAAATCCTTGGTTGCAAGAAATGCCAGATCCTCTGTCAAAAGTCTCTTGGGACAATTATGTTACTATGGCACCTGCCGATGTTTTGGAAATGTTCCCAGGGAGTCTTTCTGAAGCTAGTTTAGCAGAAAATGGGGAAGAGATAAAAGATTATAATGCTTGGAATGCACTTTATTTAGGTGAAGATTCACCTGCGAATGTAGTTACTGTTACGGTTGGAGAACAAAGTGTTAAATTACCTGTTTTTCCAATGCCTGGACAAGCATCAGGAACCATTGGGATTGCAATGGGTTACGGAAGAGGTGCTAATGGAGGCTCAACTGCCGTTATTGGAAAAGCCGCTTATTGTACAGGGAATTATGGCGGACATGAAACAGATGACGCAGGTAATCTAATACCAATTGGTAAAAATGCGTTTCCACTTTGCGGATGGCAAAATGGAACCATGACTTTAGCGGGAATGTCGGCGACGATTGTTGCTGAAACAGAAACTTATCAGCTTGCTTGTGCTCAAACGCATCACACGGTGATGGGTAGAGAGTCCGTTGTAAAAGAGACTACGCTAGATACATACTTGAATGCAGATTCTTCTGCTTACAATCCTCCTCATGAATTGTCAATGATTAAGGATGGTAAGCATCAAATGCTGCCTGTTGAAGAAGCGGATTTGTGGGATTCTCATCCTGTAGAAAATGTAGGTCATAGATGGGGTATGTCTGTTGATTTAACTTCTTGTATGGGTTGCGGATCATGTTTGGTTTCTTGCGTTGCAGAAAACAATGTGCCGGTTGTAGGTAAAGATGAGATTAGAAGGTCGAGAGACATGCATTGGCTCCGAATCGACAGGTATTTTTCCTCAGTTGGTGATAGCGATAGAAATGCTTGGGAGAAAGATCCAACGAAAAACACATTTGACTATCATCAAATGGAAATTTCAGAGGCTAGTCCGTCAGTAGTGTATATGCCAATGATGTGTCAGCACTGTAATCATGCTCCTTGTGAAACGGTTTGTCCCGTAGCAGCAACTACACATTCTAATGAAGGTCTAAATCAAATGACTTACAATAGATGTATTGGCACAAGATACTGTGCAAATAACTGCCCATATAAAGTAAGAAGATTTAATTGGTTTAATTACCAAGGATATAAGAAGTTCAATGAAACAAACCCTGCACAACAGGAGATTGGAAGAATGGTTCTGAATCCTGACGTTGTAGTTAGATCAAGAGGTGTGATGGAAAAATGTAGTTTCTGTGTGCAGAAAATACAGGAAGGGAAATTAGTTGCTAAAAAAGCTGGAAGACCTGTGCAAGATGGAGATGTTACATCTGCTTGTGCTGAAGCATGTCCAGTAAATGCAATTACTTTTGGAGATTGGAACGATAAGGATTCAGCGATTAGAAAAAGTTCTGAATCTGATAGAGCGTATCAATCACTTGAAGAAGTTGGCGTAAAGCCAAATGTATGGTATAAGGTTAAGGTTAGAAATATTGAAGAACAAGCGATGGCGACAAATGACGATCATGCAAGTGATCACGAAACAGAGCACACCGCACACTAAGAAGATTAAAACACGATAAGAATGCATAAAGAAGCATCGATCAGAGAACCGTTAATTTTAGGAGATAAATCGTACCACGATATCACTGAAGATGTATGTAGGCCGATTGAAAACGATGCTCCTAAGGCATGGTACTTAATGATTACCATAGCTGGTTTAGTGGCAATGTGGGGAATTGGATGTATCCTATATTTGATTGGCACAGGGATAGGTACTTGGGGTCTAAATAAAACGGTAGGATGGGCTTGGGACATCACCAATTTTGTTTGGTGGGTAGGAATAGGTCATGCTGGAACCTTAATTTCTGCAGTATTATTATTGTTTCGTCAAAAATGGAGAATGGCCATTAACCGTTCAGCGGAAGCAATGACCATTTTTGCTGTAATGATGGCGGCTGTATTTCCAGGTATTCACATGGGAAGAATTTGGGTCGCATATTGGGTATTCCCTCTTCCGAATCAATTTGGATCTTTATGGGTAAACTTTAATTCCCCGCTGTTATGGGATGTATTCGCTATCTCCACATACTTCTCAGTGTCGTTGGTATTTTGGTACATAGGTTTAATTCCTGATTTCGCTACAATAAGAGACAGAGTAACTCGACCTGTTGCTAAGAAAATTTATTCCATTTTGTCCTTCGGTTGGACGGGTAACGCAAAGGCGTGGAACAGATTTGAGATAGTTTCATTGGTACTAGCAGGTTTGGCCACACCACTTGTGTTTTCTGTGCATTCTATTGTATCTATGGATTTTGCCACCTCAATTGTTCCAGGTTGGCACACTACAATATTCCCACCATACTTTGTATCTGGTGCGGTATTCTCTGGTTTTGCAATGGTATTAACCTTGTTGTTGATCATGAGAAAAGCGATGCACTTAGAAAATTATATACACGTTAAACATGTCGAGTACATGAATATCGTGATTATTGTTACTGGTTCGATTGTAGGGGTTGCGTACATAACGGAATTGTTTATCTCGTGGTATTCAGGTGTTGAATACGAAGCTTATGCGTTTATTAATAGAGCGACGGGCCCTTACTGGTGGGCATATTGGTCAATGATGACATGTAATGTTATATCACCTCAATTATTTTGGTTTAAGAAGTTGCGGAGAAACTTAGCCTTTACTTTTGTGCTTTCTTTAGTCGTAAATATTGGTATGTGGTTCGAGCGGTTTGTCATTATTGTAACTTCTATACACAGAGATTATATCCCATCTTCGTGGACAATGTTTCACCCGACATGGGTCGATATAGGTGTATTTATTGGTACAATTGGAATTTTCTTCTTCTTGTTTTTGTTATTTGCTAGGTTCTTTCCTGTTTTAGCATTGAACGAATTAAAGTCGATACTGAAATCGTCAGGAGAGAATTATAAGGAAGGCTTTGGATATGGTGAAGGATACTGGGATAAGCAGGCTCATCATGATGAAATAGGTGATGCTGAGAACGATAATAATGACTCTAATGATTAATGCAATTGCTAAATATTGTATGAAAACTAGATTGAATATAGATTTATAAACAGATATGGCAGATAAGGTAATATATGCAATGTACGACGACGACGACGTCTTAAAAGACGGAGCTAAAATGCTTGTTGGAAAAGGTGTTCATGTTGCTGATGTATATTCTCCATTTCCAATCCACGGTATCGACCCTATTATTGGGGTAAAACATACTAGACTTGGGATCAATGCATTCCTTTATGGATTAACGGGTACTACTTTGGCTATAACAGCCATTAATTACTTTATGATTCAGGATTGGCCGATGAACATTGGTGGAAAACCTAGCTTTTCAATGCTGGAAAATTTACCGTCATTTATTCCAATAATCTTTGAGTTCACAGTACTTTGTGCGGCTCATGGAATGGCAATTACATATTTGTTACGGAATAAAACTTTGCCTGGAATGCCGGCCAGAAATCCTGACCCAAGAACAACGGATGATAAATTCGTAATGGAGGTTAGAGTGAATGAGAATTCACAATTTTCAGGTGATGAATTACAAGCCATGATTAAAGAAACAGGCATAATAGAAATTGAGGAAAGAGAGCTTCAAGGAAGTTAAAGGAATACAACAAACAGCATTGAGTTGTGAAAAACTTAAGAATGAACAAAATGATCAGGATAATAACGGTAGCAGTTTTGCTTGTAGCAGCAGTTGCATCTTGTACAAAAGGCGAGGATAGCGCAGGTTATGAATATACGCCAGACATGTATCGTTCTCCTGCAATAGAAGCATATGTAGATTATGGAATGATTAAAGATTATGCGGTTGATAGCTTGAAGGAATTACAGTCAGCTCGTCTACCTGGTCACGGATCTATTCCATTTAATTCTGATTCTACAGCTGCAGCTATTAATATGCCTTATGAGCTGAACAGACCGATTGAAGACTATGATGCTGCGGACAGTATTGCTAACCCAATCAGTCCTACTGAAGAAAATTTAAAAGAAGGAGCCCGAATTTATAGTTTTATGTGCGTTCATTGTCATGGTGAAAAAGGAAAAGGTGATGGCGCAGTAGTTGCCAAATCTGGCCATGCCGCACCTGGAGCATATGATGGTGCACTTAAAGATCTTTCTGTGGGTAAAATGTTTCATACACTAACGCATGGTAAGGGAATGATGGGCTCACACGCCTCGCAGCTTTCAAAAAAAGAAAGATGGCAGGTTATTTTACATGTGCAAGCGCTTCAGAATGGAGGAGTTCATCCATCTAACATTGCAGAAGAAATTGCAGACAGTACACAGTCGTCTGAAGCTGCTGCAGTTTCGGAAGATGCGCTTGAAACGAACGAAGGAGAATAAGATACTTTAATTGAAAAGACAAATGGAATTTAAAATTTCATCGAGAGCAAAGAAAGTCACATTCACACTAATGATAGTAGGTTTGCTTGCTATGATTTGGGGAATATTTACAGAGCAATCGTATATCCACACGAAGTTAAGTGAGGATGGTACTCAGCTTACTTTATCTTACCCTACCCATAATAATGGTGAGAATACAGACGAGGAATGGGAACAATTTAAGGCAGATTTGATTATCGCTGCAGAGGCTTGCCATATTCAAATCATGGAACCTGGTGCACATGGTCATGATAATCATGGTGCTGGACATGAAGTGCATGCAGAAGATGCGCATACAGATTCGCATGCTGACGAAACGCACGGAGATGGACACGGTGGCCACGGGCATCGTGCAGAACCAACTTGGAGTATATCAGCTCATGTCATTCATACTAAGGAAGGCATGGAAGCTTGGCACCATCATGAGGATGAAGTTTTACCAGCTGTGAAGGCTATGGTTGATAGCCATAAGGTCGGAATGCCTGATCATCAGCATAATCGCTTTTGGTCGAATTTACTCATAAATGGGTTCTTTTTCTTCGGAATCGCTCTTGGAGCATTGTTTTATTTAGCCTTGCATTATGCTACTGAATCGGGATGGGGTGCGGTAATTTTACGAGTATTTGAAGCCGTAATGCTTGTGTTACCTTTCGGGGCTATTGTATTAATTGTTGTCTTTTTAGCGGGCACAT
Organism: uncultured Flavobacteriales bacterium; assembly: GCA_905480225.1. Lineage (GTDB taxonomy): Bacteria > Bacteroidota > Bacteroidia > Flavobacteriales_D > Parvicellaceae > UBA10066. Next base: position 13,557 of record CAJQPO010000036.1, on the reverse strand, counting down.
TAGACTGGAATCATATTTACATGTGGATGGATGAGTCTAAGCTAACGATGGGAGAAGATTTTGATAAATTACTTTATAAGAAATCCGGTTATCTCAATCAAGGTTTCTTTTGGATTAGAACGCTAATTTATATTGGAGTATTTTGGATTTTTGCTTTGCTTTTTAGAAAATGGTCTAAGAAAGAAGACAACGAAGGTGGAGTTAAATGGCATTTTCTGCAGTATAGACGAGGTGCATTATTTCTAGTATTCTTTGCGGTATTTTCATCAATGCTTGCTTGGGATTGGATCATGTCTATTGATGCGCATTGGTTCTCTACTCTATTTGGTTGGTATGTTTTCTCAGGAATTTGGATTTCTGCAATGGTCATGATATTAATGACTACACTATACCTAAAATCTAGAGGACATCTACCCCAAATCAATCAATCGCACATTCATGATTTAGGAAAGTGGATTTTTGCCATTAGCTTTTTATGGAGTTATTTATGGTTCTCTCAATTCATGTTAATATGGTATTCGAACATTGGTGAAGAAGTAACCTATTTCCAACAGAGAATTTTGGATTATAAATTCCTGTTCTTTGGAACTTTTGCAATTAATTTTATACTGCCAATGGTCTTATTAATGTCGAGAGATGCCAAAAGAACATGGAGTATATTGTTAATCATTAGCTCAATCGTATTTGTAGGTCACTGGATGGATGTCTATCTGATGGTGATGCCTGGAACGATAATGAATAACTATCAAATAGGGATGTTAGAGTTTGGAATGTTTATAATGTTCTTGGGAATTTTCGTTCACTTCCTGTTAAGGAATCTGTCGAAAGCTCCATTGATAAAGAAAAATCATCCGATGTTGGACGAGTCCATACATCACGACTTTTAAGTGTAATAAAGAAATTAGATAAAGACTGGTCATGGGTAAAGTATTGTTAATTGTTGTTTTGGTTCTCCTTGTCTTGGCGGTAGCACAGATGATGAGGGTCTATGAACTTTCCTCAAAGGTTAGAGGGCGCAAGGAGCCAACGATTACGAGAAGAGAGAATAATATGAATGCCGTATTAATGCTGGTATTTTGTATCGCTTTTTTTGGATTTGTTATTTGGCAAATGGTTGCATATGGAATGGGCGGCAAAGGTCCATCTGTTTCGATACACGGAGAGGCGACAGATTGGCTTATCGGATTGAATTTTGGGATTATAATACCCGTTTTCTTCTTGTGCAATGCTCTGCTGTTTTATTTCGCATTTAAATTTGCTTACAAGAAAGATCGTGATGTTTACTACCTGACACACAATAACAAATTGGAGATGATGTGGACGGTTGCACCTGCAATTGTTTTGGCTATCATTATTGTTTTAGGGCTACGTACATGGAATGACATAACTGATATGTCAGGAGATTATGTAGTACATGAGCATACAGGATTAGTAGTTAATGATGGTAAAGTAGAATCTAATTTCGAATTTAAGGCTGCCTATCAAACGGTGGAAGAAGCTGGAGTAGGCTTGAGTAATTTGTCAGGATCATCAAAATTGGTTCTTGTAGAAAAAGGTGGTGAATGGGTGCTGCAAACCTATGAAATGGATGGAGAATCTGCTTTAATCATTACGGAACAGAAGAAGTTCAATTCACGAAATTCAGCATTGTTGTCACTTGTGGACGAAGAAGTATCCATGTTTACGGAATTGAAGGAACAAAAACTCATTGAAATTTATTCCAAGCAATTTGATTGGACGACTAGGTATGCAGGGAAAGACAATGCATTAGGAGATGCTAATTTTAAATTAATTGATTACAATAGTTGGGGAGATACCAATACCTTTCTTAATCCACTAGGCTTAATTTCGTCTGAAACAATAGAATTGCATTTCAATAGAATTGATGCTAGAGTTTCTTATTTGAATGAATTTTTAGGAAGTGCAGAAGCAGCTTTTGAAACCGACGAAAAATTAGCCGAAATGACCGAAGAAATGGAACGGTTAAAACGGAAGAAAATGAGAGTTCAATCTACCATTGCAAATGACATGGGTTTAAACGCAATGAATCAAAGTGAAGTGAATTCTCGGGTTTACGATGATGTTATTTTAAAAGGTGATATTCATTTGGTAGTTGGACAACCTTATCAATTCCAGTTTAAATCTCAAGATGTAATTCATTCAGCTTATTTTCCACACTTTAGGGCTCAAATGAATTGTGTTCCCGGAATGGCGACTCAAATTAAGTTCACTCCTACGATGACGACAAAAGAATTTAGAGAACATCCAGATGTGATTGCAAAATATGAAGCCATAAATAAGGCTAGAGAAAAAGTTGGAAAACCACTAGTAGAAGCAAGCTTTTTGCTCTTATGTAATAAAATATGTGGTCTTTCACATTCCAACATGTGGGTGAATGTGATTGTTGAGACGCAAGAAGAGTATGAGGCTTGGATGGCGGATCAAAAAACATTTGAACAACAGCTTCAAGCAAGTAATTTGAAGTGAATAGAAGTTGAATTAGGTATTAAGATTTAAACAAGTTAGTTATGGGAGCTCACGCACACGCTCATCATCATAAGGAGAGTTTTATAACCAAGTATATTTTTTCGCAAGATCATAAGATGATTGCGAAGCAATTCTTGTTTACAGCCATTATTATGGGAGTAGTTGGGATGTTTTTGTCCTTACTCTTTCGTATTCAGTTAGGATGGCCTGGACCAAATATGTTGAACAGTATATTCCTTGGGGACTGGGCACCTGATGGAGTGATGAATAGTAACATGTATTTAGGGTTGGTTACAATTCATGGAACAATCATGGTGTTTTTCGTGCTAACGGGTGGACTGTCTGGTACATTCTCAAATTTATTGATTCCGTTACAGTTAGGAGCACGCGATATGGCTTCGGGTTTCCTAAATATGTTTTCCTATTGGTTCTTTTGCTTGTCAAGTGTCATAATGCTTGTTTCTCTTTTTGTTGAAAGTGGCCCTGCAATGGCTGGTTGGACTGTATATCCTCCAATTTCCGTTTTAGAAGAGTCTGTTCCAGGATCAGGATTAGGGATGACACTTTGGTTGGTGTCGATGGCTATATTCATTGCATCCTCCTTATTAGGATCTTTGAACTATATCGTTACCATTCTTAATTTAAGAACAAAAGGAATGAAAATGACCAGAATGCCGCTTACGATATGGGCATTCTTTGTTACAGCTATCCTTGGTGTTTTATCATTCCCAGTGTTGCTATCTGCAGCCGTGTTATTAATTATGGATAGAAGTTTTGGTACTAGTTTTTATATCTCAGACATTTTTATTGATGGGCATGCGTTGGATCAAACCGGTGGTAGTCCGATTTTATTCCAGCATTTATTTTGGTTTTTAGGTCACCCTGAGGTATACATTGTTTTACTTCCAGCTTTAGGTATAACGTCAGAAATTATTGCAACGAATTCTAGAAAGCCAATATTCGGATATCGTGCAATGATTGGTTCAATTTTAGCGATAGGATTCTTGTCTTTCATAGTTTGGGGTCACCACATGTTTATCACAGGAATGAATCCATTTTTAGGAGGAGTATTTGTCTTTACGACTTTGCTTATTGCCATTCCATCTGCCGTTAAAGTGTTTAACTACATTACAACAATCTGGAAAGGGAATATTGTTTTTACACCAGCGATGATGTTTAGTATTGGATTAGTATCAACTTTTATTACTGGGGGTGTGACAGGAATCATTCTTGCAGATTCTGCTTTAGATATTGATGTTCATGACACTTATTTTGTTGTTGGGCACTTCCACATTGTTATGGGGCTTTCGGCAATCTTTGGTATGTTCGCAGGGCTGTATCACTGGTTTCCTAAGCTTTATGGTAGAATGATGAATAGAAAAATGGGATATGTCCATTTTTGGGTAACTATTGTTTGTGGCTATGGTGTATTCTTTCCCATGCATTTTACAGGTTTAGCTGGGGCGCCTAGACGGTATTATGATTACTCCGAATTTCCATTTTTAGATCACGTTGTTGACTTAAATGTAGTGATTTCTATTTTCGCAGTAATTGGAACATTGGCGCAGGTAATATTCTTATTTAACTTTTTCTATAGTGCAATCAGAGGTGCTAAAGCCATAGAAAACCCATGGAAATCAAACACCTTGGAGTGGACTACACCAGTAGAGCATGTACATGGAAATTGGGTTGGTGAAATACCTGAAGTGCACAGATGGCCATATGATTATAGTAAGCCAGGTAAAGAGGAGGATTTCTGTCCTCAAAACATTCCTCTTGAGGAGGGCGAAGAAGAGCACGGTTAACCCATTGCTAAAACATTAAATAAAAATGTCCGTAACAGTGTTGCGGACATTTTTTTTGAATGAAAATATTAATTCTAATAATTTTTGGGCTAATTCCATTCCATGGAATCACGCAGCTTCTTGACGACATGAAGCAGAGTTTTGATTCAAAGCCTAAAGTGATGTTAAAATTTGGAACAAGAAACGCTTTCATAACGAATAGTTTTGTTAAGATTCGAGATTTTCAAATGGGTTTGAATTATAAAAACATCACTAAAATAGGGCTAGGTTATAATTGGTTAGCAACAGATGTATACAGGCCTTTAGTAATTGAAGGAGAAATTGTTCGAGAAAATAAAGGCGAGCTCAAAATGCGCTATCTGGCGACTTTCATAGAGTATACTTTTTTGAAAAGGAAAAAATACAGCTGTGCGATTCCCGTTCAAGTGGGATTCGGAAAAACATTTTTAGAGTACAGAAACGAATCCAATGAATTGAAGAAAACGAATTCTATTTCAATCGCATTTTATGAACCTGCAATTACTTTTGAATACATCGTATTGAAGTATTTTGGTATAGGTGGGGGAATCGGATTCAGATTGATGTTCATTGGAAATAGACGGTTAAATGACAATTTCACAGCTCCTTTTTATTTGTTAAGAGCAAAAATCTACTTTGGAGATGTTCTTAAAGACATACTGTGATAATTGTTTAAACCTTCTTTTGGTTAATTGCGAACACCAAGGCTTATCTTCTTACATTTGCTTTTGTGACTGATGAATTAGAATCATATGAATTTCACGAAGAGGAAAACAATCCTGTTGATGGTGAAATTGATAAGGTATTAAGACCTAAATCATTTGATGATTTTGCTGGTCAGCCAAAAGTAATTGATAACCTCGTAATCTTCGTGGAGGCAGCGAAGAAAAGAGAAGAATCTCTGGATCATGTATTATTACATGGCCCACCAGGATTGGGTAAAACGACTTTGGCGAATATCATTGCTAATGAGCTGGGTGTTGGATTCAAAGTAACTTCTGGTCCTGTTTTAGACAAGCCCGGTGATCTAGCTGGTTTATTAACAAATTTAGAATCTGGTGATGTTTTGTTTATTGATGAAATACATCGATTAAGCGCAGTTATTGAAGAGTATCTTTATTCCGCAATGGAGGATTACAAAATTGATATTGTAATCGATACTGGCCCTAATGCAAGGACTGTGCAAATAGCTTTAGAGCAATTCACACTTATTGGGGCAACAACACGATCAGGGTTATTGACGGCACCTTTAAGGGCAAGGTTTGGTATAAATAGTAGGCTGGAATACTACGATACAAAAACGCTAACAGATATTGTTGAGCGTTCAGCAGGACTATTAAGAATTCCGATTGAGTATGAGGCAGCACATGAGATCGCTTCAAGAAGTAGAGGAACTCCTAGGATTGCGAATGCTCTATTAAGGCGTGTACGAGACTTTGCTCAAATTAAAGGAGATGGCACCATTAATATGGAGATCTCTAAAATGGCCCTAGCTGCGCTCAATGTGGATGAGAGTGGATTGGACGACATGGATAATAAAATATTACTAGCGATAATTGAAAAATTTTCTGGTGGGCCGGTAGGTCTTACTAATATAGCTACAGCAGTTGGCGAACAAGCTGGTACAATTGAAGAAGTGTATGAACCATTTTTAATACAGCAAGGCTATCTTTTACGCACAAGAACTGGAAGAAAGGCAACTGAAAAAGCATACAAGCACCTTGGAACTGATTTTAAGTACACACAAGGCGGCTTGTTTTAATAATGGCTTTTCTTAGTTTTTTTATTTCCTGACTAATTGCATGACAACTCTCAAGAGAAAACATACCGATTTTATTAAAAAAAAAGCCACTGAATTGGGTTTTCAAAAATGTGGTATTGCCAAAGCCAAACAGTTGGAACAAGATGCGCGACATCTGGAAGATTGGTTAAATAGCAATCAGCAGGGCGAAATGGGCTACATGGAGAACTATTTTGATAAGAGAATAGATCCAAGAATACTTGTGCCTGGAGCTAAATCTGTTGTGAGTCTTCTACTAAACTATTATCCCGAAGAAAAATGCAATGAGGAAAAGGAAGATTTCAAAATATCGAAATATGCCTATGGTAAAGATTATCATTTTGTAATAAAAGAAAAACTGAAGCTTTTCATGCTTGCCATCCAAGAAGAAATTGGTGCTGTTGATGGTCGAGTATTTGTCGATTCAGCTCCAGTTTTAGATAAGGCTTGGGCCCGTGAAAGTGGAATTGGTTGGATGGGCAAGCATACCAATGTGATTAATCGTGAAATGGGATCATTTTTTTTCATAGCGGAACTAATACTGGATTTAGATTTGTTTTACGATCATCCTATAAAAGATTATTGTGGTACGTGTACAGCGTGTATTGATGCCTGCCCAACAGATGCGATTGTAGAGCCTTATAAAGTAGATGGAAGTAAGTGCATTAGCTATTTTACCATAGAGTTGAAGAATGCAATTCCAGATGACGTTAGAGGCAAGTTCGACAATTGGATTTTCGGTTGTGATATTTGCCAAGACGTATGTCCTTGGAATAAGTTTTCTTCAGCACATAATGAGCCTGTGTTTGACCCATCGCCAGACTTGCTAAATATGAGTAATGCTGATTGGGAAGACATTACAGATGAAGTCTTTAATGTCTTGTTTCAAAAGTCTGCCGTGAAAAGGACAAAAATTCAAGGATTGAAACGAAACATTGATTTTGTAATGAAAAAGGGTAGAGAATAGCTGAGATTAAGCTGAAATCATTAGCTTAAGATAGAGAAATAGAATCGAAAGCTTCAGAAATAACATCTTGATATAAGTGCCCAAATGAAGCAAAGCACCAAACTTGCAAAGCAAGCAGTTCTTCTTTTTTTATCCAACGGATAGACTTATAGAGCTCTTTTCGAAAAAGTGACTTGTCAAAGCTGACCTTTTCCAGTATTTGCTTACACATTTCAAACATATATGAATACAATTTAAAAATGAACAAAATAAGAGTGGGCCTATTAATATAGTAATATAGAGAACTGTATTCGCATTTTCTTGCGATAAGATATCAACAGTCGAGCTAATTACTAGGGCACAATCTACACATCATTGAGCTAACGCAGAATTACTTCTTAATAGTATATCGAAGGGTAAAACTTAGTACTTGATTCAATTGTCCTCTATTAAATCGGAAGGTAGCACCATTGATGTGTTTTCTGATGGGTAGAATAGAGTGGCTCCCACGAGCACCAATTTCAATGCGTTTTGATATCGGAAATTGGATGCCTGCAATTGCAGAAAATTCCATTTTTCGAAATTCACCATTAGTGGTTATTGTTTGATTGTTTTCATCGGTTTCCAATGCATTTAATAGATAACCAATTCCTACACCTGCTTCGTAGTAAATTCCCCCCTTGTGTTTGTATCTTCCAATTACGCAAAGCTCAGAGTAAGCCAATTTCATGAGGTATTTGGTATAATCATTTTGCTTATGATTTGGGGGCTTTAATGTGCCTTTTTGACTATAATTAAGGTTGAATTCAACGGCCAGTTTTTGATTAACATCCCTGATAAAAAAAGCGCCCGTATAGATACCGACTTTATTAATTCCCGAGAACGAGGTACCAGCTACTCTAGATGCGTTCATTCCTATGAGAAGACCAAATTGGTATGGTTTTGCTACAGAATCTTCCTGACTTAGAACGGGATGAATTGCCAAAAGCATCACCGCGATCAGCACAACAGCAACTTTCAGGTTTGATAATGGCATATCGAAAAGATTTTTGTATTCATAACTAAGCTACAAATATGTACATGCAAAAAGAGTCATCCTTTAATAAATTTACCGATGATGATACCGTCTTTTAAAAAAGATCGAATAAGGTAAGCTCCTGGTGAGAGTTCGCTTACATCAATTCTATTTGTCATTTCACAGGTTTTAATATTATTGCCAGTAATATCTAAAATGTCAATTTTGCTAATTGATAAACCGGACGGCGGTCTTATTATTAAGAAATTATCGACGGGATTTGGATATACGAGCAATTTATAATTTGTTTGATTGGGTATTGATGTTGAAAGGTCCCAAGAGTGCCTTCTTGCTCTGTAACAACTATAGTTTGCACTAGAAGAAAAACGGAACTGGAAGACAATATTCCCTGAAGCTGTAACCTCTGTAAAATTGGGATTTAAAATATCAGCTTCACGAGAACCCCAATTAATAAATGTATTTCCGTTTGGAAGTCTTTGTGCATTACCAGTCCTTCCAGATGCTGCCCCATAAGGGTGCGAAAAGTTCCAAACAAGGTTTGCTGTGCCTAGAGCTGTGTCTATCGTGTATTCTTTTGCTGAAGCGATAGGAGGGTCGTGAGAAACACCATTGTCGAAAACCGTCAAGTTTCCATTAGCTAATATTCTAGCATCGTGTTGTAGGCTCAGGCCATTTGTATCATTCTGGAAAGTTAAAGTTCCGAGTGATCCACCCAGCCTCCAGATAAATGAGCCATCAATTGAATTAATTTTAAAAACTTGATTCATGTTTCTAGCAGAAGCAATCAGGTGGCCATCCAGGTCGTATTCCATGGAATTAATATGGGCGTAATCCACATTTGTTCCACTTAGGGACATCACTGTTTCTCCTAGATTGATGTGGTCCCATGAACGCCAATTAAAAAGAAGAACTCCATTCGCATCTTGAATTTGCAAAATATTTCCAAAGACATTTGTATTTATTAGTCCCCCATATCCAGTAAGGTCCATTACTTGTAAATCTTCACACATTATGAGACTGTTTCCATTTGGCAAATGAACAAGCTCATGAAAATCGGCTGTATATCCAGAGTTCCCTTTAATTGTATCGACAATTGTATAAGCACTGTCTAGCAAGAGAAACCATTTATCAACTTTATCATAGTAACTTAAATATCCACTAGGTTGTAAGTCGAAATTTTGTACTTGATCTTCTAATTGGGAAAAGATTTCAGACCCATCAGAATAAATTATTCCAATGTGCCTATCTCCTGGATTACCGCTATTCCTGAAAAAAATGGGTTGGGTTGAGGTAGTGGTATTGACATCAATAATGTAAGAAGGAATCGCTTTTGTGAGCAGCGTTTGTTCTTGAACAAAAGTAGAATTCGTTACTTTCAATTTTTTATGCCTTATTGTGAAAACACATAATTTTTCACCTAATTTATCTTTAACTGTTATCCGATCTCCTAAAATATAGGGAGCTAAAGGAACGATATTGAGCACTTTCTTATCTGTTGAAATTCTCAATTCAAATTCAATTTGGCCAGATAGTTCGGACTCCAGCTCAAAATTTCCCGATTCTTCAAATAAAAATGGACCATCGTTCGCATTTCGAACCACAATTACGGTCATTTCGGAATGATCTGATGTTCGTGTAACAGGATGAGTTACTTCATAGTTTTGCCCTTTTGAGATTAGCGAACAGCAACCGAGAAAAAGAAACAAGTATACCCCTTTCATGAGATTAAAGATAATGGAGAATAAATAAAGTATGAAAGCGACTATGGTGTAATTTTGGTTTCTATTACTTGTAGTACCGCTTTAGTGGCATCATCAAAAACATAAGAAACGATATAGAGGTGGTTTTCGTCCCATAATGCGGGCATTGGACTGGACGAAATTACATACTGCTTGATGTCACCAGCATTAGTCGAACCCGTAATGGCATCCCCCCAAATACTTCCAGACAATGCTGCACCACCTTCGTTCACGCCATAATGCCCGAATATATCTCTTAAAACATGCCGATGCACATAATTGGAATAGGTATCATCAGTGGCACCTGTATAATCTGGATGTTTCCCCGGATACACGGTTTGATAATCGGTAATAGAGTCTTCTACTAAACAGCTAACAATTTGAAAAGAACCAACTACGTTATTGAGTAATTCTATTTCAATTTTTGCACAAACAGTGCGATCAGCAAGTACATTACCACTGCATTTTATTGCAAAATCAGCAGGTTGCCCCATTCTACTAGGGACTGCAGTTGACAACTGATTCGAATTAAAAAAGTAAAATGGAGGTGAGGATTCTTCGCGATTAATCATTAACCTAGGTAGACTCGATGGCATATTAAAAGCATCAAAAATTTGTTCGGCTTCTTCAATTTTCCAATTTGTTTCGTATTTGCCTGTTCCTGTTTGTACTTCGTTAAATGAGGTGTTCGGATGGATAGAAATTACAATCAAAGTGTCACCGTATATATCATGAAGCTGATCTAATTCATGTGCTGCCTCAGGACAGTTTCCACAAAGATGCCCAGTAAAATCTTCCACAAGAATATTTCTATGCGTTTGAGTTGCTGCACTGAATGAGAAAATGGTGTCGCAACTTTCGTTAACCGTTACAGTTCCTATATTGGGCAAGTCTACTTTATCACAGGTTACCAATAACAATGCGCAAAGTGAGAATGAAAATATATTTTTTAATGTCGTCATTTCGATTTTCTTAAAAACTGGTAGTAAATGTTACCGTTAAACCATTGGAAGCCGGAACCTGTCTACATACACCACCTACACAAAATAATCCGGCTCTCTGCTTTCCATAACCCATTGTAAACCTGTGGGCATTTTTAACGTAACCAACAGTTCCATATAAATAATGAACTTGTTTTTCCGCATCAGAATTCCCATAATTATATTGGTCTAAAATACCAACAAACCAGTGTGGTGAATAAGTGTATTCAAGCAGTACAGTTGCCCAATTGCCCAAATGTTGCTGCGTTGATAGGTGCTGCAATTCCAGCCTAATGTTGTGTTTTTTCATGAACCTTTTTGAAAGATCAAGAACATGGATTTGAGCTATAATATTACCTTTTACACCTTTGTTGTTGTTGTCGAAAGCTCCTTGGTTAATGTCATTGTTGTAAAAGAAATTGAAATAAGTATACGTTGCCCTGAAGGTCTTGCTGAATTTCTTTTTAATTTCGAGATTGAAATCTTGAAAATACTTTTCCTTTCCTGGCATAAAGAAACTGTTGTTAACATAGCCTTCACGCGAACTAGATTCAGCAGAAATATCCTCTAAAATATTGATCGAGTCAAGACCGAATACGGTCGCATAATTCGCTGTTAATAACATGCCATATTTCCCACCGATTTTACTTTTTTTCGGCACTTTGTAACTCAACTCAGCTTGATAGGCAACTTCTCCCCAAGGTCGGGAACCATAGGGATAAAGTGTCGCAGCTAAATTGTAAGAATGCTGTTTGGTCAATGCCGGTGAAAAGTTAATCATCAGGTCTTGCAATTCAGCTGTTCGATCTGATCGAAAGCTAAAATTATCTGTTGTTTTCGCATCTAATAAAAGTGAAAACCCTTTGGTGGCGTACGTGAAATTAAGTAATGCTGCATGACCGTCTTTATAAACAAATCCATTATCTCCAGACGGATCATTAATTTTATAGGCGTATTCACCGTTTACACTCACTTTACCGTAGTTCATTCTAAGCCTTCCTGCATAAGTGCCAACATTTTCAGGAAGTATAAGCGACGGGCTATTGTCGGATTGATATTTGCTGACAAAGCTTCCGCCTAAAATGACGTTCAGCTTTCTATAGGGCAAGGAATCAATGGATTTGTTAGATAATGAATCAAGTAACTCATTCAACACCAATTCTCCGTCAATTCCTCGAACCAAACCGGAACCATTTACGAGGCCATCTGAAAATTGGAAGCGTTGTTTGCCGTATATACCTTTTACGTAGAGGCCCGGGAGTGGGTGCGCTTTAACTCGCATACCATCCATGGCATTATCAATTCCTAAAAGCCTCTCCTCATAGCAGCGAAATACTAACCCACTGCCAAATTGCTCATAAAAATTACCGACAGTAACACCAATTTTTTCAGTACTGTATGCTGCAAATCGATAACCTAATCCTGTTCCTTCAAATCGATCAGGATATCCTAATTGGGCAGGCAGATAGGATTCGTAACGAATTCCTGCACTTACGTTTCCACGCGTGTATAATATATTAGTAAAAGCTGTTAAAGTAGATTTTTCATCTGGTACTGCCGCATTGATAGCGCTATCCTCTTGATATTGTTGGTAGGCCATTGAAACATTGCCTTTTATTTCTCCCAGATCGATTTCTCTCTGATTATTTCCAGATTGCCCATAGGAGCATACAGACAAGAATACGCTCAATGAACAGCAAGCAATACGTTTTTTCATTTTTGATGTTTGGTTTCGCAACTTGGGACAAGTTAAGAAAGTCACTTGGATTTATTTCTTAGCTGCAGCTTGAACTTTATCGTAGAGTTTGTCTTCATCTCCTGGAGAATAGCTATTGTGTTGGTAGACGATATTCCCTTTTCCGTCTAGTAAAAAAGTGTGTGGTACATTCTGTACACACATTGCTCTTTTAAAATCAGAGTTTTAGTCTAGCAGAATTTCATAGTCCCATCCTACTGAGTTAACATATGGCTTTACTCGAGTGGCCGACCTTTGATCGTCAATAGAAACAGCTACAAGTTTGACACCTGTCTCGTCCATCCAATCTTCATATTCATCAGCTATGTTATTCAATTCTTCTTTACAAGGTTTACACCAAGTAGCCCAAAAGCTAATGATTGTCGGGTTCCCATCATTTTCAATGGCACTCGTGTTAAATGATTTACCATCAAGTGTTTCTAATTTAACACTTGGAATTGTTTTTTGTTGAGCTACTAATACAAAAGACATAAGTAAACAAGGAAACACTAGGAGTATTATTTTTTTCATAGAATTAATTTTTGAACTGATTACCAAAATTCAAGCCAAAAGAGGACCTGTCTATTGGATGGGTAAAGGTAAGTATATCGTTGAGTTTATAAAACGAAAGATAAGGCTGATTGTTGTAATTCTAATTAAGGGAGAAAAAAAAACCTCGGCTAATTAATTAGCCGAGGTTTTGAATAAATAAATTCTATTATTTGTTGATGCTAAGTTTCTTAGTCACCACTTTACCTTCTACAGTAAGGTTTACAAAGTACATACCATTCGCCATGTTTGCTGTGTTAATCGTAACACCTTGAAGACCATTGCTTCCTGCTACAGACTGATTGTATATTGTTTGACCCATTGCATTAACAATGTTGATATTAGCAATTGAAGAAGTATTCAAATCAAACGCTAAAGTTGCATTTGTGGTTGCTGGGTTTGGATAAACATTGAAAAACTCAACCACATCGTTTTCAGGGATACCTACAAAACCTAATGGTCCTTCATTTGCGTTCATAATC
>CAJQPO010000035.1 GCA_905480225.1 uncultured Flavobacteriales bacterium | reverse complement strand
CTGCTTGTTTAGCCGCCGCTGCTTTCTTGGCTTCCGCTGCTTTTCTAGCGTTTTCGGCTGCTTGTTTAGCCGCCGCTGCTTTCTTGGCTTCCGCTGCTTTTCTAGCATTTTCAGCTGCTTGTTTAGCCGCTGCTGCTTGCTTGACTTCTGCTGCTTTTCTAGCGTTTTCGGCTGCTTGTTTAGCCGCCGCTGCTTTCTTGGCTTCTGCAGCTTTTCTAGCATTTTCAGCTGCTTGCTTAGCCTCCGCCGCTTTCTTCATCGAATCATCTGTTCCACCTTGGTTTTTAGAATCGGATCCGTTGCCATTTAGTCCATTATTAGAATTACCGTTTTTAGTATTTCCACTCGAATTGCCATTGCTATTTCCTGTAGACTTCGAACCACAGGGGCTATCAGGTCTTTTGCTTCCATTTCCATGCAGAGGAGCCGAATTTGATTGAATACAAATCTCCCAATGTCCATTAGAACCCGGATGATTGCTACTTACATCAACGGTAAGTACTCCGCTGAATAAATAGTATTGACCATTTGAGAGCGGGTATGAACTCCCATTAACTACAGCATTACCTCCACCTGCAATGGGTTTGAAGTATGCGCTACTGGCTAGACCAGAATAGCTAAATCCAGAATTTAAATCAGATCTATTGAAGGTTCCAGTTGGAGTTATTAAGCAGAATTCCCAATCAGAACTGCCGGGATTAAACCGTGGTCCACAAGGTTCGTTACTAGTAGGAATCCCATATACAACATTCACGGTTTTATCTGCGGTTCCACAGTCATTCTGAGCAATGATGATGAATTCGTTCGGGCCAACATTGAGGGACGTGAGCTTGACAATGAGCTGACCAATGCTAGGTTTTACAACATAATCTGAATGGTTGAATCCATCTCTGGTAACTCCAACTGATGTGGCATTACTTATTGAGAAAATTAAATAATCTGATTGTCCTGTTACAGAAAGGGTAGTACCGTCTAATACCGTGACAACATTAATTTGTGGATTATCACAAGGGATGTCTGGAGCAGTATACTGCAGCGTATAAGTGCCGGAAGTATCACCACAAGCATTGGTTCCGATTATTGTGAATACATTTTCGCCGTCATGCAGATTGGAGTAGTTAACAACCATATTTCCACTTCCAGGATCGAATGTAAAATTAGAATACCCTGACCCGTCTTTCTGAACTGAAGCACCAATGGCATTGCCAATGTATGCGGTAAACATACCGTTATCTGATGATACTGATGCAACCGAACCGCTGGCCTCAGCAATTACTAAAACGGGGTTATCGCACGGAATAACAGGAGGATCAAAGTCTAAAAGAACATTAATAATATCCTTGCCACAAAGATTGTGAGCAACAATTAGAAATACATTATTTCCTTGTTGTAAAGAGCTGTAATTTATTACAATTTTACCGGAAGTGTTGTTATAGACAAAATCAGAATAATTACTTCCATCCCGTTTAACAACAACTGCGGCAGCATCCGAAATTAATCCTGTAATTTGACCACTGCCAACATTTACCGTTAACCTGTTATTGAATTGGGGATCCATTTTAATAATAGGTACATTACAAGGCTCATCAACTTTGTATATAAGTTCTACTTCATCTTTTGCCGAACCGTGTGAATTTGAAACCATAATATTCAAATCGTGGGTTCCTTCGGCAAGCGTTAATGGAATTGAAACGGTATTTGCGGATGAATTAAAGGTAAATGGCATGCTGGTCCCCTCTAATTGAACACTGATTTCAGAGGCCAAAGCTACGTTTTCAGTTTTGGCTATAACTACGAACACTGCATTTTCCGTTGTGTAAGAACTGGAGTTTGGTGTAGTAAACTCTACTGTCGGTGGCGGTGTTTCATCTACCACAATTTCCTCTGCAATAATTTGGATTTTTGCCTCATCTGACCCACAAGCATTCTTGCCAGTAACAATGAGAAGATTCATCCCTGGTTTTAACTTAAGTCCTGAAGTTACTTGCTTAGAAGTCTTGTTGAACGTAAAAGGAATAACGACATTATTAAGTGTCATTTTAATCGATTCATTGCTTTTAACATTGCTGATTGCAGCAGCAAACTTAAGTGTTGTTCCAATTACGTTTGCCGAATATGAATTGGGTGAAATCAACTCAATTGAAGGTTCAATACACGGCGGGGTCTTTTTCTTGTATATAACGGTAATTCTGTAATCTGTCGAACCGCAATCGTTTTTAGCAATTATATCATAAACATTAGCGCCTTCTTGCAGCTTGCTATTAGGGATAACCAATTCTTGAGAAGTAACATTGTACGTGTATTCATTATGATTTCCGCCGTTTATTTTGACTAAAACTTGTTTAGCACCTTTGATTTTTCCAACCACGGTTATTTTATCGGACGCAGTAACATAAAGTTGGCTCCCGGGTTGGGTGATAGAAATCACTGGATTTTCGCAAGGCGGAGCTTCATTCGTATAGATTATTATTTGACTTTTGGAGGCACTACCAACTTCGTTCCAGGCATTTATTTCTAGAATATTTGCACCAACGATAAGACTACCATTAAAGCTAAATTTTCTGGATACGGGATCAAAAGCGTACGTGGTTGTATTGACTCCGTTAAACGTTGCATATACGTGGGATGCTGAAGATACGTGCAAAATGGTTGCGTTAATAATCTCATTTGAATTGACCGTATTGTAAGGATTTGCAATAGGTTTTGTAATTGAGATTACTGGAGGCAACAATGTCGAGGGCTTTTCATAAATTATTGTTGTCCCAGCATTGTCAGTGCCCACCTCATTAGTTCCCGTTATGCTAAACACATTTGCGCCTTCTGCAAGTGCCGTAGCGACAGTCATTACTTTTGAAATTGTATTGTAAGTAAAGTTAGTTGTAGGAACTCCGTTAATTTTTAAATCAATATTGCTTTTTCCATCAACATTCAAAACGTTGGCATAAACAACAGCAGATGGCATATCCGTGTTTATGGGATTTAGCAATGGACTAGTGACTGAAACGATAGGAGGATGCAACTCATTTATAGGTTCATAAATGATATTGGTTGCTTTTCTGTCACTTCCATCGTTGTTGGTTGCAATAACCGTAATGGTATTTGATCCCTCAAGAAGACTGGCTTGAAAAACCACAGTGTGTGCAGAAGGATCAAAGCCGAATGAAGGAATATTTATTCCATTAAGTAAAACCTGGACCTGATGATAATAATCCACATTAAGCACTTGTGCAGAGACATTATATGTGGCCTTGTCAACACTAATGGGGTTGGTTGATGGGTTAATGAAATTGACTACTGGCGGTCTCAATTGAACAGGCTCTTTATAGATAATCATGACACTTTCTATGTCTTGACCTACACTGTTTGTGCCTTTTATTTCAATGGTGTTTTGACCTTTACTTAACAGAATGTTTGCACTAAACAATTGGTTTGAAACATTGTAAATAAAGCTTGGATTTATCACTCCATTTACTTTAAAAGTAACATCTTGAGGTCCAAGAATGTGCATGATGTTTGCTGTTAAACTGTACCCCGGGCTCGAAACGGTTTGTGGACTGTAACTGGGGTTTAAAAATGTAACTATCGGAGGAGGAAGAACGTTGATAGCTTGCTCGTAAATAATGACCTTACTCTCGCTATCGTATCCTGCCTCATTTTTCCCAATAATTTCAATAATGTTTTTTCCTGGCACCAAAAACAAATGACTTGTAAACCTTTTTGATGTTGAATTATATGAAAAGTCATTAGAAATCAACCCATTATGCCTAAAGGTAATGTTGGATTTTCCAGCTACATAATACACGTTGGCTTTAACGGTGTAATTGCTGTTGTGGGTCGCGTACGGAGAATGAATGGGATTAATGATGTTTACTACAGGTTTGTTTCTTAAGGGTGCTGGAGTAACAGGGGTAGATGTTGCTACAGGCGGCCTTGTTCTTCCGCCTCTAAATAAATTCCATCGAAATGTAAGTGCTGTGTAGTGAAGGCGATCATTAACAAAAGGACCTCCAGTTGCTTCAAAAGCGTCAATTCTGTCGTTAAGTGGGAAGTTGATTTTATGTTCTATACCTGCTGAAAAGCGTGGTGAAAACTGGTATCCAAATCCAGCGCCCAGGGAGGGCATAAATTCGTACCCGTCAGATACAACTGTTTCATAATCGCCATCTCTAAAATCACGCAGCACGCTTTCAGATGCGCTGTTGCCTAATGAAGTGTAATCATAAGGCAAGCCATCCTCGCCTAACAAATCAGTTCTCAAAGAATAATCGGTTAATCCAAGTCCACCAAAACCATATAGAATAAGACCTGTTTTTTCTCGAAGTCTATTTAAAGTAATGACACCTTCAAGATCCCACATGTTATTTATATCCATCTTGTGGTTGTGGAAATTCCCGCTGTTTATGTAGTCTTTATAGAGTCCATCAAGCTGGTTTGAATCCAAAATTAAAGTGTTTTCAGTATCAAGACCTGCATTGGCACCGTTTAAGTAACGCAATCTAAGGTCAAAACTCAGAAGCTTGCCTTCTTTTTCGTAAAGTGCTTTACCTAACGTAAACCCAATACCATAACCAGTTTCACTGGTTACATCACTTTGTTGCCAAGTGCCTCCAATATTGAATCCAAGATTCCAGCCAGAATCGTCTTTATAATTGATATATTGAGCTTGGAAATTACTTGTTAAGACAAGTAATATTAAACTAATGCTTGTAAATCGTAAAAATCTTTTCATAACTCAGAAATTTATGGTTTCAATGGGGTTTAATCATTAATCGTACCAAACGTCAAATATAGATATAATACGTATATCCAAAGAAGAATACCGTTCATTAAAAATGACGGTGTAAATTCATTTTATATGATTATTTTCGCAACATCATTTATAAATAAGGACCTAATACTTGCTAAGATTTCTTTTAATCATAATTATTACTTATTGCTCTTTGTTTCATTTATTAGGACAGCCAGCAAATGACAATTGTGTTAACGCAATTAATTTATGCCCTAATGTTCAAGTAAACGGCACAAATCAGGATGCAACTGTCGATGCTTGCCTAGGATGTTCTGATGGGGCATCAACTGCTGGAAATTTCTGTTATACTCTTGAAAACACGATTTGGTATGTTTTTACTACGGATAGTGATGGGGGAGATGTTAGCGTGGACCTGACCGGTATCAATTGTGTTTCTGGAGGAGGTTTTGACAATGAATTACAAGGAGTCATTATAGAGGCAGGAGTACCTTGTGACGAAAGCACCTACAATTTGATGTCGAATTGTCCCACAGCTTCTGGAACAATGAATTTAAGTGCAGCAGGATTGAATCCCAATACGACTTATTACATTCAAATTGATGGGGATTTTAGTGGTGCTGGTATTACAGATCCCGCAACGTGTAATTTTTCTATTTTATTATCTGGGACAGGAGTGGAAGAAGCGAATCAAGCAACCTTAAATTCTAATCAAACAAGTGTTTGTGAGAATGATGTTGTTCAATTTAACGTCGAAACACCTGATTGTGAGAATCAGTCGTATAGTTGGTATGTTGATGGCGTTCTAGTTGCTACGGGTACGGATAGTGTTTACAATCATATTGCTTTGGTGGATGTTTCTGTATCTGTTCAAGTCAATTGTGATGACAACATTAGCTGTCCATCGATTTATACCAGCAACACGATAAGCTTATCTGTGGAAGAAGTAGATGTAGATGCCGGGCAAGATGTAACCATAATTCAAGGAGAAAGTACTACGCTAAGTGGAACAGGAACAGGGACATTATTATGGTCTCCACCAATTGACCTTAGCAATACAAACACTTCAAATCCTGTGGCATCACCGGACCAAACAACAACCTATTTTCTAACAACAACAACGGCTACGGGTTGCGAAGAAACGGATGAGGTGACGATTGTTGTATTGGAACCAATTGCAGTGGCAAATGTAGTTACGCCCAATGGAGATGGAGTAAATGATACTTGGATTATCTTGAGAATTGAGCTTTATCCGTTAGCAAAAGTATCTATTTACGATAGGTGGGGGCAGAGATTACTCAACGATGTTGGTTATCAAAATGATTGGAATGGTGTTTTTTTAGGCAAGGCATTACCCCCTTCAACATATTATTATGTTATCGAATTGAATGCTGGGAATGTACAGGAGAACAATATTAAGACAGGGTTTATTGAGTTGATTTATTGAAAAAGTTAATTTTCATATTGGCAATAAGTTATGTGTTTGGGTTGTCTGCCCAGCAAACTCCGCAGCATAGTCAATACATGTTTAATTACTTCAGCATTAATCCTGCGATGGCAGGTACTAAAGAATGCCTTGATTTAAAGTTAGGCTATCGGTCGCAATGGGTTGGTTTTGCTGGTGCCCCCAAAACTACTTTTGCGACCTTAAGTTCTCGGCTTAAATTAAAAAAGAGCTCTAACCCATATGTGCACCATGGAGTTGGCGTAAAAGTTGAATCCGATGTTATGGGATTGACGAGTGCTACAAAGTTGTATTTAGCTTATGCCTATCATTTTACATTAGGAAGAGATTTAAAAGCATCTGCAGGTATTTTTGGTGGATTGGAGCAATTTCGATTTAATGTAAATGGCGCTAATGCATGGCAAGGACCAGATCCGGCTATACATGCTATGAATGCAGTTATCGTTTGGCCTGATTTTACTCCTGGGATATTTGTTTACAGTAAAAAAGCATTTTACGGACTGAACATTCGGCAATTACTTTCCAATCGTATAAACAATTATGGGACTGGAGTTAATGAGTTAAGAAGACATTATGAGTTTTTAGGTGGTGCAAAAATTGAGGCTAGTGAGACTGTGTCGTATTTGCCATCCGCAATGATTAAATTTACTTCCTTGTCTGTACCGGCTATTGACCTTAACTTTCTTTTAGATTTTGATAATCGTGCACAATTTGGCATTAGCTATAGAAATGTGGACGCTTTGGTTGGTATGTTTAAAGTGAACTTCCTAAAACACTTCACATTGGGTTATGCGTTTGATTTTACAACTTCAAGAGTGAAATTGGGAAGTTCTAATACGCATGAAATAACCATAGGAATATATTCTTGTGATGTGCGGGGCGGGGATAATTATTCTTGCCCAGCGTTTGATTAATCCTCGAAAATCAAAGATTTGTCCTAGAATTCGGTCTATTTAACATAATGGTGTGCAATAATAGCGCAACTCTTACCTGAGTAATTGCGTCTTTCATAATACATTAGTAAAAATCAGAAATAATTTATTTCCTTCGTTTAGGAACCTTTTATCAGTTAGAACGTAGTTATAATCTGTTTTTGAAACAAACCTGTTTAACCTTTAGTTGTTATGATGACAAGACGACTTAACATCTTTTTGAGCTTTTTTATAGCTTCAACTTTTTCGTATTCCTACTCAGCAGATTATTTCTGGGTCAACAATTCAGGAGACTGGAATGACGCCATGCATTGGTCTTTTGCTTCTGGTGGAGTGGGGGGCGCTGGCATACCAAGTCAGGGCGACAATGTATTTTTTGACAATAATTCTTTTTCGAGTCATGCTGTTGTATCGTTAGGAGCTAGTCAGTCATTACATGATTTTACTTTTACCAATAATCAACATGAAGTGTCTTTCGATGGCATTACAGGGTCAGAAGTTCTGGAAATTCAAGGATCTTTTAGTAGTAGTAATCGAATTAACACCTTTAGTCCAGGTAAAATACTTCTTACTTCCAACCAGCCTGCAATTTTTAATTCGGGGATGACAATTTTCAACTCGGATATTGAATTTTCTGGGAATTATCAACTTTTAGGGCCACTATCTAATGTGGGAAATGGAAATGGAATCACGATTTCTGGTGGGAATTTTGTTTCTAATAATCATTCAATTGAAACAGATAAATTTTTAGCGCCTGGGAATTCTCTGACCAATCTTGACCTAGGTTCATCTTTGATTCAGGTCGACTTTGAAATAAACCTAAACTTAAACCAAAATTTAACGGTAAATAATGCTTCTGCTGGTCTTGCATACGATTTTAGTGTTCCATTGTCAAGAAGAACGGGAGTAGGAGGATTTGGTTCATCATTAGAGAAAGGTACCAATAACTGTGCAAGTGGAATTACAATTATTGTTACTGTAAGATCAGATTATAACGGATCTCAAATTTCCTGTAATGGGCTTTGTGATGCTATTATTGACATTGCCGTTGTGGATCCTACGCTTCCTGTAGGTTGTGCGATTGAGGTTCAGAAAGTTCCAGATGCATTTACTCCTGATAGCCTAGTCAACATTGTTGGCGACACATCCTTTTTCACATATACTGGATTTTGTGCGGGTTCCTATACATTTCTAGCAAGAGAAGATTGTGATATATTTAAACTTTGTGATGAAAGTGTAGGAGTCGTTGAGCCGACTGCTTTGGCAATTTTACCACCTGTCACGACTAATCCTAATTGTCCGGACAGCTGTGACGGAACGGGACAAGTATTTGCTTTTGGCGGTACAGGCCTTATTTCATACACGTGGCCGACCTCTTTAGAATTGTCAAGTCTTGATACTGCTGGCACACTTTGCGATGGCTTGAATACTGTAGCTGCTACAGATGCAAATGGTTGTTTTGAATCCGATGATTTTATTTTAGTTGGCCCAGATGCATTTGATTTAAATATTACAACTACACCTTTGTCCTGTAATGGAATATGTAACGGTACCGCTACTTCTGCTCCAACGGGCGGTTCTGGAGCAATCGGTACTTGGACATTTGACTGGGACACAACCGCAACACCGAACGGTGATGGAACGCAAACCATCACAGATTTGTGTGCAAGAACAATTGGGATTCTTGATATTGTGGATGGCAATGGTTGTCCATTCCGTGATACATTTGAAATTACTGAGCCTACAGCACTACAGATAGATTCAGTTAATCAAGCAAATTTAATCTGTAATGCAGTCTGTATTGGTGAGTTAGAGGTAAGCACTTCTGACGGAACACTACCTTATACCTCTTTTCAATGGTACGATGCAGCAACAGATTTAGCAATTAGTAATCCTGGTAATGCAACTGAAAATGTAACAAGTTTATGTGCGGGGACCTATTATATGATTGCTATTGACGCAAACCTATGCGAGGATACAAGTCAAGTTTTTAATGTTACAGAGCCGCCAGCAATTTCATTTACAACCACACCGACAGATGCACTTTGTGAGGGAGTTTGTGATGGTGAACTTGCATGGACAGCTGCAGGTGGGTCTGGAACAATAACTTCCGAGTTATTTCTTGTTGGACCCCCAGATGTTTCGCAAGGATCTGTTAATCCGACAACCGGATTATGTGTCGGTGATTATTACGTAGTGCATACGGATGACTCAGCTTGTGTTCAATTTTCGGATACCGTTACTATTAATGAACCCGCAATTTTAGATGGTACGGCAAGTGGTAATCCACCTCCGTGTAATGGTGATGCAACTGGTGATTTATCTGTAGTTGTCACAGGAGGTTCAGGTGTTTATATTGTTGAATGGTTTACTGATGCGGGTGTGAGTACTGGATTGTTTGGTGAAACTGTTAATGGGTTTTTTCCTGCAGGCTGTTATTATGGTCTTATATCTGATGCGGCATCGCCAACTTGTCAAACAGAATCAGACACCATATGTTTAATTGATCCGCCAGCGATAGCATTTACAACAACAGCTGTAGATGCAACTTGTTTTGGCACATGTGATGGTGAGGTTTCTTGGACATCAGGTGGCGGTACAGGAATTATCACATCAGAATTATTTCTAGTACCGTTTATTTCACAGGGTAATGCTAATCCAACTAGTACTTTGTGTCCGGGCGATTATTATGTGGTTCATACGGATGGTAATTTATGTGTTCAGAATTCGGATACGGTTACTGTTGCTGAGCCAGCGGAGATTGTAGGAACTACAAGTGGAACCGATCCTTTGTGTAATGGCGATGCTACAGGAACAGCGACAGTTGCCGTTGTAGGA
>CAJQPO010000034.1 GCA_905480225.1 uncultured Flavobacteriales bacterium | reverse complement strand
GAAGCTGTTTACATCTCACCAACCGCAAGAACTTGGCTTAAGGCACTAAGGGCCTCTTCTACTTTACCATTTTTAACAAAAGGTTATTGCCAATTCGGCGATAAGAAACTAATGGATGGTGGATGGAGTGACCCCATTCCCGCAGAAAGAGCCGTTAAAAATGGAGCCAAAAACATTGTAATTATCCGAACAATGCCGGCAGATTTAAAATTGGAATGGAGTTATTTTGGCTGGTTTGGTGGCATGTGGTACAAAGACAATCCTGGCTTGAGTCGTCGATTTTCGAATGACCATAAGTATTATAACGATTCGATAGATTACATCAAGAATAATCCCGATAAAGTGAATATTATTCAAATCGCTCCAGAAAAACTACTTGCGACCAGCAGTTATTCGACGACTAAACATAAAATAATAAGTGACTATCGCTTAGGCTTAGACCTTGGCGCTCAATTTGTACATAATTATCGTCAGGATTTTGAATAACCCAAAAGTTCATCAATAGTATGAGAAGAGACATGATGATAGTTAGGCCTGGCTTTCTCATAAATTTCAATCGCTCTATTTAGATGGTCACTTTCCTTAAGAGCCCTATACAACGGCGTTAAAAATTTTCTGCGCCCTACTCTAACTAAAAATTTCTCTAAATTTTGATCAATTGCTTCGTAATTGCAACGAATTGATTTCTCAAACCACGCACAGGCAATTTCGCAATTACCAGATTGTGTTAATTGGAAACGGCTATCAATAATTTCCAATTGTTTATTACTAAAATCCTCTGGCATGCTTCGAATGAAGTGAAGCCATTCGTGTGTAGACCAATCCAATGGATTAATCTCATCGAGATTGTTTTCTGATCCGAAGGCAGCTAATTGCTCTTCAACGCTCGTAAAGTTTTTACTTTCTACAACAGGACAATTTGATGGAATTCCAGATTCATATATCCACTCCTCTACATTCACGGCTATCTGATTTGGTATTAGCAATTTTTCATTCAGGTAATTGACAAACTCTTCCGTGTTAATGGTTTGAAATTTGTGTTCCAAGAAATAATTTTTTAAAAACGAATCAAATAATTCTCTGCCTGAAGCTTCCTCAATCATTTTTAGAAAAAAACAACCTTTTTCATAGGCAATATCGGTCATACCAACATCGGGATGTCTTCGTTTTAACTTTAGTTTCAATGCCTGATCGGCCTTTGACTCTTCGTCAATTGACCGAATCAAATCTTGATATCCTAATATAGCCAACATGTCTGCGTAATCCTTACCATACATGTCTTCCATGATTCGCCGTTCAAAATATACCGTGAATCCTTCATTCAACCAGAAATCATTCCAAGTAGAATTCGTAACTAAATTCCCACTCCAGCTGTGCGCTAATTCATGCGCGACAAGCGAGACTAAGGATCTGTCTCCGGCAATAATTGTTGGTGTAGCAAAAGTTAATCGAGGATTTTCCATTCCTCCAAAAGGAAAGCTTGGTGGCAATACGATAATGTCAACGTCCCCAAAGATACGGACCATAAAGCCCTTCCGCTTTTTTCACCATCTCTCCCATATCAGCAAATTCAAAAGCACATGCATCAATCATCTCGGGTTCTGTGTATACGCCTGTGCGCTCATCTACTGGTACAAATTCTAAATTACCAACAGCCAGTGCCATCAAGTAACAAGGAACAGGCTGTGACATTTCAAAATGATATTTGCCCTGTTCATTTTTTTCTGTAGGATTATCAGCACTCATAACTGCAAGTAGGTTGGGAGGAACAGTAATGTCTGCAGAATACGTAATTCTCAAACCTGGTGTATCCATTATCGGAACCCAAGTTCTTGTAAATATGGATTGTCCTTGGGTAAATACATACGGATTTTTTTTGCCCGCTGTTAATTGTGGATTAACCCAATCCAGTGCTTCCGCACCATTCGTTGTCTCATAAAAAATTTCGATTGTATTGACATCCTTTGTAATGGCAATTTGTAAGGGAGCTCCCAATAACTCATCATAATCTCCTAACTCAAAAATAGCAGCTGCACCATCTACTAAAACAGATTTAATGTTTAGGTTTTTAGTGTCAAAAATCACCTGTTCTACTCCAGAAACATTTTTTAAGGAATGGACTACAGAACCTTTCAATACCTCATTTTCGAAATCCACATCCAAACTGAGATGACAATGGCTTACAACAACATCTTTGTAATTCGATAACGTATGTTCGTCAATAACCAATGCTTCTTTTACAATATTAGCAGAATCCGTAACCCATTCTTCGGTATCGGACTTTGTTTCACTTGATTCTGAACAAGAACAAGTTAAAATCCCCAAAGAAATAACCAATAGCGTATAAATCTGTTTCATAGTATTTTAAAAACGACGCTAAATTTATATTATTTAATTGTCAATTCCGATATTTTATATAGACTTCAATAATCTGAAGATAAAATGACATTTCTTGACGAGAAGTGATTTTTATTTTAAGAGGCATTCAAAAAAAATATAGTACATTCGAACCCATAAAATCGTCAAATTAAATTCTATGAGTTCAACTGAATTAGCCGGAAGTCAAAAACAATTTTTAGGCCATCCTAAGGGATTATTCGTGCTGTTTTTTGCAGAAATGTGGGAACGGTTCTGCTATTATGGGATGCGTGGTTTATTAACCGTATTCTTGATTGATGTTTTCTTAAAAGGAGATACAGAAGCTTTTGCTATCTATGGAACATACACTGCCTTAGTCTATATGGCACCTGTTTTAGGTGGGAAAATAGCCGATAAATTTTTGGGATATAAAAACTCCGTCGTCTTAGGTGGTATTTTAATGGCCATAGGTGAATTCATGCTATTAGGTCAAACTGATTTTTGGCTTTACTTAGGGATGGCCGGCATTATCGTTGGTAACGGCTATTTTAAAGCAAATATTTCAAGTATAGTTGGAAAATTGTACAAAGACGGAGATGCCAGAAGAGATTCCGGATTTACCATATTTTATATTGGAATCAACATTGGTGCACTCTTGGCAACTACCGTATGTGTTGAGATTGGAAGAAAATTAGGATACGAATACGGGTTTGCTTTAGCTGGTATCGGTATGATTATTGGAACCCTTATTTTTGTTTTTGGCAAGAACCTATATCAGGATGTTGCAGCAGCTCCAAATCCGGAAAAATTAAAAAGCAAGGTACTTGGGCCATTGAGTCAAAAGAGTGTCATTTATATTTTATCTCTGGCTTTAATCCCCGTGTTGTATATGTTGATTCAGTTCAATCAAATAATGCCTTACCTATTGGCGATTGTGGGCGCTTATGTCATTTATAATTTATTAAGTGCAGCCTACAAAGAAGATAAATCAGGAGAACAGGCTGTTGAAGGAAAGCAGGTTTGGTTAAACCGAATGACAGCAATGATCATCATCTTTATTTTCAACATTGCATTTTGGGCTTGTTTCGAGCAAGCCGGCACATCACTAACCCTTTTCGCACGACGAAATGTGGATAGATTAATTGGAGGATGGGAAATGAGTGATGCTACTACACAGTTTTTTAATCCACTCTATATCATACTATTTGGTTCTATCTTTTCAATCATGTGGATTAAGCTTCAACAAAGGAAAATTAATCCGAGTATTGCTATGAAATTTGGATTGGGAATTATTCAACTAGGATTGGGTTATCTCGTTGTTCTTTTAGGAGGAATGTTCTTGAGTGAGGCCTATTTAGTGCCACTTTGGACATTAGCAATCTTGTATTTATTGCATACTACTGGCGAGTTATTCTTATCTCCCATTGGTCTTTCAATGGTAACCAAGTTGGCTCCTAAGAAAATGACTGGAACGGCCATGGGAGGTTGGTTTCTGTCATTTGCATTTGCGAATTATGCGGCAGCAGTGATTGCCATGGCAACCGGTTCTGAAGGTCATGGAGGTGGTGGAAGCACCGACAAAGAGCCTACTAGAACTGAGTACATTGCTCAAATTGAATCAAATGCAATGAAAATCGATTCCGTTTGCCAAGTTTTATCGACAACAACTAAAGCTTTTGAAAGCGCAGAAGGATTTGTTGGCGAAGATTCCACGGTTGCTAATTTACCAAAAGAGATGTCAGCAATGACTGCAGATATCTATCCCACGTTTAATGCGATTCATCAAGATATCTTTCCGCTAATTCAAGATACTGCATCTTACAGTGGTAAAAAATTATTGTGGAGTCAGCTTACTGCCAATTATGCAAATGCGATTGAAGGTCTTGTAAAATCCATTAGTACTGTAATATCTTCAACTGAAAGCATGAATAACGGAACTAAATACGCCCAAGTCGAAGGTGATTTTAGTTCAGGAATCGTTGGAACTGGAGATGGCTTGAATGCTATGCATGGTAAAGTAATCAGTATCATGGACAGAAAAAATATTGGAAACGAAAACTTTGACTCAAGTAACGAAAATTACTTGTTTAAAGAATCGAAATCAGCCATGACTAACTTCGACAAGAATTACTCAACAATTGCTTCGCACATGTATTGGGACATCTATTCGAGTGTTTACATGATGATGGGCTTAATTACCATCTGTATTGGATTACTCCTTTGTTTTATTAGTAAGCCACTAACCAAGTTAATGCATGGTGTAGAATAATCCATCTTCAAAAAACAATTTAAAAGCCTTTTCTTTGAAGAGGCTTTTTTTTTATTCAGATTTACGGGAATATTTTCCCTGGATTCATAACTCCTTTTGGATCAAAAAGCGCTTTAACGCCTCTTAATAAGGTCATGTGAACCTCAGAAAAAGCAATGGGCATGTACGCTTTCTGTACATAACCAATTCCATGTTCACCAGACAATGTGCCTCCTAGCGACACTGTAAACTCAAACAATTCTCTAATCGCCTGAGGCAAATCATTCATCCACCTACTCTCTGGCAAGTCTCCTTTTATAATGTTGATATGCAAATTCCCATCGCCAGCATGACCATAGCAAATCGATTTAAATCCATATTTCTGACCAATTTCTTTAACTGCTGCAAGAAGTTTGGGTAATTCAAACCGGGGCACCACAGTATCCTCCTCTTTATAAATGGAATTTGCTTTCACTGCTTCTCCTACTCTTCGCCTTAACTTCCAGAGCTGCTCTTTTTGGGATTCATTATCTGCAAACATGATTTCTCCGCACTCATATTCCTGTAAAACCTCACTAATTTTTTCGCAATCTTGAAACAATACATCCTGATTGTTTCCGTCCACTTCAATGAGTAAGTGTGCCTCTACATCATCTCCTACAACCAGATTGACCTCCTCGTATTTCATGGTCCAATCAATCGCCTCTCTTTCCATAAATTCAAGAGCAGACGGTGTTATTCCTACTTTAAAAACGGCACTTACAGCCTCACATGCTTTTATTGATGAAGAAAAAGGAGCAAGCATCAATAAATTGTGTTTCGGAAGTGGCAATAATTTCAATACCGCTTGGGTAACAACGCCAAGAGTCCCCTCACTCCCTACCATTAATTGAGTTAGATTATATCCAGTAGCGTTCTTTAGGGTATTCGCACCGGTCCATATTACCTCACCATTGGGAAGAACAACTTCCAGGTTCAATACGAAATCTTTCGTTACCCCGTACTTAACTGCTCTAGGGCCACCTGCATTTTCAGCAATATTTCCACCAATAAAACAGCTGCCTTTACTGGATGGGTCCGGAGCATAAAACAAGCCCAATTTAGCCACTTCCTCTTGCAAAACTTGCGTAATTACGCCAGGCTGTGTGATTACTTGAAGATTGTTCTCATCTATACACACAATCTTATTCATTTTTTCCAAAGAAAGCCCAACCCCACCATGGATGCTTAATGCACCACCACTTAAACCCGTTCTGGCTCCTAGTGGAGTAACTGGAATCGTATGCTCATAACAATAACCCATGATTTTCGATACTTCTTGGGTTGAAGACGGCTTAACAACTATTTCTGGCGGAAAACTTAAATCTTCTGTTTCATCATGCCCATAATGTATTCTAGTCTCCTCATCTAAAACACAATTATCAGAACCAACCAACAATACAAACCATTCGATATTGCTTTGATTTAATCTTTGGTATTCATTTTGCAAGTTCATTCATCCAGTTGTTTAGGAACAGGTTCTTTTGTAACTTCGAATCCGTTTAAAATTAATACAATTCTAATGAAGAAATTGCTTACAATAACATTGCTTTTCATTTTATCACTAAATGTCTCAGCTCAATCGAAAGACCTTACTAACGAAATCATTTGGAAAGAGTATGCATTTTATAATGAATCCGTATCTGGAGTCAGATCTATGAACGATGGCGAAAATTATACCTCACTTATTTCAGACCCGAAGTCTGGCATGACCACCATTAAGAAATTCCCCTACAATAGCGAATCTCAGCCAGAATCTATCATTGACCTTAGTGCTTTAACATTTGTTGGATCTGAAGGAAAAAAAAGAATTAAAATAAATGATTATCAATTTAACGCAGATGAAACAAAAATTCTACTAGCCACTGAACAAGAAAGCATCTATCGACATTCTACAAGAGCCTATTACTACGTATATGACATAACAACAAAAAAAATGACAGAACTCTCGGAAAGTTCAAAAGGAAAGCAACGCTTGGCCCAATTTGCACCTGTAGGAAATAAAGTTGCCTTTGTTCGAGAAAACAACATATACATTACCGATTTAGATCAACGTCAAGAAATTCAAGTTACTACTGGAGGCAAAATGAACGAAATGATTTTTGGTGCTACCGACTGGGTTTATGAAGAGGAATTCAGTTTTGACAACGGATTGTATTGGTCTCCGGATGGTAGAAAAATTGCGTACTACTATTTTGATGAAAGCAAAGTCAAGCAGTTTCAATTAGCGATGTATGACGGTCTTTACCCTAGTCAATATGAATATAAATACCCAAAAGCAGGAGAAGATAATTCGGTGGTACAAGTTTTTGTCTACGAATTATTATCAAAAAGAACAAGTGCTTTTGATACAGGCATTAATACAGACATATACATTCCAAGAATAAAGTGGACGAATGATCCAGATGTACTCATGGTTACCAGGATGAATCGGTTACAAAACAAGCTAGAATTAATGGTTGGTGATTTTGATGAAACACGGCCGAACAATACCGGTGTAAAAACCAAAGTGATTTATTCAGAAGAATCCAAAACCTATATTGACATTACCGACAATCTTACTTTCCTTAGCGACAATAAAACATTTTTATGGTCAAGTGAGAAAGATGGTTACAATCATTTGTATCGAATCACTTTAAAAGACGGTAGTTCTTCTCAAATAACCAATGGCAAATGGGATGTAACTGAACTTGTGGGCGTTGATGAAGAGAATAAGCTTATCTATTATTTATCAGCAGAAGATTCACCGATGGAGCGCGCCTTATATACCATAAAATTAAATGGCACCTCTAAAAAGAAAATTTCTACACGCAAAGGACAAAACGAAGTAGCGTTTAGTAAAGGGTTTAAATACTACATCAACTATCACAGTGATGCCAATTCGCCTTACTTCATCACTTTAAATAACGCTAGTGGCGAAGAGTTAAAAACCCTCAAAGACAATCAACGCGTGAAGGATGCCATGAATACCTATGGCTTTGCCCAAAAAGAATTTATTAAAATAAAAACGGAAGAAGGTATTGAGTTAAATGCTTACATGATAAAACCTAAAGAATTTAAGGAAACGCACCAACACCCGGTATTTATGCATGTGTATGGTGGGCCTGGAATTAATACGGTTCACGATGCTTGGGGAGGGCAAAATTTTGCATGGTTTCAGCTCCTAACTCAAAAAGGATATATCGTAGTTTCTGTAGACGCCAGAGGGACTGGATTCCGTGGCCGAGACTTTAAGCACTGCACCTACTTACAGCTGGGGAAATATGAAACCAAAGACCAAATTGCGGCTGCAAAATGGTTAGGAGATCTTCCATACGTCGACAAGAATAGAATCGGCATATTTGGTTGGAGCTATGGAGGATACATGTCATCATTGTGTATAACAAAAGGGGTTGGAGTATTCAAATCTGCCATTGCAGTTGCTCCCGTTACTAATTGGAGATATTACGATAATATTTACACGGAAAGATTCATGAGGACTCCGCAAGAAAATGGTGAAAACTATGATGTTAATTCGCCCATAAATTACATCTCTGAATTACAAGGAAGCTACTTGCTCGTTCATGGCTCAGCTGACGACAATGTACATTATCAAAACACGATGGAAATGATTAACGCCTTGGTTAATGCCAATAAACAATTTGATCTTTTTATTTATCCCAACAAAAATCATGGAATATACGGAGGGAATACGCGTCTACACCTGTACAATAAGATGACTAATTTCATACTAGACAATTTGTAAATGAAGAATCTATTTTTTGTTATTTTACTAGTAATTTTAGCGTTCGGCTCCCATTCACAAACAGCGTCCATTAATTGGCTAACATGGGATCAGGCAATCACTAAGAGCAAAATCGACAGTATTCCAAAAAAGATGTTCATTGATTTCTACACGGGCTGGTGTGGTTGGTGTAAAAGAATGGATGCTACTACATTTAAAGATCCGAATGTGGTCGGATACATGAATGCTAATTTCTACGCGGTAAAGTTTGATGCAGAAACAGTAGATACTATTTTATTTAATGGCTCTACCTTTATTAATTCTGATCCAAATTTCAAAAAGCAGACGCCTAATAGTAGAGGTAAAGTTCATCAAATGGCA
Source organism: uncultured Flavobacteriales bacterium (assembly GCA_905480225.1). GTDB lineage: Bacteria > Bacteroidota > Bacteroidia > Flavobacteriales_D > Parvicellaceae > UBA10066. The sequence goes on along the minus strand of CAJQPO010000034.1, from coordinate 28,475 downwards.
TATGGCATATTAGATGGAAAGCTATCTTATCCATCCTATGCTATTCTGGATGAAAATCAAGCACGACTCGTGACTTACCAAGGCGCAAAACCAGCAGATCAAATAATGGGTATCCTCTTGTTTTTTGAGACTGACCAATATAAATATTATCATAATTATCTTTATGGTCAGTGGAATAAGCAAATAAGCGAAGGCAAATAAATAATGGGTTTTTTCAATTACAAAAAAGGCTATGACAAAAACAGCCCATTTGCAAATAATAAAGCCATCTTTTATTTAATGGTATTCATCATTCTTTTAACTATTCTGTATATTGGTTCGATGTATGTTCAAAAGCCTATTGAGTGAGTCAAAAACAACACCAATCGTATTCAATTAAAATCAGTGATGACCCTTTTGATAATGGTCTTTTCTCACTGCCAAGAACGGCGGTCATAATTTTCCGTGATGGAAATCGAAATGTGGTTAAAAAAGAACGGTATGGAGTTTTGGATGTCGATGAAGTTTACGAGAAGATTGTAGCTGGGGAGGTACTTAATATTTCCAATTGTTACATCAAAAATTTCTCCCTTGCAGAATGTAGAGAAAAACACGCATTAAGTAAAGACGAAAAATTACAACTGAATCAGTTTAGTGCCATCCATACATTTTTTGAGGCAGATACAACTACTGACTTTTCGTATGCTGAATTCGTTAATAATTGTGACTTTTTAAATACCACTTTTGGCAGTGGAAACGTTAGCTTTTACAAAACTGACTTCAAAGAAGTAACGGTTGACTTTTCCAACGTAGACTTTGGTGAAGGAAGCATCAATTTCCAATTTGCCGACTTTGGTACTGGAGATGTTATTTTCGAAAATGGAGCAAACTATAACGGGAACACTACATTTATTAATGCCAATTTCGGGGACGGCAATGTCAACTTCAAGAATTTCAACTTTGGTTTAGGCAATGTAGACTTTCATTTTGCAAAATTTGGTATTGGCGACATTTCTTTTGACAAATCTGAATTTAACGGGAAATATGTCGATTTTAGAAAGGTTGAATTCGGTGAAGGCAAATTGGATTTCAGAAAAACAATATTTGGAAACGCTTTAGTATCCTTCGAAGAAATTGAACACAAAAAAGGCAGGACCTATTTTAAAAGGGCCACATTTGGTTCGGGAAATATCTCTTTTGACATGGCAGATTTTGGCAATGAAGAAGTTTCCTTCGAAGCCGCAGAATTTGGCAGTGGCAGTTTGTCCATGCTAAGAACCATTTCTAAATCCATCACTTTCAAATCTTGCCAGCTTAAGACCTATATCGATTTACGAGTAAGCCGGTGCGAATGCATTGACCTTTCAGACACAATTATTAGAGATATTGTCGATTTGAAAAAAGGAAAGACTGAGTTAGATTTAGACACCTTGATTCTAACCGGTGTAAGAAATCTTGGAAAGATATTTCTTGATTGGAAAGAAAATAATGTTAGAAATTTAATTGAAAGCCAAAATTCATCCGATTTAGATAAATCAAATCAATTTAGACTTTTAAAAGAAGATTTTCATTCTTCTGGCAAATACAACGATGAAGATAAAGCCTACGTTGCATTCAAGAGGTACGAATTAAAAGCCTATAACAGCAGTAAGGTTAATTCCAACGGTTTCAATAGACTTTGGGTATATCCGACAAGCTTTGGTAAAAAATTAATATTCGATTGGATGGGACTTTATGCGACCAATCCTTTAAGGGTTTTAATTAGTATGCTTTTTACTTACGTATTATTTAGTATTACATATTTGTGCATGATTCATTGGGGAATAGGTGATTTAAAGCCTGGTTTTAGCCCACCAGAAGAGCTTTCCGAGATGGCCATTTCTTTTTATCATTCAGCGATTACTTTTCTCACAATTGGGTACGGTGATTACTCACCGTGGGGGTCCATTCGGATGGTTTCTAGTATTGAAGGATTTGTGGGACTTTTTCTAATGTCATATTTCACAGTAGCATTTGTTAGGAAAATTCTGCGATAAAGTTATTTTTATTAGATTTCTTTAGTCCCTTTTTACCATTTACTTTATTATATTTATTGCCTTTAGAAAAATTAATTTAATTAGTCAGCATAACATGAGTAAAACAGCCAAATTAATCTTAGGCAATGAGACGCACGAAATTCCAGTTGTAACTGGATCTGAGAATGAAAACGGATTAGACATTTCGAAACTGCGAGGTGCATCAAAACACATTACAATTGATCGTGGTTTTAAAAATACGGGTGCATGTTATAGCGCTATTACGTTTCTTGATGGAGAAAATGGTGTTTTACGTTATCGAGGATATCCAATTGAGCAATTGGCTGAGGAAGCCACTTTTTTGGAAGTTTCATTCTTACTGATATACGGAGACCTTCCTTCAAGCGAGGAGCTTGCTAAATTTGAAAACGACATTACGCAACATACTTTGGTGCACGAAGAAATGAAAGGATTTCTTCAAGCGTATCCAGTAAATGCCCATCCCATGGGAGTGTTAGCTGCAATGGTCTGCTCTTTATCAACTTTCTATCCGGAATCACAGGATCCCAATCGATCTCAAGAAGCATTTGATTTAACAATAATTAGACTCATTGCAAAAATGCCAACGATGGCTGCTTGGGCATTCAAGCACAGCCAACGACACCCGCTCATTTATCCTCAAAACAAGTTTAATTACTGTGAGAATTTTTTGAACATGATGTATTCGATGCCCACGGACGAATACTTCCCAGACCCTATCGTTACCAAAGCACTGAATAAATTATTGATTCTTCATGCAGATCATGAACAAAACTGTTCCGCGTCTACCGTTCGAATAGTTGGGTCATCTCAAGCCAATTTATATGCGTCTATTTCCGCTGGTGTTTGCGCATTATGGGGGCCACTACACGGTGGGGCTAATCAGGCTGTGATTGAAATGTTAGAAGCAATCAAGAACGATGGTGGCGACACAGATAAGTGGATTAACAAAGCGAAAGACAAAGAAGATCCATTTAGATTAATGGGATTTGGCCATAGAGTCTATAAGAATTTTGACCCTCGTGCAACGATAATTAAAAAATCTTGTGACGAAGTATTAGAGGCGCTAGGTGTTAAGGATCCAGTCTTGGATATTGCTAAGAAGTTGGAAAAAATAGCTTTAGAAGACTCGTATTTTGTTGAAAGAGGGCTTTATCCTAATGTTGATTTTTATTCTGGCATTATATACAGAGCACTAGGTATTCCACCTGAAATGTTTACCGTTATGTTTTCATTAGGAAGATTGCCAGGATGGATTGCACAATTGAAAGAAATGCTAGATAACGGAGATCCTATTGGCCGACCTAGACAAATCTATACCGGTGCTGTTAAGAGAGACTATGTGCCTTTATCAAAGCGATAACAAATCGTTGCTTTTGTCGGTATAGGCTGAAAGGGTGTTTAATCATTTTGTTTCGGATAAGGATCAAAAACAGGTAGGGTAATTTCTTTTTGGAAATGGTATCTGAAATTCAAGTACTTCGTCATCCTAATAAAGCTTAGTAAGTTTCAAAAACCTACAACAACATCGTCTCCACGTGGATCAGCAGCGCCTTGAAACTTGTTGTTTTCATCCACTAAAATAGCATCAACACGCCCGATTGCACGAGTTGATTGCAAGGTATGCCCCATAGCTCTTAGTTTGTTAATTGTAAGGCTATCGATAGCATTTTCCTCATAAGTGATTACATTGGGTTGCCACTGGTGGTGCACTTTTTTAGCGTTAATTGCTTCTTGAATACTCATTTTGTGATCAATTACATTGATAATTGACTGGTACACTGAAGTAATGATTGTTGCTCCTCCAGGAGTTCCAACAACCATAAATAGCTCGTTTCCTTTTTCAATAATTGTTGGTGTCATAGAACTTAACATTCGCTTACCAGGTTCAATGGCATTGGCTTCAGCACCTACTAGTCCATATTGATTAGGAACATTGGGCTTTGCGCTAAAATCATCCATTTCATTATTTAAAAAAAAGCCGGCATTTTCTACGAAAACCTTGGAACCAAAATTTCCATTCAAGGTGGTCGTAATCGCTATCGCATTATTGTTTTTATCTACAATTGAAAAATGAGTAGTTTCCATGCTTTCAATTCTTTCTACGTACCCTTCTCGAATACTGTCTGAAGAAGTTGCATTTTGGAGTGAAATTGAGCTGTTTCGGTAGGCTATATAGCTAGAGTCCATCAACATCTTCATGGGTACGGACACAAATTCTGGGTCACCCAAATAAGTAGCCCTGTCGGCATAAACCCTTCTTTCTAGTTCCGTCATCACATGAATCGACTTTGAAGTATTGTGGCCCATTTCTTCAAAATCAAATTCACTACTTCCTTGAAGCAATTGCATCAATGCAATTCCTCCACTGGATGGTGGTGACATTGTAATTATTTTATGTCCCTTATAAAATCCAGTAATCGGTTTCCTCCAAACAGACTCGTATTCCAATAAATCTTTTTTTGTAATTATGCCTGCTCCCCTTTCCATTTGATTAATAATACTGCGGGCAACATCACCGGAATAAAACCCTTCCCTGCCTCGATCCCTAATGGCCATTAGTGTTTCAGCTAATTTGGGCAAGAAAACAGAGTCTCCTGCTATCCATGGAAACTCTCTAACGAAAGGGATTTTACCTGAATTAGCTTCGGTAAAATCTTGTTGGTAAGCATTTAATTTTGCTGCCTCTTTTTCCGTTAGTATAAAACCATTTTGTGCAACGTTTATTGCAGGCTGTATGACTTCGTCAAAAGGCAATTTTCCTAATTTACTATGCAATCGACACATGCCATCTACAGACCCTGGCACACCCACTGATAAATGACCAAAAGAAGATAACCCTTCAACAACATTTGAGCTATCATCAAGATACATGTTCCTGGTGGCACTAATTGGAGCCTTTTCTCTAAAATCTAACGCCCCACAACTACCATCACTTTCTCTAAAAACTGCAAATCCACCTCCTGCAATGTTGCCCGCTCTAGGATAAACAACGGATAGGGCAAATTGAACACCAACAGCAGCGTCAAATGCGTTTCCACCACTTTTCAGAATTTCATATCCAATTGCGGATGCAATTGGATGAGCTGAAACAACCATTCCTTTTGTTGGCAGATTCGAAGCCTTGTCTATCGTTTCGTCCTCCTCTAAAGCGCATGAAATGAAATAAAGTGGAATGATAAATAGCATTGCAGGAAGTAAATTGATTACTTTAATTTTTTTGATGTTTAGTACTGTAATTCCTATACCAACAATTAAAACACCGCCAACAGCCGTTAATTCATTAATCAAATTATCAGACAAGAAAGGTTCTACCCATTTCGCTCCTAAACCAATCCCAGCTTGAATAATAAAAACAGGCACAGCAGAGAATAGCACACCTCTACCGTATGCCGCAGCCAAGGCAATGGCCGTTACACCGTCCATCATAGACTTCGTTAAAATAAGTGTCCTATCGTTATCCAACGCCTCATTCATCGGTCCAATAATAGCCATAGAGCCGATACTGAAAATCATGGAAGAGATAACCAGTCCCTCTGTAAATTTCGGATTGGCATTTTTTAGTTTGTTTCGTAATTGATTACTCAATTTCTCTGTTCCCTGTTCTAATCGCAACAGCTCTCCCACTACGCCACCAATTATTAGCGACAAAGCAATAATTAAATAATTATTTTGTGTTTTGAATGCTAACGACAAGCCTAAAAATATTGAAAACAATCCTAATGCTTGAAATATAATATTAGACACTCTGTCTGGAATACCCTTGTTAATTAAGACGCCTACTAATCCACCTACAACAATTGCGGCAGCATTGATAATTGTTCCAGTAATCATTGTCCTTGCAAGATACAGTTAACTTTCACGCACATTCAAATTAAACTCTTTTTGTATAACGAAAACACCAATTCACACCGCATAAAAGCCATATGATCAGGATAATAATCTTTGAAATCAACTTCCTTAATTAACTGATATCCCATATTCATATACCAACTCTTTAGAAATATTTTTTCCTTGTGTTCCCAGTATTTTGGAGATAATATTTCTAAGTTCATTGAAGTATTGCCTCTTTGAATTGCTGTTTCGGTTACAAATTTCACCAATCGATTACCAATGCCTTGTTTTCGATGTTCAGGATGACAGACGAGCATAGAAAATGATGAAACTTTGGGCTCTACCTGCTTTAATAACACGCATCCAATCAATTTCTTGGACTCCATCAATACGTAAAGCCAACCATTCATTAAATAGTTATCAAAGTCGTTTTCGGTTAATCGATAGTAGCCATCTTTCCAAAAATCTTGTTCTGAGGAATAGTATACTTCATTCACCATAGGAACCAAGGCATCTTTATCTGATTCAACCGCTAATCTTATTTCCATAACCGAAAGACACTTTATATTTTGATTCTATTAATCTGTAACTGGATCTACGTTTTGTGTTTTTATACTTTCTCGATAAATAAATCGCTCCTGTGCAGATTCATAGGGTCTATAAATATAATAGACAAATCCATTTGCAATCTTTATTGCTTCAACAAATTTATAGTAAACCTGGAATGCTGTTGAAGTAAATCCTGTTTCCGTATTTATTTTTTTGAGTTGAAAATGACCTTGTTTCATAAATAGGCTGTAAACCTCTTCTGTGATTTCATCAGCTATTAAGGGTTGCTCCCACCTAACCGGTCGGGTTAGTTTATGGTAATAAATAGGAACCGAATCGATTACCTGATTATTCACATCGTATTTAAATAAATAGTCCTGATAATGATCGAAAATAAGCACTTGATTATTTTGAATAAAAAGGGGTGCATAGGGAACCTTATAGTAAATACTGTTGGTAAAGTACTTCGCTCCCATCCATATTTCTTTGTCGATTCCCGTTGCCATTTCCTTTCGTACGGCCCATAGTTTTTCTTGACCTGAAGCGTACTTGTATTCCGCTCGGTACAAATCCATAATTAACTCGTTTTCAACATGATGAAACCGATTACTTAAGGTGTCTGTAAATTTTTGAGTGAAGTATTCAAAAGCCGGATAAAGTTCATTAATATTTGAATAGTAAAACTGATTACTTAGCGTATCAATCACCAACCAAATCCGTTCATAAAACACCTCCCGATCCACCATGTTTAATACTATGTTATCCTTCCCAATTGAACATTCAAATACTTGTTCTTTACATATGACGAATATTCGATCTAAATAATCTTTAAAGAGTTTTACAGCTGTTCCCGGCACAGGTAATCGCGAAATAATCTCTTTTTCGTTAGCCAGTGCAATTTCAGCTCCCTTCCTCATACTTTTTTCAAACGTTAGTAGCACTAACTTATCCTGATGCAATTCGAAATCATGAACACCCAGAACGGGATCACCAAAGACTATGTCTGGCGCTTTCTCGCGTTTTATTACTGGGCCTTCTAAAGTAATGTAAGGCAATTGTATAGTTAAATAAAGTGTGTCCTCAATTGTACGTTTTACTTGCCTTTTTGTGATTTTTATTCTTTTATCTTGAAACCAGGTAGAATGGATTAAAATTCCATCATTTTCGTCACCAGCATAGTCATAGGGCAATATAAATGTTCCCGAATTTTCGGAATGGGTGAAAAACTGAGGAGATTTAATCTGAGAGATGCGCACATTAGTCCGAATTACATCTCCTACTTCATCCTTTAACTTGCCTTTTATAATAATATGGGTTTGGCTAAAAAGCTGAAAAGGAAGAATAAATGGAATGATCCAGATCAAATTACGAAACATGAATCTAAGATGCATTATTGATTCAAATCCACAAAATTTCTTCAAATTGAAAGGATTACAGATGCGGTTATTTAAAGTCGCGTTGTCCAACCGTAAGGATCATCAACTCGTCCATTTTTAAGGTCATCTAAGTAGGCATATACCTTGTTGGAAAAATTCCTATGTTCTTTGGTTGGCAATTCAAACTTTTGCCCACGAAAAGTTATGCTCTCAATTTGTGCAATAGTTGCAGCAGTCCCAGCACCAAATGCCTCAATTAACGTATTGTTTTTCAGTGCATCTATTACTTCTTGAACCGTCACTTTTCGTTCTTCAATTTCGAACCCCCAATCTCTGGCGATTTTAGTAACGCTATCTCGGGTTATACCCGCTAAGATGGTATCACTTGATTTTGGTGTAATGAACTTGTTACCTATAACAAAACAGACATTCATTGTTCCCGATTCTTCAATATACTTGTGCTCGATAGCATCTGTCCATATCAGTTGTCTAAAACCTTGTTCCTGAGCCATTTTAGCTGGATATAAAGAAGCTGCGTAGTTTCCAGCGGCTTTGGCATAACCCGTTCCACCTTGAGCTGCCCTGGTGTACTCTTCTTCAATCTTAACATGCAGGGGCTCCGTATAGTAAGAGTTAACCGGACAAGTAAAAATGATAAATGCGTAGCTGTCAGAGGGGCGAATTCCAACATACTCATCAGTTGCAACCATAAATGGTCGAATATACAGCGATGATCCCTCCTGTTTCGGAACCCATTCTCGATCCAAATCAATTAATTTTTTGAGTCCGTCCAAAAACATAGATTCGGGAACATCTGGCATACACATTCTTCTAGCAGATTCATTTAATCTTCTAGCATTTTGTTCTGGTCTAAAAAGCAAAACCTCTCCTTGTTCGTTTCGATACGCTTTCATCCCTTCAAATATAGCTTGACCATAATGCAATACTGACATTGCAGGCATTATTGAAAGCGCCCTATAGCCTTCTATTTTAGCTTTGCACCATCGTCCATCTTTGTATTCCATTATGAACATATGATCAGAAAACACTCTGCCGAATGGTAAATTGTCGAAATCGACTTCATCCAATCTGCTTTGAGAAACAAGTTCAAGATCTATTTCTAGTGTATCTAATATCATTTAATGGCTAAATTTAAGGTGCGTGAAGATAACGATTATAAGAGACTCTCACAACGTTATTATTTTTATTAAAATAAAGCTTCAAGAATATACACAATTTTGAGTAAACTAACAGCAGATTTACGATATTGGGGCACTTGACACCAGAGCAAATTTTATATAAATACTGGGGATTTGATTCCTTTCGATCTTTGCAACGCGAAGTCATTCAAGAATCAATCGAAAAAAAAGATGCACTTGCACTATTGCCTACCGGTGGAGGCAAATCCATTTGTTTTCAAGTAACCGCATTATATAACGAAGGAATAACGTTGGTTATTTCACCGCTAATTGCACTCATGCAAGATCAAGTTGAAGGACTAAAAAAAAGAGGCATCCGCGCAGAAGCAATTTATTCAGGATTGCACTACCACCAAGTTGATCGAATACTAGACAATGCCGTTTATGGTAAATTAAAACTTCTTTATCTTTCTCCTGAACGTCTTCAATCGCAACTTTTTCTGGACCGATTAAATAAAATGTCTGTAAGTCTAATCGCGGTAGATGAGGCACATTGTATTTCGCAATGGGGTTACGACTTCAGGCCGAGCTATCTGCAGATTAAAGAGTTGCGAAATTTGGTAGGAAAAGAAATTCCAATCATTGCGTTAACTGCAACTGCCACACCAAAAGTAGCTGCTGACATTCAAAACCAACTGCAATTCCGATCAACGAACTTGCTTCAAAAGAGCTTTAACAGAAAAAACCTGGCTTACAAAATTGTATGTTTCGAGAATAAAGAAAATGTGTTGCTTAAATATCTTCGAAAAAGAAAAGGGTCAGGCATAATTTATCTTCAAAGCCGCAGAAAAACACAAGAAATGGCTTCTTGGCTATCACAAAACGGTTTTTCCGCTACTTATTATCATGCTGGTCTGCTCAATAAGGAACGAAGCAAAAGACAAGAGCAGTGGTTAAACAATAAAGTTTCGATTATTTGCGCTACGAATGCCTTTGGCATGGGTATCGACAAGCCCGATGTACGTTTTGTAGTTCATTACGGATTACCAAACAACATTGAATCCTATTTTCAAGAAGCAGGACGCGCAGGACGAGATGGTCAATTTGCTGAAGCCCTTACAATCTTCCACAATCAGGATGTTTCTCTTCTTCGAGATCGAGTAACGGATTCATTTCCCAGTCTAGAAATGGTTAAAAGCACCTACCAAGGAATTTGCAATCAATTACAGTTGGCCATTGGTGCAGGGGAAAACGAAACATTCCAATTAAACATGAATTCCCTTTCAGATCTTCAATCGGTTAAAATGACAAGTTTGCAACATGCGCTAAAGTTGCTAGAATTAAGTGGCTTCATTAAACTGTCTGAAAATGCGTACCAATCATCTCGAATTCAAATAACGATGCAACATGCTAATTTATTAGCATTTATAGAAAGTTCGCCCAATCAAAAGCCCTTGCTTCATTTGCTTCTTAGAAATTACAGTAACATCTGTGATGCCTTAGTTGTAATCAATGAAGATTTTATTGCCGAAAAATTAGGCCTCTCTAAATCAAAATTAATTCAAAGCCTCTCCTACCTGAAACAAATTGATTTAATTCAATATGAACCTGGAAACAGCGCGACTGAAGTGACGTTTTGCACTCCAAGGCTTGGACAAGAGGCATTGCACTTTACCCCGGATCAGTATCGTAACAGAAAAAAACTTGCTTTTGAAAAAATGAATGCAATGATTGATTATGTAACCAATAACGATGGTTGCAGAAGCAGTACACTTCTTTATTATTTTGGTGAAAAAAAATCGAGTTTCTGTGGGCATTGTGACATCTGTTTGAAGAAGTTAAAGGTTGCGCTATCCTCCAAATTTGATGAAGCTCAAATTCAGGTAAAGAAAATTCTATTTCATCGATCCTACACACTAGAAGAGCTGAAAAATAAAATGCACAAATCTGAGGAAAAAGAACTGATAAAAGTGGTACAGTGGTTGTTGGATAATCAAGAGATAAAACTAGATAAACTCAATCGACTGTGCTTAAGCTAAATTTATTGTTTTTTGTTTTCTTTAGTTCGTACTCTTTTAGTCAAGAGGTGCTGAAAATATTAGGACAAGCTGAAAAGTATGCCAATCAGTTACAATATGAACAAGCACGATATTACTATTCTATTGCATCAAAAAAGGATTCAACGAATAAGTACAAAATTGAGGCTAAAATCTTTCATATTGACAGCATCTTATTGCATCTTAATACAGAAGGTATTGATATGAATGCAATTAAAAATGGAGACGCTGCCCTTGCAGATTCTGCACACTTAATAGCATTACAGTTTTATTCCGGCGCCCCAAGTTTGGCATTTAATTATGTGCGTTTCAGGGTAAATCAAATTGTAAAAGATAGGCCTGCCTTAAAGATTAAATGGATGGTGCTCCGTTCAAAACAACGTGTCAAATTTGAAAAGCCAGATTCCGTTCCTAATTATAGCGCTCGCTGGGACACCATAACAAATTGGGCACCTCGCCTTAACTGGTCAATTTCAGACTCCATCCAGTATACGGAGGCTTTAACTACATTAATCGATAAAAAAGATTGGATTGGAGGTCAGCATTTAGTGGTAACCACTATTCTTCAGTTTGGGCATAGATTAAAACTCGATGAAGACTTAGCACTTTTGCTTAGACTGCGGCAAACAAATAACGGTCTAGGTGAGAATTCAGTAGAATTATTATTAGAACGAATAGAGAAAATTGAAGAATCCAAGCCCGTGAACTACACAGCAATTATTGAATTATTGGATAAACTTGAATCCTTTTCCATCACAGACGTTGATTTAAATAAAAAATACGAGGAACTCATTAACATTTACAAGAAATAAGGTAATTTTTCTGGATACACCATTGATTATTTCTTAACAAATAGCTCTAAGCCTTTGGGCTTTTTAAATGCATAATTCAATGTCTTATTTATATAAGGCTCTGGTTTTTTAGATGGGAAAAAAGCAGCAGAATTAGGACAATTTAATTTCCATTTTCCAGACTGTGCACATGCTCCTTCAATTATTAAAACGGCAAACTTGTGTTTATCATCTGCGTTAACACATACCACTGGAAATCCTCGATTAGCAAGGTCTTGGGCATCATTCAGCACCTCTTGGTCTTCTGCAGAACCCAGAAACTTCCACATAGGGCTATCTGTTATTGCAGTAAATAATTCTTTATAATCCAGATAAGAACCGTCTTGATTTTGAAAATCTGTTATTCCGTTGTATTTACAAATCGCTTCTGAAGTATAGTGACTGCAAGATCGGCGCTCGCTATCATTTTCTTCTTTACAAATTTGAAAATTCGCGAGGAGCTCAGTTATTGCTACTTTGTTTTTATTTTTTTCTTCAATTGAACTACAACCAACACTGAACAAGTAAAGCGCTAACAACAACGGAAATTTTAATTTTTTCATACCTCAAACATAGAAAGATTCTTTTGAAAATCATCTTTCTAAATATGATTAGTAATATTGCAGAACAGATGGACAAAAACATTAAACTTAAGGCCACAAAGGAAAAATCATTGCAACGGTTTCATCCCTGGATATTTTCTGGCGCCATTAAAACTACATCTCCGGGCCTGAAGGACGGTGATGTAGTTACCGTACTAAATAACAAAGAACGAATATTAGGAAAGGCACATTACACCAAGGGGTCAATTGCCGGAAGAATGCTTGCTTTTGACTTTGTGGAAATTGACCAATCATTTTGGGATAATCGAATTACTGCAGCCTACGAGTTACGGAAAAACATGGGGTTGATCAATAATCCTGAAACAAATATTTTCAGACTTGTAAATGCAGAGGGAGATCATTTGCCTGGCTTAATCATTGACTTTTACAATGGTACAGCTATTGTTCAATGTCACAGTATTGGGATGCACAGAGCAATTGATTTTATTTGCGAAGCTTTGCGCAATACAACCGAAGGCCTGGTGAAATCAATTTATGATAAAAGCACCGAATCTCTTCCTTCTGAATATGCAGAAACCGTCTCCAATCAATACTTGCATGGGGAAGAAAGTGCTGTGATGGAAGGGCTTGAATACGGAAATCATTTTTACGTTAATTGGATAACGGGACAAAAAACTGGTTTTTTTATTGACCAGCGAGAAAACAGAAACTTAATTGCGAATTACGCCAAAGGGAAAAAAGTACTCAATACGTTTTGCTATTCCGGTGGTTTTTCGGTGTTCGCATTAAATGCTGGTGCAATACAAGTAGATTCATTGGATAGCTCACAAAAGGCAATTGATTTGGTTGATGAAAACATCTCCTATTATCCAGCGTTAAGTGAAAAGCACAATTCAATCAAAGATGATGCAATGGATTTTATTAAAAATTTAAGTGCAGATTACGACATCATTATATTGGATCCTCCAGCTTTTGCTAAGCATAGAGATGCGAGACACAAAGCAGTGCAAGGATATAAACGACTTAATGCTAGAGCAATAGAGCAAATAAAAGCAGGTGGAATAATTTTTACTTTTTCTTGTAGTCAGGTCGTAGACAAAGAACTGTTTAAAAATACAATTGCTGCTGCTGCAATTTCAGCCAAAAGAAAAATTAGAATTCTTCACCAACTACATCAACCTGCGGATCATCCAATAAATTTATTTCATCCCGAAAGTGAATATTTAAAAGGACTGGTAATCCAAGTAGATTAATGGGCAAATCAAGAATCGTATATATGGGTACGCCTGAGTTTGCAGTTACGGTATTAACTGAACTCATAAGGCATGGAGAAAATATTGTTGGTGTAATCACTGCCCCAGACAAAGCTGCTGGAAGAGGACGAAAGATTAGCCAGTCTGCAGTTAAAAAATATGCAGATCTGCAGGGTATAAAAACGTTGCAGCCGACCAACTTAAAGGAAGCGTCATTCCTGGATGAACTTGCTGCTTTAAACGCTGATTTACAAATTGTTGTCGCATTTAGAATGTTGCCCAAAATAGTTTGGGACATGCCTCAATTAGGCACTTTTAATTTACATGCTTCTTTGTTACCTCAATATAGAGGCGCTGCACCAATAAATTGGGCTATTATAAATGGAGAAATCGAAACTGGCGTAACTACATTTTTCTTGAATCATGAAATTGACAAAGGTGCAATCATTATGCAAGAAAAAGTGGCCATTGAGCCTAATATGAACGCAGGCGCACTGCATGATCTTTTAGCGAATATTGGATCAAAATTAGTTACAAAAACTTGTGATGCTATTGCCTCTAACACCGCTAATATTATCCCACAAGACCATATAAATCACCTCGATCTCGCTGAAGCACCAAAAATATTTAAACAAGATTGTAGGATTGATTGGAATGAAAATACCGAAACCATCTTCAATTTTATTCGAGGGCTAAGTCCTTATCCAGGTTCTTGGACCATTTTTGAAACAGAAAGTAAAAAGCGATTGTCTTGTAAAATATTCGATTGTACATCCTTGAACATGGAGCACAACAAGCGTCCAGGAACTGTAGTGACTGACAATAATCAAACACTTAAAGTAGCCTGTAAGAATGGCTATGTTGTACTAAAAGAATTGCAGCTTGAAGGTAAAAAGCGAATGAAAGTAAGTGATTTTTTACGAGGCTCCAGAATTTCTAATGAATGGAAATCAATATGAAAACACTCCTAATTATAACATTAGTATTACTTGGACTGATCACGGACGCCCAAACTATTTCAATAGCAGATTTAAAACCCGACTCAACCAATTACGACAACATACACGTAAAACGCATCTCAACAGACAGCCTATCCAGCACTTTTGCTATTTGGATTAAGTTAAAAGTAAAAATGCATAAACACGTCAACCATACAGAACAGGTTTATGTACTAGAGGGAGCAGGAAACTTCACCATAGGAGATAAGAATCAATCCATAAAAAAGGGGGATTTCATAACTATTCCGAGAAATACTTGGCACGGTGTTGAAGTAGTATCAGACATTCCACTTAAAGTAATTTCAATTCAATCCCCAGAATTTAAAGGTCAAGATCGGATATTTAAGAAGTGAGAAAGTCTTCAAGCCCTTACTAACAAAGGGATTCAGAGAATCCATTATTAACAATGATTCGTTTTTATTAACAAATAAGGTCCATTTACGGCTACAGGCCTTGACTCGCTTAGTATAAAATATATATTTGCTCACATACATTAAAGAAATTTAATTTCAATAACTATTAAAAAAACAAAAAATGAACAAAGCTGAATTAATTGAAGGAATGGCGACGACTTCAGGTCTGTCAAAAGCAGACACGAAAAGAGCATTAGACGCATTTTGTGAGACTACTACAAAAGCGCTTAAAAAAGGAGATAGAATTTCGTTAGTTGGATTCGGTTCTTTCTCAATCTCTAAAAGAGCTGCACGAAAAGGAAGAAACCCACAAACTGGTAAAGAAATTGCAATCGCTGCAAAAAATGTAATCAGATTCAAAGCTGGCTCTGACCTTTCAAAGAAAGTTAACTAATTAGCAGTTAAGAATTTTAAAAGCCCTGACTTTTTGGTTAGGGCTTTTTTTATACCTTAAAAGTTCCAATGAGAAAGGACCTCTTTGAATACATGTTTGATTTTTTAACAGAAGAAAGGAAAGAGCGCTTCTCTTCTGTTGTGAATAATCGAACCAAACACGTTACCGTTGTATTAGAAGACCTTTTCCAAATGCACAACGCAAGTGCAGTATTAAGAAGCTGTGATTGTTTTGGAATACAAGATGTACATATAATTGAAAATAGGAATGAATATAAGTTGAATAAGGAAATCGATATGGGAAGCACAAAGTGGCTGCATGTCAATAAATATTCTGAGAAAGAAAACAACACCATCGATTGCATCAATCATTTAAAAAACCAAGGATACACAATCTATGCAACGACACCGCAAGCAAACTATATACCTATCAATAAAATGCCTCTTGAAAAGAAAATCGCAGTGCTTTTTGGTACTGAATTAACTGGATTGTCCAAAACGGCATTAGAGCATGCTGATGGCTTGGTCCATATCCCCATGTACGGGTTCACAGAAAGCTTTAACATTTCTGTCTCTGCTGCGCTTGTTTTGGCTGAGTTATCAGCAAGATTGAGAGCCGAAAACATTAACTTCGAGCTCACATCCGAAGAAAAAACAACACTTTTATTTGAATGGACGATGAAGACCGTTAAATCTTCTCATCAAATTAAAAACAGGTACCTAAATGAAAATCCCATTTAATATATGAATCATGGGAAAGAATATTTAATACATTAGCAATTAGAAATAAAATAAAAAAATTTATGGGTAAGGGAGATAAAAAGACCAAAAAGGGTAAAAGAACGGCAGGATCATACGGTATAACTCGAAAAAGGAAAAAGCGAGTAGCAGTTGTTACCACAAAAAAGAAAAAAAAGCCATCAAAGAAAAAAGCATCACCCAAAGCCAAAAGCACTACAAAAAAGGCGGCAGCTGATAAAGAAGCTGCAGTAACTGAAGCTACTCCAAAGAAGGTTGAAGCCAAAGTAGAGGAAGTAACCGAATCTTCTCCAAAAAAATCAGAAAAGAAGGCAAGTAAAAAGTCCGAAGCTGTTCCTGAAACTACTGAAGATAAAAATGATAGTGATTAAGCCGTTTAATTCATTGACAACGGTATCGTAAGGCTTTATCCCATTTTCTGAGTTCTAATAAAAGGGTAACGTTTGTAATCCCAACTGGAGTATTGTGTCCAAATTGCTTCATGATTTCAAGTACCGCATCATGTACATTTACTGCGCCTTTTTTATCGCGCATGAAATGTAGAAATTTAAGTGCCTGAAAAGCATTAAACAATTGAAATGCTGAAAAAACATAGTTTTCATGGGTCTTCGCATTACGCCTAACATTTTTCAAAGATTCTGAAAAGTTAGGAGGCAGAAAATCAACTATTTCTTGCGGCCAATTTTCCAAATCGTAATTACGCAACTTTTCTGAAAAACACTTCAGGATAATGAAGCTAGAAAAAGGATACGTTTTCAGCTGTTCGCAATTATTTTCTATGTAGGAAGAAACCGCTTTCCCAGTTCCAAAAGGAACCCTGTCAGAACATCTTGAGCTTGGGAAAACCGTTGTTGAAGTAAGCTCTTCGAAATTTCCAAGTTGGATAATCTTATGTAAAAAATAGAAGTCCTCTCCTGCTTTTCGTTTATTCATGCCTCCCACACGCATATATGCGTTACAAGAAAATGCCATGGATGAACCAACTGTGAAATGAGCATATGGCACTCCCGTGTAATTCATAGCTAAATTATAGTAACGCAAAAACAATTCGTAATCTACTATCGCTTTATTAATTGCTGGATCAACACCAACCAGGTCGTGCTCGAAATATATATTACATCCTACTGTGCCCTTTTTAAATGTTTTTTCTATCTCTACAAAGTAGCTTTTAGCGACCAACGAATCCGCATCGAAACAAGCTAAGATACCATTCTTGCCGATTGTTGAAAACCGTCTAATTCCTTCGTCTAACCCAATCTTACGCGCTAATCCCACTCCGGCATATTTCTTCGGTAGATTCAATTCCTCTATTACGTGTAAATCAAACCAAAACTTACCAGAGACCATACCAAGTTTTACAATAGAATCCCTGTTCTGCTTGCTAACAATATCCTCTGCATTGTCTCCTTGATTAACTACAACAATAACTTCGACACTACACGATGGTTTTTTTGCATTATTTAACGAAAACAAGGCATCAACAACATTAGCCTCATTGTAACATGGAATAACAACGATAAGGCCTAACTCTTTACTTACCGGTTTATCAAGATTCTTTTCCCTAAAGGAAAACTTATTAAGATACGCATCGAAAACAGAGTGATTCAAGGTGCTAATCTACTTTTTGACCAAAGACCATTTTTCTTACTGTAGCATATTCGGTCGTGTAAGCGGTTCTTTCTCCCCTGCCAAAACTCAAAATAATGTGGAATCACTTTGTAGCCACCCCAATGCTCAGGTCTAGGAACGGGTCCACCGTCAAATTCATTTTGGTATCGAATCAACTGTTGTTCTAAATAAGCTCGATTCGGGATTTGTTTACTTTGATCGGAAGCCCAAGCACCTATTTGACTTTCTCTTGGCCTTTCTCTAAAATAAGCATCTGAGACATCAGGATTCACCATTTTTATTGTCCCCTGAATTCTGATTTGTTGTTCGAGTTCTTTCCAAAAGAAATTAATAGCTACCTCGCTATTTTTTTTTATATCAAGCCCTTTCCGACTATTAAAGTTGGTATAAAATACTAACCCATCCGCAATAATATCACGCAGATAAACCACCCTTGTCGAGACTTGATGCTTATTATCTACAGTCGCTACAACCATTGCTTGGTATTCGCTTACGCTATTAGCTTGTGCATTTTGCAGCCATGCGTCTAACATTACACCTGGATCCTTGGGTGTTTCATGCATCTTAAGTTGCCCCTTGACAAAATCAAACCTCTCTTTCATTACTTTGAGTTATCACTTCAAATATCTATAATATTTCTATCATATTGCGTACTTTTCAATTCAATTCAATAAAGCATGAAATTATCCTTAGAATTAGCATATCAAACCCCACAAAGTTGGGCCACTCAGGTTATGAATGATTTTTCTTATTTTCTGCAAGACCATGCAGATTGTGAAAGAAAAGCCAGTTCAATGGCTTTGAGTTTTGTTGCCAAGTGTCCCGATAAAACCGAAATAATTCCAGAATTAATTGAGACCGCATTAGAAGAGTTGGAGCATTTTCAACAAGTTTATGCGATCATGCAAAAACGAGGCATTCAACTTCGAAGTGAAATGCCCAAAGATCAGTATATACAGCAATTAATAGAAAAGTGCAGATCTGGAAAAGACGACAGACTATTAGACAGAATGTTGGTTGCTAGTATTGTCGAATGTCGTGGTGCAGAGCGTTTTAAACTAATTGCGAATGAACTAACAGAACCCGAGTTAAAAGATTTCTACAAAAGGTTGTGGATATCAGAAGCCAAACACGGTCATATTTTTGTAAAATTTGCACTAAATTATTGGAACAACAACCAAGTGTACAAAAGATTGGATGAATTAAACAACATAGAAGCAGCCATTTGTAGTGAAATGGAATGGACACCAAGATTACATTAATGCTCGATTTTAGTAAACTAAATAAACTCACTCCGAAAAAGGGCCGAATTTTAATAAGTGAGCCCTTTTTAGAGGATGAATATTTCAAAAGATCCATTATTTTATTGTGTGAGCACAATAAGGAAGGTGCTTTTGGCTTCATTTTAAATAACATGATGAAAATTGAGTTAAATGAGCTCATTGAAGGAGTAGAAATAGATGGTTTTAACATGAGTCTTGGAGGCCCTGTTCAGACTAGTAATCTTTACTATGTGCACACACTTGATAACGAGTTGCCAGGCAGTGTTAAAATTTTACCTGGATTATGGGTTGGAGGTGATTTTGAAATTTTAAAACAACGCATTCTATTAAATCAAATTTCAGATCATCAAATACGTTTCTTTTTGGGTTATTCGGGATGGTCTCCAAATCAACTGGACGAAGAAATGAATCAAGGAGCCTGGTTCGTATCTGAATTGGAGGCAAAAGAGATAATGCATGCCAATCGAAAAAAATCTTGGAACGAAGTTTTAGCTAAAATGGGGGGTAAATTTGGAATGATTTCTAACTTTCCTGAAAATCCTGAATTGAATTAATTTCATCCTGATCTTCTCGTTCAATATCAATTCTAGCGTTTACCATGTCCACTAATTTTTTAGCAATATCACAATAGTACCTCTTTGTTTTGTAACTCGATACCCATTGAATTCCCTGGATGGCATTCGTTAGAAAAATTTCTTCCGCTGCAAATAAATTTTGAGGCGCCAGCGAACACTCATATACTTTGATGTTCTGAGATATTGCTAAATTAATCAAATGCATTCTAAATGTCCCCCCAACGCAACCATCTTCAATTGCCGGTGTGTACAGAACACCGTTACTTACAATAAATATATTTGATGCTGTAGCTTCTATGATTGCATGATTATCATTCACTATCAACGCATCATCCAGCCCGTTTTCTCGAGCATTTACACCCGCCATTATATAAAACAAGGCATTAGCGGTTTTGTATGGAGCTAAAGCGTTAATCGGCTTTTTAACGTCGTCGTAGATGTCTACATTAAGCCCTGTTTCGTTTAGCTTAAAATAATTCGACGCCATTTCTTCTGCTTCAATTAAATAATGCCCCATCATTAGAGAAGGCATATAGGTTCCAGCACCACTTCTGTATATAGACAAACGTATTTTCCCTCCTAGTGAAATGCCATTACTTTCAACAAGCATTTCAATTAGTTCATTTAATTTATCTAAAGTAAGAGACAAGGGCATTTGAATCTTGAGCACTTTAAGACCTTCAACAATTCTTTTGTAATGATTTTCGAGATTAAAAGCCTTTCCATTAACCAAACGTATGGACTCGAATAGACCATCTCCAAACCTGAACGATCTATTGGTCGAATCCAGGTACGGAATACTCGCATCTAAAAACTCTCCATTTAAGCAAATACATGCCATTTATTGAACATTTTGATATAAATTAAAGATAGAGCAAATAGCATGAAGACAACTTGACTTTCACATTAATTATAAAAGAAATCGATGGATTAATTAAATTGTTGTGCAATCTGCGTAATTAGTTCTGTGAACGTTTCTGGTCGAATAGCAATTGTAAATAAAACACCAAAAATTGCTCCTGAAAAATGTGCATCATGCGCAATGTTATCTTTGGCCTTTTTGCTCATGTAAACTTCGTAAATCAAGTACAGAGCACCAAATACGATCGAGTAGATTGGAACACCAGGTAAAAATATAAATTGAATACTGTTAAACGGGTTCAAGATAATAGAGGCAAATAAAACAGCAGATACTGCCCCAGAAGCGCCAACTGCTAGATAGTTGGAATTATCAGCGTGTTTATAAAAGGCTGGAATTGTTGCGAAAAGTATACCTCCAAAATACAATAAGCCATACCATAATTGACCAAAACCGCCAAAAAAATTCACATAGTCAGCCTCCAAACCAAAAGCACCGTAGGAACTATTTTGATAGCCAAACGAATACAAGACGAACATATTAAAAAATAAATGAATGTAATCCGCATGAACGAAAGCATGGGTTATCGTATTAAACCATTTATTTTGGTGCCTAGCACTGTATGGAGAAAAGGTTAACCGATATTTGAGTTCTCGATTATTGAAACACCAAATGGAAACGGCAACTGTTATTCCAATAATAACATATGTCAGCGGAATCATGACCACTACTTTGATTGTTCAACACTAAAATCGAGCTCAATATGAGACTGAAAAGAGCTTTTATCTAGCACTTCTATGTTTTGATAAATTTCTTCGTAACCATCAGACTCAACAAAGATTTCGAATTTGCCAGGAGGCAAAATAATAACGTATCTCATGGTTTCTAAATTCGGAATGTAATCCCCATAGATGTCTCCTGTTTCTTCGTCAATTACTGATATCAGTGCATTTTCAATTTTCGCACCATTTTCAGTCGATCTAATTCTACCAGTAATCACAGTATACTCTGGCTCAATTTCTCTAAATGTAACACGATAAATATCTAAATCGCCCATGCCCTCTTTTCTCAATGCAGAAATGTAGCCATATCGGCCTGTTGCTGATACTCGGAAATTCATGTTGTCTTCGGGTGTGTTGATAGGATAACCGATATTTCTAACAGCACCAAATTTTCTTTTCGAATGATTCCAGGTTGCTTTAAAAATATCATAACCACCCATACTGGTATGCCCCTTACTTGAAAAGTACAAAACCTTACCGTCGGGCGATATATTTGGAAAATCTTCATCTTCAATCGTATTGATCGTCGGTCCAAGGTTTTGAGCCTGGCTCCAAGTTCCATTTGGAAGTTGTTGGCACATATACAAATCAACACCACCGTATCCTCCTGGTCGATCACTCGCAAAATACATTCTAGACCCATCTGAACTTAATGAAGCGGCTATTTCAATGTATTTTGAATTAATGGTTTTGGGGAGTTTAATTAATGACTCCACTCGTTTTTCGATAATTTTGCACGCATAAAGGTCTGACCCTTTGGGATAAACTTCTTTGTATATAATGGCTCGGTCACCACTAGAGTTCAACCCAACTACCTCTTCAATGTCTTCTTTACTATTAATCGTTGCATTAATTAATTTCGCCATTTCAAACTCTCCTGATTCAACCCCTGCCATATATATATTCGAGAGGTAACGCCCATTAGGCATTTGTGCGCTTTCTTCATCTCGACAAGAATTGAAGATTAAAAACGACTCATCTGAAGGAATAAAGGGATAGTAATCCGAATAAACAGAATTAATATTTTTTCCTAAATTTTCAAAAGAAACATTAACAGGAAACTTGAGAAGTTCTTTGGCATTATCACAATATTCTATTTGCTTGTCTATAGTTAGCAAATTGGGATTAGTACTCTTCGCTACTTCCTTAAACTTACGAAATGCCCGAATAGCTTCATCAAATTGATAGGCAAAATGGTATGCTCGACCTAGCAAATAAGTTGTGTTCTCGTTACCTTTGGGGTTTTTAAGTGCTTGTTTAAAATAGTCTACCGCTAGCGATTTGTCGATGTTCGTATTTAAATAGCAAACACCTATCATATAGGCATAAATAAAATTATCCGAATCTCCATCATGAAGTTCTAACAGCTCTTCTAACGCAGCTTCATAGTTTCCCAGTTCGAAAAGTGAAAAAGCTTCCTTTCTATCTTGGGCTATGCCTAGAGTTGTTAGAAACGTAAATAAAAGCAATAATGTGTTTTTCATGTCAATTATAAAAATGCGTGAGCAAAACTACAAAATCCAAAACGTTTAATAACCTCATTACAGATAACTTGATATAAAAAGCGCAGATTATAAAGTAAGATTAGATAATGCCTATTAATTCTTGATTGTTAATATTTTAAGAAAAGGGCTCAAACTCATTTTATTGGGAAAGCTATCTTTACACTAATGGCAAAGTCAAATCAGTTTATTAAACAATACTTTGGAAACAAAAAAGAAATTGGGGCCATTGCACCAAGCTCTAAGTTTTTAAGAAATCGAATGATGTCTCCAATTAGTTTTCACAGCGCAGATGTCATCGTTGAATTAGGAGCCGGAAATGGTGTATTCACCAAAGAAATTATCAAGCGCATGAAGTCCTCTTGTAAGCTTTTTGTATTTGAAACTAATGAGCTATTTTTTGAACTATTATCCAAAGATATAAAAGACGATCGGGTCGTCTTTTTCAATGAATCAGCTGAATTAATCAACCAAAAATTAAGTGCGAACGGAATCCAATGTGCGGACGCCATCGTTTCATCTTTGCCTTATGCCGTGTTTCCAAGTGAAGTTAAAAACAACATATTAGATGCATGTATCTCAATTTTAAATAAAGACGGTGTTTATGTCCAATTTCAATATAGCCTTAATGCACATAAATTATTAAAGCAGAAATTTTCGAAAGTTACGCTAGATTTTACACCCATCAATATGCCTCCAGCCTTCATCTATCGTTGCAAACCATAACATTTCTACTTGGGCTTTGTTGCTGAAAGCTATATTCGACCATAATGATGACGTTCACACTGATATTTTGCGAAAGAACAGACATTTTTTTCATTATTTTCTCTGATAAAGTTACCTTCACCGGCTGAAAGAACCCATGATGGTAAATTTATTTCGAAAGCAATCCAAGTCCATTAAAAAGATGTACTATCCGGTTTAACTGTTTCTCTTGCTTTAGTTCCAGAAGCCGTTGCCTTTGCATTCGTTGCCGGAGTTGACCCTCTTGTTGGTTTATATGGTGCCTTTATTATGGGAATAATCACCTCTATTTTTGGGGGTAGACCCGGAATGATCAGTGGTGCAACGGGTGCAATGGCCATTGTGATGGTTGGTTTGATTCAGCACGGTAATATGTATGGGCAAGGGCTCGCGGAACCAATTCAAAACCTGGGGTTGCAATGGTTGTTTATTACGTTACTAATTGTTGGCGCAATTCAAATCACTGCGGGCATAGCCAAGGTCGGCAAATTTGTACGCCTGATACCCCATTCCGTAATGATGGGATTTGTTAATGGTTTAGCCATCGTCATCTTTTTATCACAATTAGGAATGTTTAAAGAATTTGCTCTAGATAATGTGGGACAAAAAATCCTCATGGAAAACGGCACATTTATGAAACAATTCATCAGTGGAAACGCCTTGTTAATCATGGCTGGTTTAGTAGCACTTACTATGGGGATTATGTATGGATTACCTAAACTAACTAAAAAAATACCTGCTGCTTTAACCGCAATTATTGTTGTTGCAGGTATTGTCATTTTTAGTGGGATGGACGTCAGCACAGTTGGCTCATTTGTGAGAGAAGGAGCCCAAAACCCAGATGCCGGAATAGCAGGAGGATTACCCACTTTACAAATTCAACTACTTGATGTTTTTCCTTCTTTGAATTGGGAAGCCATGAAACACATTTTACCAACAGCTGTTTTACTAGCTGCAGTTGGATTGATAGAGTCCCTGATGACGCTTAACCTTATCGATGAAATCACCGACACAAGAGGCAGTGGAAACAAGGAATGTATCGCACAAGGAGCAGCTAATATGGCAAATGGGCTTTTTGGAGGAATGGGTGGATGCGCGATGATCGGGCAAAGTATTATAAATGTAAATGCTGGAGGACGCGGAAGGCTCTCCGGAATTATAGCGGCCCTTGCACTACTCTGCTTTATTCTGTTTGGAAGCGAACTCATTGAACAAATTCCAATTGCTGCATTGATAGGAGTAATGTTCATGGTTGTGATTGGCACATTCGCTTGGTCCAGCTTCCGTATTCTAAATAAAATTCCATTTTCAGATGCCTTCGTTTTAATCCTAGTTTCTGGATTGACCGTAATGTTCGACCTGGCAATTGCGGTAATTGCCGGCGTTATTGTATCTGCACTGGTCTTTTCATGGGAAAATGCAAAACGCATTAGAGCGCGTAAACACATCAATGAAAAAGGAGTGAAGATATATGAAATCTGGGGTCCTCTTTTCTTCGGTTCTATTCATGCTTTTAATCAAAAATTTGATGTCGTAAATGATCCTGACCGTATTGAAATAGATTTTATGGAATCAAAAGTTTCTGACCATTCTGGGATAGAGGCACTTCGAGGTATTGTAAATAAATACGAAGATGCTGGTAAAACTGTCACTTTAAAACATTTAAGTGCTGATTGCACGAAATTATTGATTAAACGAAACATCAAATTTGAAGAGATTATTCAAGCCAACATTGATGACCCTCGATATCACGTTGTTTCAGACACAGCTGGCATAATGGAATAAATCAACATGTATTTTTTCTTTCAATTAATTTATAAGTTATTTTAGAATCAACATTTCAATCATATGCCAAAGAAAAAGTGGTTATCAGAAGAATTAAAGCACCTGGAGAACAAAGGGAGCAAAGAATTTGTCAGAAAACTACAATCTAATAAAGAAAAGAGCCTTAAAGCAATTCAATTACTTTTTGAAAATATAGGACAAGAGGCAAGAGAAACCCAAGATGCTTCCAAAATAATGGTTAAATACCTGAAAGAAGGGAACATTTCAAAAGAGGAAGAAAAAGAGCTGAAAAGTCAGGTTGTAGATATTTTTAAAGCGGTTGGTTTAGGTGTACCTTTTGTCTTGATACCAGGATCTTCCCTACTTCTTCCATTTTTAATTAAAATGGCCGAAAAAAAGGGGATTAATCTGCTTCCTACTGCATTTAGCGATTCTGAGAAAAAAAATGAGGTGGAATCGAATGAATCAAATTCTCTAGATGAGGGGGTTGAATAACCTCAAATTTCAATCCTTTAGTATTAATGAGTGAGATTCATCCGTCTATTGACTTTATTAACTGAAACAATCCGTACCTTTTTCGCTGTAGATTTTTACCGATGGAAAACGAGCACATTCAAAAAAACCTAAGAAACCGGGTAAGAGATGTTAAGACGATAAAAAACATCCTCATATTAATGATCATTCCACTTATTTTCTATCTGTTAAAATTACTGGCTTTCATATTTATCCCTTTAGCAAGTGCACTCTTTCTATCCATTTTATTTACTCCATTTATGCGTTGGATGAAGAAAAAGAAGATACCTAAAATTATTTCGTTGTTGTCTGTAATGCTTATTATCTTTTGTTTTTTCAAAATAAGTAGTGAACTGGTTCAATTATCAAGTCAGGAAATCATGAATTCTAACACTTCAGAGTTGTTAATTAAAATGGAAGATAAACTCCTGGATGTGATTAGACCGATAGAACAATTCTTGGGAATAAGTACTGAAATAGGTGATGACAGCATTCATGATTTTTTACAAGGAGAGGATGGCAGCTCGAACCTATTAAGTTATTTTGGCAACACTATTCAGTTTCTCCAGAAATTTATCACGCAGTTGTTAATGTTGTTTTTCTTTCTAATGCTACTTTTAGCTGGCTCTTTAGACTTACAAAGCATCATGAATTCTACAGTTGCTCGGAGAAGGAGTACCGCAATTAAAACGATGCTTAAGATAGAAAAGAGCATTGTCAAATTTATTCAAGTTAAGTTTATTTTGAGCGCTCTGACTGGAGTTGGATTCGGATTGGCATGTGTCGCTTTTGATGTGAGCTTTCCGATATTTTGGGGATTATTTGCCTTTGCTATTAATTTTGTTCAGATGGTTGGTTCCGTAATATCGACCTTGTGCCTAGGTATTTTTTCTTTAGCAGAAATTGAAAGTACGGGAACATTGGCTTTATTCTTCATCATTATTACTTCGGTACAAGTTTTATTTGGCGGAATACTTGAACCCATAATGATGGGTAAGACATTCTCAATAAATACCGTAACCGTTTTGATTATGTTGATGCTATGGGGATTCATCTGGGGTGTTCCAGGATTGATACTATCTATACCAATTACCGTACTGGTAAAAATTATTTTGGAACACAACTCAAGAACGCAAAACATTGCCAAACTAATGGCTTAAATTATTACTGATGTAATGAATTAATTCATTATTTTAATTTGATGATTGATAGACTCTTTGTGTATAATTTGTAACAAACGGCTTACAAATTCTTCACTTAAATCCAATTTATTTGCAAGCTCTGTTCTTGTTGCAATTATTTCATTCCACCGATCCACTTGTAATATCGTAACCCCTTTCAATCTTTTTTCTTCACCAATATCTTCGATGATTTTAAATCGCGCAGCCAATTTCTCTAAAATATCAGTATCAATTAAGTCAATTTCTTTGCGCAACTTATCAAGCATCGAACTGAGCGCGTCATCGTTAACTTCTTTTCTTCGGACTATCAAATGCTTGAACAAGTCTGCTAAATCAACTGGAGTTATTTGTTGCTCTGCATCACTAAGCGCTTTGCTTGGGTCGATGTGACTCTCAATCATTAATCCATCCATGTCTAGGTCCAATGCTTTTTGAGACAACATGGAAATCAGTTCTTTTTTACCGCCGATATGACTTGGGTCGGAAAGTATTGGTAAATTAGGGAACTGACGCTTAAGTTCAATTGGAAAATCCCATTTAGGAACGTTTCGATAAAGTGTTTTTTCAAATGTTGAAAAACCACGGTGTATGGCGCCAAGCTTTTTTACACCCGCATTATTCAGTCTTTCTAATGCTCCGATCCACAGTTGCAAATCAGGATTAATAGGGTTTTTCACAAAAACAGGTATGTCTTTACCTACCAGTGAATCAGCAATCTCTTGAACTGAAAATGGATTTACTGTTGTTCTAGCACCAATCCAAAACATATCAATACCGGCATTTAAAGCCGCTTTCACATGTTGTGCATTAGCAACCTCTACAATGCAAGGTAATCCAGTGAGTTCGGCTGCTTCCTTAATCCATGGTAATCCAATAGAGCCAACGCCTTCGAAGGAGTTCGGTCGTGTTCTTGGCTTCCATATGCCAGCTCGCAAAATACTTACTTTTCCTGATTCCGAAAGTTTTGAGCAAGTTTGAATTACCTGATCGCGGGATTCCGCGCTACAAGGACCAGAAATAATAATCGGTTTCCGAGCATTTGGAAGCCAATTTTTGATTGGATCAATATCCATAAGGAAACTGCATTTCTTTACATAACAAATGTAATGAATAGTTGTTTTAGATTTTCTTTAAATGCGGTTGGAAACACGAATAATTCTTGCCGTTTTAATAAACTATGAAATCACAAAGGCTGAACTACTTGCTCTTTTGTAAAGAGAAGCAATCCAGCCTGTCCATTATGATTTACTTTAAAACTTCTTTATATCAATACGATTTCCATCATATCCCCGGTTTCCATATCTCTTACAATATAAACACCCTTATCAACACCTGTCATATCGATCATCTTCGTACTGTTGAATTTCAACTCTCGAACAATCTGACCGGTTACAGAATAGATTCTAATGTGACTGTTACCTTCAC